>JBPCXR010000025.1:0-4571 GCA_051027215.1 Pseudomonadales bacterium | reverse complement strand
CACTGGTGCCGGCTGTGGGTGGCTTGTTGCTGTTATTGCTGCTTGCCCTGCCGGGTGAGGCTGAGGCAAACGATTATGGGCCGCCGCCGAGCGCGGAGGCGCCGTTCACTTAGGGTAACGTAATGACGCTCGCAACCATTTGGCTATGGCTGCCTCTACTATTGTGCGTGGGTTACTTCATCGTTACCTACAACCGTCTGATTGCCACTCGGAACGCTTGTGCCAATGCTCGCTCGAGCATTGACGTAAATCTAAAGCGGCGGCATCAGCTAATTCCCAACCTGGTCGAAACCGTGCGCGGCTATGCCGAGCATGAGCAACAGGCGCTACACATAGTCACACAGGCCCGAAACTCTGCAATCACGCAGTTGGGGACAGCTGCCAGCGCTGCCGCAGAAGAAATGGTAGAGCAGACGCTCACTCATCTGGTGGCACGAGTTGAAGCCTACCCTGAGCTGAAAGCCAGTGACATTTTCTCCAAGCTCATGAGAAACCTGACTGAAGCGGAGGAACAAATTTCAGCATCGCGCCGCGCTTTCAACGGTCAAGTCATGCGTATGAACAACCTGATTCAGCAGTTCCCCACCCTGATCGTTGCAAACGTGATGCAGTTTACTCCTCTTGCGCCCTATGTCGCCAATGCCACAGCGCACGCTACACCGAATGTTGTGCTCGCCGCGCCAGCGAATTCTGATGGCTGAAATGATTGCCGTCACAGATTCGGAGCCGACCTCAGCTACAGTGTCGAGGCAAGAATCGATGGGGGAGGTATACGCGCGTCTAAACGTTCAGCGTAAAGCCGCGATCAAATGCTTTTGGCTAACCACGCTTCAGTGCTTGGTTTACTTGCCGCTCGCACTTACCCCTGTGGCGGGATTCGGATTTCTGATATTTGAGCATCCGCCAGGAAGTGCTTTGGCTGAGCTTGCGAAACTGGGTCGCGCCCTAATACTGCCGGTAGACACTTTCGTCATATTGGGCGGTATGCTTTGGCTATTCATAGGGCTGTATCTATTGGGCCGGCACTTTCGCCGCCGCGGCCAAGTGCCGGTCTGGAATTATGTTGCCGATTACAAGCGCTGTGTGTTCAAGGGCCTGTGTGATGCACATTTTCCTGGCCTTGCATACGATCCCAAAGGGTATGTGGGTTATGATGAGTTTGATGCCACTCGGCTGTTTGATCACACGAGCGACGAGTACCGCAGCGAGGACTACTTTAGCGGAAGGGTAGGAAAAACCGATGTTCACTTTGCCGAGGTCGTGGCTAAGCGTGAACGCAAGTATTGGCACAACGGTCGTCGTCGTACCACCTACGAAGAGTTTTTTCATGGACTGGTGTTTGTGGCTGAATTCCACAAACATTTTCATAGCACCTCGCGCTTAGTTCCCAGAGGTGAAAAGCTCGCTCGGGTACCTGGCCAGCTGTCGGTGACTTTGGAAGACCCTGAGTTTGAAGAACTGTTTGCGACGGTAAGCACCGATGCTGTAGATGTGCGCTACATCTTAAGTACCAGCATGGTGCGCCGCTTCGTCAAACTCCACCGCCGATTCCCCGGTATGCGCGTGCTGTTTGAGCGAGACAAGGTGTTGCTTGCGCTGCCGACCTACCGGAATCTGTTCGAGCCTACCTTATACCGCGATGCCGGTTCGTCCGGTCAAGTGGATCAGTTCGTTAAAGATATTCGATCGCTCATGCAGGTGATTGAAGCGTTGGATCTAAACACGCGGATCTGGTCTAAGGAATGATCAGCGATCGTGTAACGACAAACCCAAGTGTAGGATCCGGGGCGTGTAGTACGGCGGCTGCGCCGCTGGTGTGGTTGGATCTCATAGGAGCCTTGCAAAGATACCTACTAATTGCGTGGGTGGCTTTCGTTTGCCTGCTGCCACAGAACCTTTACGGGTTGTCGGCGCTTTTGGTGCTAGTACCACTGTGGGGACTTGCGCTTATTGTGGCTGGCTGGAATGTGTTGCAGCGGCCGGAGCAACGTAAGCAAGCCCTTAAGGTGATAACGGCGTTTCCCCTGGCCGTAATTGCAGTCTTGCTGCTAGATAAGGTCTTCGGACTACCGCTTGCTGCGGGTGATCTTGCAGGCTGGCTGTTTGTTGCGGTGTTGTCGGCCTACCCTCTGTTTTATCTGGGACGCTGGTTGTTGGGGGTCACTGAGCCTGGAATCGATGCAAGAGTACGCTTGCGGCTCGGAGATTTGTTGCTGCTGGGCTTGGTGGGAACCCTTGTACTGCAGATGCTGTTCTTGGTCTTTGCGGTAGCGAATGGCGAATCCATCAGTTGGCTTAGTGACGTGTTCGGTAATGACTGGTACGAGCAATCGCTCTGGGCTACGGTCGTAGCGGCAGGTATTCTGGCGGTTGTGGGCATACCCTTTGCGCTGCTAGGACTGATCCGCGGCACTCGACATCGAGGCATGATGGTGATCATTTTCGTGTGCTTTGCTTTCTTGTTTGTCTGCGGGTTTGGGTTCTTTATATTGCTTGCAGCGTTGGCCGTCGGCTAAGGCGCTACTGATGGTGTGCCGCAGGAATAACCTCAGCCAGAATGGTGTAGACATTGTCCATGCTGATATGCTGCAGGAGCAGCACCCGCACGGTGAGCGTGCATTAATGCGACAAAGGGCTGAGAGTCGTCAAATAGGCAAGTGTGACAACGGCTTCTAATAACATTGCCGAGTTAATCGAGGGTCGGGGGTTCTCGATCCAGCAGCTATTAATAGTAGCTCTGTGTCTGATCTTCAATATGGTTGATGGCTTTGACATCACCGCCATGGCGGTGACCGCGCACCAAATTGGCGAAGAAATGCAGCTGGGCGAAGAAATGCTAGGCCTGGTATTTAGCTTCTCTCTTGCCGGTATGATGCTTGGCGCGATGCTCCTCGCTTCTTTTTCCGATGTGATTGGCAGGCGCAGCCTCATCATCCTGACGCTGCTTGCTGTGGGTGTAAGCGTTGCTCTGACTGCCTTTGCAGACTCTTTTGCGCTACTCATTGTACTTCGCTTCATTAGCGGTCTGGGCGCTGGTGCCATGCTCGCGAGCGTGGCCACTCTCGCCGCCGAATACAGTCCGGAGAAGTTCAGAGCCCTCTCCGTGGTGGCAGTTACCGCAGGCTACCCGCTTGGCGCGATGGTCACCGGACTGACCGCCAGCACCATTGTCCCGGAGTTTGGCTGGCGTGGCATGTTCATTGCGGGTGGTGCTATAACGCTCGTGCTGGCGGGAATCGCCTTATGGCTGATTCCTGAATCGTTGCAGTTCCTGTGTAAAAAGCGACCGCCGGGTGCACTCGACAGAGTCAATTCGATACTGATCAGGCTCGCTCGCGAACCCGTTTCAACACTACCGACGGTGGGCGAAGAGCAGGGCGATCAGGAAGCAGACACCCAGCACATCGTACAGAAGATGCTGGCGCTGCTTGCTCCGCAGTTGCGACGCTCAACACTCATCTTGTGGTGCGCCTTCTTTCTCTGCATCAGCACACTCTACTTTATGATGAGTTGGGTGCCGAAACTTATTATCAACCTTGGTTACACACCCGAAGCTGGCAACATGGCCTTCGCCACGTTCAACTTCGGCGGCGTTCTGGGCATTCTTTCACTTGGCTATCTCGCCAGCCGGTGGCGATTGTCCGCGCTGATTGCACTCTTCGCGGTAATCGCTGCCATCATGATGTGTGTGTTTGCGGGAGCTGCTTCAATCAACGCTGGCCAATCTGCGTTGATCGTACTCATCTTCGTGATTGGATTCAGTTTGCAGGGGGGCTATACCGGTCTATATGCGGTTGCCGCCAAGGTTTATCCCGTTGAAGTACGCAGCACCGGAGTCGGTTGGGCAATCGGTCTTGGACGCTTGGGCGCTGTCGTTGGACCGGGTATCGCCGGCTATATGATCGCTTCAGGAGTACCGATTGCCACCAATGTTCTAACGTTCGCGGTACCGATGTTGATCGGCGGCATTCTGTCCTATCAGCTTCGAGTGAGTTAGCTGCTCTTCGCAACTCCGTAGATTCCACGATGGTTGCTAGCGCAGCCAAGGGTAAGACTCCAGGATTTGGTGCGGCTCAAGTGGCTGATTCTGCCTGCTGGATGCCGTGATGTTTTGACCAATTCGCGCGGTACCTCCCTTGCGCTCGGGCTAAGACGATGACCACCAGCATCTCCTCCCGCCGTGTGGTCGTTGTTTCTTTCCTAGTGGACCTATTGGACGTTGTCACCAATCTGGTGGTTGCCATTCTGACGGGCAGCGCCGTGATCTTCGGTGAGATGGCCCAGGGGATTGCCGACAGCATCGGCTCCGGTTTGCTGGTGATTGGTGAGCGTCGAGCCCTGCGCCCTAGCGATGCGGATCATCCGTTTGGCTACGCACGTGAGGCGTTCTTCTGGGGATTGTTGTCAGCGATTGCCATGCTGGTCATTGGTGCCGGGCTGTCTGGTTGGCGCGGCTATCAACAGCTGATGCACCCTGAGCCCCTACAAACACCACTGCTGGCGGTAGGCGTGCTAGTGCTGGCTGTATTCTCCAACGGCTATGCCGTCAGTCTTAGCGGGCGAAAACTAGC
>JBPCXR010000024.1:0-2977 GCA_051027215.1 Pseudomonadales bacterium | reverse complement strand
AGGATTTTTTCTTGCCTGGCGGATGGAATCCACGCAAGGATTTCACGCGATCATGACGGTTTTTTTGTTCCCGATGTGGTTGCTTTCCGGTGCCGTATTTCCGGACGAAGCGGGCAATCCGCTGACGACCCTATCTCGCTTGAACCCGCTAACCTATGGGGTGGCGGGGCTGCGGCATTATCTGCAATTTGAAAACGCAGATATTGCCGTTGATGCGCTGCCTGGTTTGCCAGTTTGTTGGTTAGTGACAATTATCTTCGCCGCGGTGATGCTGGCCTTGGCCTGGCGAATCGCCGGGACGCGGACGACGGGAGATTTGCAATGAATCAATCAGCGTTGCCTTATTGGCTTTCTTTAATGGTACTGTTTGCCGCCGTTTACGGGGGTTGGAAATGGTACCAAGTGGCTCAATTTGAAGCACACCAAGCAACTGGCGGCGTGGAGATCACGGGTCCGCCGCTCGAAGAGTTTGAGCTACCGGAGCGAGGTGGCGAGACCTTTCGGTCGGCCGATATGCAGGGCCAGGTTTGGGTCACCACTTTTTTCTTCACCACTTGCCCTGGTCCGTGCACGCGGCTCAACGAGCGCATCAAATACATGCACAACCTGCAAGAGCTCGCAGACGTCACCTGGGTCAGCATCACCGTGGACCCGAAAACCGACACGATTGAAGTACTGCAAAAGTATGCCGAGAGATTCAATGCCGACCCGGAACGTTGGTTGTTTTGTCGGGGAGATTTAAGTTACATCAAACGCGTTGGTCGCGACATCATGAAACTTCCAGTTACCTGGCAAGGACACAATGAGACGGCTGTCGTCATGGATCGGGCTGGGCAGGTACGCGGAATGTACGATGTGGCTAGTCGCACGCAATCGAAGAAGCTCGAGGCGCTACTCAAAGAACTCGTGGCTGAGCCTGCACCGCCGCAGGAAGAAGTCAAGCTTGACGAAACGGAAACCGCTGATGTTGTTCAGCCGGTGACGACATGATTTTCGCTGTGACCGCCCATCCGCTCGTTCATCTCAACGCAGCGCTCAACGCGCTGGCGACGGCGCTACTCCTGCTGGGCTATGTGTTCATCAAGCGCAGGCAACTCGAGACCCACGCGCGGACGATGATGGCTGCGTTTGGCGTTTCCTGTCTGTTTCTGGTCAGCTATTTAATCTATCACTCGATCGCGGGAAGCGTGAGATTTACGCACCCTGGTGCGATTCGATACGTGTACCTGACGATACTGTTGACGCACGTCGTGCTGGCGGTCGCAGTGCCGTTTATGGCAGTCACGACGATCTTCCTCGGGTTGCGCGGAACGGGAAAATGGGGCGCAGGAAAGTTTAGCAAAGCAGAGCGAAAGAGCTTTCTGGCACGACACCGGCGATTGGCTCGGTGGACGTTTCCGATCTGGTTGTACGTGTCGATTACAGGGGTGATTGTGTACGTGATGCTCTATCACCTCTGGCCACCAGTCGCGGCATGACTTAGAATTGCCAATGGACCTGAGATACCGTGGAGACTATGCCATGACTACCAGCAGCAGCTTTTGGAATTCAACCGCCCGCGTGATGCTAGCGCTGATGGTTTTTGCCGTGGTGCTTCTTGCCGCCGCTGACGTTTTCGCGTGTCCGACCTGCAAAGATGGGATCGCCGAGAATGATCCGGCCTCCGCAGCGCAAGCACGCGGCTTCTTCTATAGCATCCTCTTCATGATGGTGATGCCGTTCGTGATCATTGGCACTTTCGGTGGAGCTGCGTACTACTCCATACGCCGTGCCCGTGAACAACAGGACGTATCTGCGGAATAGCTGTCACGATCTCCATGATCTCGGATAGCTGGATCAAACAGACCACCTAACGCTCCGCGGTTCGCCAACCGCAGCGATTATGGCAAGCCCGTTTCGTTTGCCGGACCTTAGTTGCATTCTGCCTCACGCCGTTCCTTCTCGTTCGGCCAGGGATCAAAGTGCTCGTCAAACGCGATCCAAAGCGAGCGGGCATAGCGAAAGAACCAGAGCGGAAACAGCACGCTAAAACCGGCCAGCGCTAGTAACCGCTGGTGGTTGGTCATCGTGCCTGAGAGATAGAGCGTAAAGTACAACACGACGACCAATATCGACGTCATGCCATAATTGAAGTAGATCGAGCCGAGCAGGTAACCCGGTTCGCGGTCGAATTTGCGGCCACATTCCTGGCACGGGTCGTTCATCGTCAACCAACTGCGGAAGATCTTGCCATGTCCGCAGGCGGGACAGCGCAGCCTCAGCCCGCGCTGGACTAGAGTTCTGATGGATTGGGGGCTGGTGGATTCGGACACTGGAACTGCTTGGTGGATGGTGGTCGTACTTGGAGCATCGTAACCCGACTGATGTCGTTTCGATAGCGTGTCGTGACTCTTGTCTTTCGGGTAGCGGGCGGGTAGGTTGCAGCATATGCATACTTTAGCGCGCCTGCTGCAAATGGTTGGGCTGACGATTCCGCCGCTGGCGATCGTGGCTCAGCTATCCGATCCCGATCATTTTGGGACCGGTGAGATGCTGAAGTTCTTGATGATGGCGGTGGGCGTATTTCTGCTAGGTTACCTGATGCAACGGTTCGGCGGCAGCTCCCATTAGGTGTCAGGGCCCAGTAGGATTGCCAGCCCCGTCGTGTTGCCCTTCGCTGTAGAGAAACGCCGCTTTCTGGGGGCTCGTCGCAAGTCTATAATGTCAAGCGAGTTACCATCCTGCTACCGCTCGCTGTCCCGCCGTGCGCTGACCTTCGATGTTCCAACGACGCAATTCAACAGGAACTACATCCGCCGGCCTCGCTTGGTTTTGGGTATTGCCATTGGTTCCGTTGGCGCAACTTTCTTTTCCGAATGAGACGGCAGCATCGGTTGCTGAATGGAAAGCCGTTCCAGCAAAGCCCTATGTATTACGCGGGGAGAGCCGGCGGTTGCTGGCTACGGCAGAGCAGTTTTTGGCCGACGGGCAGTGGGAC
>JBPCXR010000023.1:0-3363 GCA_051027215.1 Pseudomonadales bacterium | reverse complement strand
GACCCAATCGGCCATTCGCCAATAGCTTAAGATTGCTAAGCTACTCTTGAGTTGGGAGGTTGACCATGAAGCTAGCTAAATGGATAGAGTCTTTGACTGCATTCGCAATCGTTGCCGGGCTGATCGTAGTTGTGTGGGAGCTACGGCAAAATCGAGCTCTAGCAGAAGCGGATCTTGCTACTCAAGCGTACGGGCAAATTCAAAGCCGCTGGCAGACGCTTGCGGGTGAAAATCCCTCCGCCATTGTGGCCAAAGCGTGTTCCGAACCAAAAGAACTATCTGACGCAGAAGTGGGGATTTACTGGGCTCACCTTCAAATACAGTATTTCAACATGTACAGGAATGTTTACGTGGAAGCTGTAGCAGGCTTCGGTTCGAGTGTTGATGAATGGATTCGAAGTGATATGAAATATTACTTGGGTTCGAGGCTCGGAAGGCGGGACTTCAATCGGTTTGGTGAATCGTGGCCCCCGATAATGAAACGAATTGCGACCGAATTGATTGAGAACGATGCGGTTGTACGGTGTGAAGTTACATGGCGCAATTTGACCGATGCAATGCGCTCTGATGCTGACCCGCGTGACTGAATGGTCTGCATTTGGTTAGCGTTATTGGACGCCCGCTGGTGGCAGAGCGGTGCCGAACTGCCGTTGGTGAGGCGGATGTCCGATAACGTCCAGGGGAGGAAACCGCGGGGATGTGGCTATGGGTTTTCTTATTGGAACATTTGTATTTTTCGTCGCGTTGAGCAGGCATCGTCAAGAGGCGGGTATAAGGATTGCGCGAGGATACGGGTAATCGCTGGGGATATGGCGTCGCCAAATAGCCGATGTCGGTGCCGACTAAGCAGGGGGAGCAACAGGACGCCGCCAACAACTGAATGTTGGTGAAGTCCTGTGCTGTCGCGCAGTGTCTTCAAGGCGGCGCTCTGCTGTTTGGATGCAGGGTCTCGATTACGCGTAAGGGTTCACCACACGTTCGGCACACATAAGTAGGCACCTTTGCGGTGTCGGGTTCGATCGGCGGTGCTTCATGCACATCGAGCGCTTGCCGAAGTTGTATCAGACGCTGCTGCCGGACAGGGCTGGCGAGTAGCCCGTAATGTCGGATGCGATGGAAGCCTTTGGGTAATACATGGATCAAGAAGCGGCGGATGAACTCATCGGTTGACAGCGTCATCGGTTTGTAACGAATGCATCGCTTGCTGCGATAGTCCTTCCACTGGAAGGTCACACCGCGGTTGTCGTGCGCGATCAGCCGATGGTTAGAGATGGCCACGCGATGGGTGTAGCGGGACAGGTAGGCCAGCACGGCGTCGGGTCCTGCGAAGGGGCGTTTGGCGTAGATGAACCAATTCTTCTTTAGTGTGGGAGCAAGGTATCGCGCAAAGGCTTGCGGTGCGTCGAGCGCCGCCAGATCCCCGAAGAACCGGAGCTTGCCGGCGCGGTGGGCGGCGTGAAGCTGTTCCAGGAAGCGACGCCGGAACAAGCATGACAACACACGCACCGGCAGGAAGAACCCGCGTTTGCAGGGCTTCCAGTGACCGTTTGGGTCCAGCCCGCCACCGGGTACCACACAGTGCACGTGCGGATGATGCGTGAGTGCTGAACCCCACGTGTGCAGTATCGACGAGAAGCCAATCTTGGCGCCTAAGTGTTTAGGGTCGGCTGCGATGGTGGTCAACGTTTCCGCAGACACCTTGAGCAACAGACCATACATCACTGCTTTGTTCTGGTAGGCGATAGCCGCGATCTCGGCGGGTAGCGTAAACACCACATGGTAGTACTCGACCGGGAGCAACTCGGCTTGACGCTCCGCCAGCCAGCGTTCGGCTTTGCTGCCACAGCACTTCGGACAGTGCCGGTTGCGGCACGAGTTATAGGCGTTTCGATTCGTGTCGCAGTGATCGCAGTGCAACACGTGGCCGCCGAGCGACTCGGTGCGACAGCGTTCGATGGCAGACATCACCTGTAACTGCCCCAGGCTGATGTGTCCGGCGTGGGCGTGGCGCCAGGCCTCGCCGTGGCGTCTAAAAATGTCAGCCACCTCTAAGGATGGCCGAGTCACGCTATGGCGTGGACAGCGTCAACCGGTCCAGTGGACTTTGTACCTCAGTCAACATTTTGGTCGCGACCTGTGCATAGCGTGCAGTCGTGGTCAGCTTCTTGTGACCGAGTAGTACCTGGATGACACGGATGTCGATTTTCTGTTCAAGCAAGTGTGTCGCGAAGCTGTGCCTGAGGGTGTGCAGAGACACGCGCTTGTCCAGGTCAGCGGCCGCGGCAGCAAGTTTGCACATCCGGTTCAACTGCCGCGTTGAGAGCGGATCCACCGGGTCGATCCCGGGAAACAGCCAGCCATGGGGCAGCATCTTGCCGAGGCGATGGCCCTCCCGCCACCAGGCGCGCAGCAACGGCAGCAAAGCCGGTGAAAGCATGGCTTGTCTATCCCGACTGCCCTTACCTTGCTCGACATGGATGATCATGCGTTCAGTGTCGATATTGCTGACCTTAAGTTGGCAGACTTCGCTGGCACGTAATCCCGCGCCATAGGCGACTGACAGCGCCGCTTTCGACTTGATGTTCGAGGCGGCGTTCAACAAACGGGTGACGTCTTCGACGCTCAAGACCAAAGGTAGCTTGTCGGGGACGCGCACCGGGCTCATGCGCTTCAGCGCTTGTGGGCGGTCGAGTGTGATCTCAAAGAAGAACCGCAGCCCGCGGATTGTGGCGTTGATGGTCGGGCTTGAGACGCCGGTATCGACCATATGCTTTTGGAACGCACGCAGATCTTCCGGAGATGCCAAGTCCGGGGTGCTCCCGAGAAACTGAGTGAGTTTCTTGACGGCACGGATGTAACCGAGTTGCGTATTGGGATGCAGCTTACGCAAACACATGTCATCGATCATGCGCTGGCGCAATGGGCTGATGGATTTGATAGACTGAGTCATGGGTCTGTCTCCTGTGGGGTGGGTTGCTGTGTGGCAACAACAACCTCAACACAGGAGGGACCCTGTTGGCTAATCTACATCAAGTGTATCTTGGCATGGCCTCGCTACCGCTTACCGCGCGAGCGGTTTCGTCCAGTGGCCGACAGTACGAGTAGCCGGAGCATGACGTTTGGTTCTTTGTCTGGCCGGTGTACCTAGTGTTGCTGACGTTCAAGGTTCGGGGCGGTAAAATGGCGCTCACGACCCATACCCGGCGTTTGTAATCCTTCCTATTTTCTTCCTAAAGGGCGAAAAACAGCGCAACAACAATCGGACCGCCGATGATTACCGAGAGGCGCTTGCGCTGCTCTCGATGTGGTAAATACGCATTCCAGGCGTCAATCCCGTTGCCGCGCTTTAGCGCGTCAATGATG
>JBPCXR010000022.1:0-6624 GCA_051027215.1 Pseudomonadales bacterium | reverse complement strand
GCGTGGTTTGTGCTGTTCAACGTCTACCCCAACGGCAATTCCCGGTCCTTTTGCCGCTGCGGTGGCAAGCCACGGGCCACTGTGAGACAGCGATAGTACCCAGGGCGCAGTGCAGAGCGGGGCTGCGGCCGGCGCAAATTGCACATCTGGCTGCGCACCGCTTGCGCCGGCCAGCTGTAGGGCGGCATCCAGCGCCAACCGCTTATCAACCAGCGTCAGCGCCTCTAGACCCTTGGAGCCAGTGTCTGTTGAGCACTCGGTCTGGGCCAACACCAGCCCGATTCGGGCACTCGGGTCGGCCAGATGGAAGCACTCACCCAGGCCAATTTGTAGACTCATTTGATCGTCACCACCGATTTACCGGACTGCCCGCCGCTGATGCACTCAGGTAAACTGTAGGGGTTGTAAAACTGCGATTTTAGCGGCCTAAGGCCGACCATGCTCGATGTCTGAGTCCAATCCCACATTGCCATCGACTCCGGCTGCGCCAAAACAGCGTGCATGGCGCATCTGGCAGGCTTTGACCATGCCGCTGTTCTACCCGACCTTTGGCCTTGGATGCTTGTTGATGCTTGTTCTCACAGGCTATGCCCAGCTGCGCTTCCGGAGCGCCCAGAAAAGGGTGATATGGCTACGTGCGGCGCTGTCTCGAATCGCTCGGGCCTGGCTCGGCTGGGGCGTAACCCTGGGCCTGCTGCGGCACGATGTCATTCGGCAAGACGCCCAGGATCAAGTCGGTGGGGGTCTGGTGGTGGTTGCCAACCACCCCTCACTGGTGGATGTGATCTTTGTTTTGGCAGAGCTGCCGCAACTGAGCTGTGTACTCAAAGCCGACCTGGGCAGCATCCCGGTACTCTCAACGTTGGCTCGGAAGCTCAACTACCTCTCCAACAACGATCCAGAGTTAGTGCTCGAGGAAGGGGCGCGGCGGCTAGCCAACGGCGAGTCGTTGCTGATCTTCGCTGAAGGCACCCGCACCAAGTCGCGAAACGGTATGGATTTCCGCCTGGGCGCAGCCGAGCTCGCCCTGCGCGCCCAAGTACCTGTGCGACCTGTGGTCATTCACTACCATGGACGCTACCTCAGCGGTCTGGGACGCTGGTACGAGTTCCCAGAACAGCAGTTACACTACACCGTGGAAGTTGGCGCGCTGATCAACCAACCCATTGCCTCTGCGGCAACCCAGCGTCGCGCGCTTCGGCGCCAGTTCAATGCTCGATTGGAGCAGTATTTCGATCGACGCTTAAGCCGGGGTGTGGCGTCCTCGCAGCCAGCACCGAAGGTGGCCGCTTGAGTACCTCACTGGCGCAGTTACAGGAACTACTGGCAGCAGAGTTTGAAATCGATCCGCAGAGCATTCATGCCGACGCCGACCTGTTCGAGGACCTAGACATCGACAGTATCGACGCCATCGACATGCTGTCGCGGCTCCGCGAGATCACCGGCAAAGACATTCCTGCCGAGTCCCTGAAATCCGTGCGCACCATTGCCGATGTGCTCGGGCTCATCGACTAAGGGCAAGCACCGGTGCGCACATTGGTCGCGATCGCTTTCATCGCCTATCCCTTGGCGGTGTATTTAGTGCCAGAAACTACGCCGAGATCACTCTTAGTCGGCGTATTCGGAATGCTGGCGAGCATCCGTGTGCTGCTGGCGACGCAGCTCGATGTGCGCCAGCGAGCGGGCTTGCTGCTAGTCATCAGCGTGTTCTGTTTATTGGCCGTCGCCGGGCCAGAGTTGACCGTTCTCAAGACCTACCCACTGCTAATCAATCTGGCGGGTGCCGGCTATGGGCTGTATACCCTGACACACCCACCGTCAGCCATTGAACGACTCGCGCGAGCCACTGGCATGACTGTCGATGCAGCGGGAGCCCGCTATACCCGCGGCGTCACCAAGCTGTGGGTCTTGTTCTTTTTGCTCAACGGTCTGGTCTCTGCCTATACCGCGCTGTGGTGCAGCACGGCAGTCTGGTCACTCTACAATGGCCTCATCAGTTACTGCTTGGTCGCCCTGCTGTTCGCGGCAGAGTACTGTTACCGAGGCTACTATCGCCGGCGACAGAGCATCTCGCCGTGAACAGCATTGCAGCGTTGCCGCCCGTGCAGGTGCTCTCCGTTGACGAATGCGAAGCGGTGTTTAGCGGCGCATCTTGGACCGATGCGGATCCGCACTCCGATCAAGCACTGCCGCTACCGGTAAGCGAAGTTACCTGGCAGACGTACTATGAGACTAAGGTTCCAGGCAAACGCCAGCCCTGGTGGATCCACCGAAACGCCGAGCGGGACAGTGTTTGGGCTTTAGCATTGATCGAAGCCGATTTGGCATACTTTCGCGGTCACTTCCCCAACCAGCCCCTGCTGCCCGGTGTCGTGCAGATAAATTGGGCTGTTGCCCTGGGTGCGCAAGCCTTAGCTGCCGAATTTGGCAAACAGCAGTTTGCGGGCCTTGCCCGAGTGAAATTCAAAGCGCCGGTATTGCCTGGGGCGATCCTGCGGTTTCAGCTGCAGCCTGCGCCGGGCAGAATAGCGCTCACGATTGCTTCCCGTAATGGGGTGCACACCGAAGGACGCCTGCTCTACCGTGGCTGACCGCTACTGCATCCTCATTCCGCACTATTGTCACGACGCCCAGTTGGCGTCGTTCCTGCCAGAATTGGTCCAAGTCCAGCTGCCCTTGCTGGTTGTAGACGACGGCAGCGATGCAGCCACCCTTCCGCGTTTGCGAGGCTTGGTGGCTGAGTATCCCTGGGCACAACTCATTGAGAGACAACCCAATCAGGGCAAAGGCGCGACTATGATTGCGGGCATGCGCCATGCGCAGGGCCAGGGCTTTACCCATGTAATCATCGTTGACGCAGATGGCCAGCACGCAGCCCGAGACCTGGTGCGACTACATAAAGCTTCACTCAGCGCACCGTTGGCCCTTTTCTCGGGCAATCCGCAATTCGGTCAGGACATTCCTAAGGCTCGACTCTACGGTCGAATGATCACCAATGTTTTGGCTCGGCTCGCGGCAGGTACAGACGTCATCAAAGATGCGATGTGCGGATTGCGACTGTATCCACTAGCCCAGGTTCTACCCCTGTGCGAACGTGTGGGCGCACGTTTGCACATGGAGCTGGATACAGAGCTCTTGGTACGAGCATGCTGGGCTGGTTTAGAGCTACGCTACGTAGACACCCAAGTGGTCTATCCGGCAGGCGGTCGATCCCACTTTCGAATGATCAGCGACAACCTGCGGCTAACGCTTATGCACATCACGCTATTGGCCCTTGCGGCCCGTAAACGCATCGATGGCGGTGCGCCATGAGCCGCTCTCTGCGCGAAAAACACTGGCCAACCCACCCAGCACTGAGCGCAAGCATTTGCTTATACGTACCGTTTCAAGACGCCGACCCCACCGGTGTCGCCTGGCATGGCAATTACTTTCGCTACTACGATGCGGCACGGGTCGAGCTGCTGCAGCGTTTGGAGTTTGGCTATCGAGACATGTCTGCGCTTGGGCAAATTTGGCCCATCGTCGACACCCGCGCGCGCTACCTTCGAGCAATCCCGTTCGGTTCCAAGATTGAGGTTCAGGTCCAACTCGTCGAGTGGGAGTTTCGCCTTAGAATGTTTTACCAGATCACTGACGAACAGGGCACACTGATGAACGAGGCATACACCCTGCAAGTGCCCGTCGATGCGAAAACGGATCGGCTGATAATCGGCGCACCTGAGTCGCTGCAGGCCCGTGTCGCTGAACTGTTGGCCTCCTGATGCAACCGTTAAGCGATCTCGAAATCACAGACCTGTTGCCCCACCGGCCACCCATGCTGCTCCTGGACCAGGTACTTGCTGCCCGTGAGCAGGAACTTTGGTGCCGGATCGACCTAACAGAACACTCAACCTTTGCCGAAGCCGACGGCATTCCCAGCAACCTCGCTTTGGAATATCTCGCGCAAACCGCAGCCGCACTACTAGGCCTGCGCGCCAAAACAGAAGTAGAGAACGCAGCGCCACCGGCACCGGGGATGCTCATCGGTTGTTCCAAGTTGCACAGCGCCATCGCCTTTTTTCCTCCAGCTTGTTCCTTGGTAGCTTGGGTACAACTCAGCTCTGCGCTGCCAACCCAATTCACCGGCTTGATTCGCGTTCGCGGCGAAGTGGCCGTATTCGCACCGGCGCAGCTCGATGCGCTCGAGACCGCTGAGCTTACTGAGCAGTGGCCAGTTGAACCGGCCGTGCGCGCTGAGCTGTCGGTATATCTACCGCCAGCAGGCGCCAGCCCTCAGGATTCACAGAGGCAACGCGAATGAGGGAGAGCATTCTCGTCACCGGCGCCAGTCGCGGGATTGGTCGCGCCATAGCCACGGCCTTAGCCGCTGAAGGCTATGAGGTTGTGGTCCACTACGGCAAAAACCAATCCGCAGCACAGGCCTGCCTCGACGCCATCGTCAGCGCTGGCGGTCGCGGTCGTCTACTCTGCTTCGACGTCAGTGACCGCGCTGCCGCGGCAGCTGCTCTAAACGCCGATATTGACGCTAACGGCGCCTACTACGGCATTGTCTTGAACGCGGGTATAAGCCGCGATGCGGCGTTCCCAGCCATGAGTGACGATGACTGGGACACCGTGCTGCGGACTAATCTGGACGGCTTCTACAACGTCATCAAGCCTTTGGTTATGCCCATGGTGCGCCGCCGTGCAGCCGGCCGTATCGTAGTGCTGTCATCGGTTTCTGGACTTATCGGCAATCGAGGCCAAACCAATTACGCAGCGACTAAGGCTGGCTTGATCGGCGCGGCAAAGTCCCTGGCGCTAGAGCTGGCAAAACGCCAAATCACGGTGAACTGCGTCGCTCCTGGGCTAATTGAAACAGACATGGTCGAGGCCGCACCGGCCGAAATGATCAAGAACGCCATACCCCTGCGGCGCTTGGGGCAACCGGAAGAAGTCGCCCGCTTGGTGGTCTTCTTATGCTCTGCCGGCGCCAGCTACATCACCCGCCAAGTCATTGCGGTTGATGGCGGCCTAGCAGGATGACTTCCCCTGTGCGGGTCGTCATCACAGGTGCAGGCAATCTGTGTCCGCTAGGGAACGACTGGCCGTCGGTTCGACATGGCCTGCGCGAAGGTAACAGCGGTGTGCGGCTGATGCAGGACTGGGTTCATATCGAGGGTTTACGCTGCCATCTGGCGGCGCCGACGCAATTTGAAATGCCCGCGCACTACACTCGACGAGCGCTACGCAGCATGGGCCGCGTTGCACGGCTCGCCGTGCGGGCGACAGAGCTGGCCATCGAAGATGCACAGCTTGGTAGCGCGACGCTAACAAGCGGACGAACGGGCGTCGCCTACGGCTCGGCTACCGGCAGCCCAGATGCGGCACTTGAGTTCGTGAGCACCTTGACTGCAGCGGACGCCAGACCGCTGAAGTCAACCAGCTACCTACGCATGATGGCGCATACGGCCACCGTTAACATCGGCGTCCAATTCGGGTTAACCGGCCGCACCTTGACCACCACCTCTGCTTGCACCGCGGCAAGTCAAGCCATTGGCTTCGGCTTCGAGACGATTCGCAATGGTCTGCAGGACGTGATGCTGGTCGGTGGTGCTGACGAGCTAACAGCTGCCCATAGCGCAGTGTTCGACGCCTTGCTGGCTACCAGTGAAAGCAACGATGCTGCCCAGTCAACGCCACGGCCTTTTGATCAGACCCGTGACGGGCTGGTCCTTGGCGAAGGGGCCAGCACGCTGGTGCTCGAATCTTTAACCCATGCCCAGGCCCGAGGCGCAACGCCAGTGGCCGAGGTGGTGGGTTTTGCGACGAATACCGATGGCACCCACATTACCGCGCCCAATACCCAGACCCAGGCCCAGTGCCTGGCCATGGCGCTAGACAGTGCCAGCCTCGATGCCGACGCGATCGGCTATGTCAGCGCTCACGGTACCGCAACCGATGCCGGTGACATCTCCGAATCACAGGCGACCGCCCAGGTGCTCGGGCGAGTGCCAATCAGCTCCATGAAAGGGCACATTGGTCATACCCTGGGCGCATGTGGCGGCCTGGAGGCCTGGACCTGCATCCAGATGATGAACGAAGACTGGTTTGCACCCACCTTGAACCTGCACACGCCAGATTCCCGGTGTGGTGATCTCGACTACTTAGTAGGCAGCCCTCATCCCTTGCAAACCGACTACGTCATGAGCAACAACTTCGCCTTCGGCGGCATCAACACTTCACTCATCTTTCGCCGCTGGCGCTAATCTTCCGACGTTAGCGGAAAGCTCCCGTCGCCGGGCTCCGGGCTATTCCTCCAGTAGAAACTGGGTCTGAATGTCGGTGTTCAGGTTCTGAACCCAAGCATTGTACTTCTTGTGGATCTTGCCGTTTTTGTACTTCATGTTGGCGCTGTCTTTGTAGGTAATCGAGTACTGGTTTTGGTCATAGCGAACATCGACCTTTACCATGTGCTTGCGAACATTCAGCACACCTTCCATGACCCCAGGGGAGGATTCACGAATTACCCAGTTGCGTTTCGCCCCGGCACGAACGATCACCTTTTTAATCTGCGTCATGCTAAAGCCCTTCGGCACTGGCGAACTTTCAATATCGGCAATGGGTTGCAGCGCGTGCGCAGCA
>JBPCXR010000021.1:0-32675 GCA_051027215.1 Pseudomonadales bacterium | reverse complement strand
GCCGGGTACGCGGCAGCAGGTCCACTGTCTGCCGCCACTAACGCCCAGTTTGATGAGGCTGAGGCATTTCACACCGACTTGGAGCATGACTACAAAGTTGCCTTGTCCTGCTTGGAATGGGCTGAGGTGACCCAACACCCACTCTTTCAACAGGCGGCCCACAATTTCTTCGATCAGCTCCAAGTTGAGGGGTGATTTCCCACTTTTATCTTCATTCCGTCGTTTTTTAGAGAATAATTCCCACTTAGTCCGCCCCAGCCTTCAGCCATAATTCACGTCAGCGGTTTAGACTAACCCATACATGCCCACTTCCACCGTCAATTTGGCTTCACAAATCCCGAATCCACACCTTCAGCGTATGACCCGACAAACCCTCTGTCTGTCCCTATTGATGCTGCTCACGAGCGCCTGTACCAGCATGAATCAGTCCGAGTGCGAAACCGCGGACTGGTACGATCAGGGAATAAACGATGGCATCGCCGGCAAACCCAGCGGCCGCTATCGGGACTACCACGAGGATTGCGGCGAGTTCGGGGTAGCAGTGGACGACCACGCCTACCTCAGTGGCTGGGAGATCGGCATTAGCCGCTACTGCACCGCCGACAACGGCTACAAAACTGGCCTAGCAGGCGAGCGTTACGCCAACAGCTGCCCTGCGGAGACCGCGGATTCTTTTCTCAGCGCTTATCAACTAGGTTACGACATCCGAGAACAGCAAGAGCGACTCAACGCCCTGCGCTACCAGCTCGAGCAGGTCAACGACGATTTGGCGCGGAGCGACATCAGCGAAGAGCGACGTCGGGTACTGCGCCGGGATCGACGTCATCTGCGCGATGATCTACGACGCGTTGAATGGGCACTGCGCAACGCAGGTGCAAGAGCCAGAGATCATGGCTTTCCCGCGCCCTACTAGCTAATAGGCGCAGGAGGCCCTTGGGTGCGCGACGCTTAGCGGCGCTTGATCTTGCCTTTGGTGGTGGCTACCCAGCTTCGACCGTCAGGCGACTGCGAGACTGTTTTAGATGCACCTGCACCAGTCGCACCTTCCCACTTACCAGAGCCGCCGATCACGCCCCAGCGATTTTCATCAGGCCCTGTGGGTTGAAACCACAACCACAGGTATTCGCCATCGGCATCGATCGACGTGCAATGACCTCCACCGCCGAGAAATGTCTCGCCGTTCGAAGCCCAGCTACCGCGGCACCATTGACTCGAGATCTCACCGGTCTTGTTCTCCACTGTGCTGCTGTAGAGTGAGCCACTGCCCCAATTTCTGGACAAGCCAGAGACCCATAGTCGCGCGAACGCCATGGCATGCGCAAATCGTTAACGCACAGTGATCATTGGAACGGGGAAAGGGGAAAGGGGAAAGGGGAAAGGGGAAAGAAGAGTCGGCCACCGAACGGCGACCGACCCGAGAGTCCAGTAACTACGCGCTTTCAGCGTAGTTCTTTACCTCTTTCATGGAGAGCTTGATGCGTCCACGTTGATCAACATCCAGTACCACAACATCGATCTCTTCACCTTCTTTAAGATAATCGGTGACTTTTTCGACACGCTCTTCCGCAATCTGCGAAATGTGCAGCAGGCCGTCTTTGCCCGGCAGAATGTTGATGAAGGCGCCAAAATCAACGATGCGCTCAACTTTGCCATGGTAAATCTTGCCAATCTCCGCCTCGGCGGTGATCTCCTGAATTCGCGCGATGGCAGCATCTTTACCAGCAGCGTTCTCCGCGTAGATTCGCACCGAGCCATCGTCGTTGATGTCGACTTCCGCACCCGTCTCTTCGACGATGCTGCGAATGGTTGCGCCACCCTTGCCGATGATGTCCCGAATCTTATCTGGATGAACGTTGATCACCGTCATCGCCGGCGCATTGTCGCTAAGCTCTGGACGGGATTCAGAAATCACCTTGTTCATCTCGCCGAGAATGTGCAGACGCGCTTCGTTCGCCTGTTGCAGCGCTTGCTCCATGATCTCGTCGGTGATGCCCTGGATCTTGATGTCCATCTGTAGCGCGGTCACGCCACTGGCGGTACCGGCAACTTTGAAGTCCATGTCGCCCAAGTGATCTTCATCGCCAAGGATATCAGTGAGAACCGCGTAACGGTTGCCTTCCTTGACCAGACCCATCGCCACTCCGGCAACTGGTGCTTTCAAGGGTACACCAGCGTCCATCAGCGCAAGAGAAGTACCACAAACCGAAGCCATGGAACTGGAGCCGTTGGACTCCGTAATCTCACTCACAACTCTCAATGTGTAGGGGAAGTCCTCTTCATTTGGCAAAACCGCGGCAACGCCGCGTCGAGCCAAGCGGCCATGACCGATTTCTCGGCGCTTCGGCCCGCCCATGAAACCCGCTTCGCCAACACTGTAGGGGGGGAAGTTGTAGTGCAACATGAACTGATCTTTGTAAGAGCCTTCGAGGGCGTCGATCAGTGCCGCATCCCGTAAAGTACCCAACGTCGCCACAACCACCGCTTGGGTTTCACCCCGAGTGAATAGCGCCGAACCATGAGTCTTGGGCAACACGCCTACTTCTACATCAATAGCCCGAACCGTTCGCAGGTCTCGTCCATCAATGCGAGGCTCGCCGTTGAGCACTCGATTGCGCACGGTATCTTTTTCAACCTTGCTAAAGAGCCCCTTAACTTCGTCTGGATCGTTGCCTGAAGCCTCGCCGCCAAGCGCTTCCATCAACGCGCTGCGGGCCGCACTGACTTTATCCTGTCGCTCCATCTTATCGGTGGTTCGGTAGGCTTCGCCCAGAGCGCTCTCTGCCTGACCTTTTACCTGGGAGAGCAATGCTTCATTCACCGGTTCGGGTTGCCAATCCCACTTTGGCTTGCCCGCATCCCCAACCAGGTCATTGATGGCATCAACGGCAACCTGCATAGAATCATGGGCGAACAACACGGCACCCAACATCTGGTCTTCGCTCAGCTCCTTGGCCTCGGACTCAACCATGAGCACGGCGTCTTTGGTGCCGGCGACGGTCATGTCGAGCTGCGACTCCTTAGTCGCTTCGTATCCTGGGTTTAGCAGATAGTTACCGTCCTTATAACCCACTCGCGCACAGCCAATAGGGCCTGCAAATGGAATGCCGGAAATGGCGAGCGCGGCAGAAGCGCCGAGCATCGCAGCTACGTCGGGATTTTCATCGCGATCGACATTCATGACTGTACAAATCACCTGCACCTCGTTCATGAAACCCTTGGGGAACAGCGGTCGTAAGGGTCGGTCGATCAATCGCGAAGTCAGAGTTTCCTTCTCGCTTGGCCGTCCTTCTCGACGGAAAAATCCGCCTGGGATCTTGCCTGCGGCGTAGGTCTTTTCTTGATAGTTCACCGTTAGCGGAAAAAATGCCTGCCCTGGGCGTGCATCTTTGGCGCCGACAACCGTGCACAGCACCATGGTGTTACCCATGGTTACCATCACGGCACCTGTTGCTTGACGAGCAACCTTGCCCGTCTCGAGGATGACGCGATCGTCACCGTACTGAAATTCTTTCGTTACTTTTGTCAAAATGTTTCCTCCGTTGCGTCTAACGTTTATTGCCTACTAGCGACGCAAACCAAGTCGTTTTATGAGTTCCGCATATCGTGCGGTGTCTTTACCTTTTAGGTAGTCCAGCAATTTTCGACGCTGGTTAACCATTCGAATCAGCCCACGGCGCGAGTGGTGATCTTTTTTGTGATCACGGAAGTGCTCCTGCAGTGTGTTGATGTTGTTGGTGAGCAGAGCCACCTGAACTTCGGGCGATCCAGTGTCGCCGTCTTCTATCTGATATTCCTTTATGATTTCTGCTTTTCTATCGGCTGTTAGAGCCATGGTTTCTTTCTCCAGTTACGCTATACAACAATCCACTCGAGAAACCGCGCGTACTGACAGTCTTCCGAGCATTCCCGCTCACGTTTGCACCCTTTAGTTGATCATCGTTCCACGACCAATCGACGAGGCGCAACGCGGCCATCTTCTAAAACTTCACCAACGCCAATAAAGTCATTGGTCCCGCACTCGGCTGTATCAGCAGGGCTCTGACTCAACCTTACCCAACCACTGGTCGGCGCATGTGGCACGATCACTGGCTGACCTTGTTTCAAGTAGTAAGCAGTGTCGCCCGATAGCTTCAGCTCAGGCCAGTCATGCACCGCACTAGCAACCGGCAACAGCAAGGCATCACGGGCGTCGTGATCTGCCAGGCTCTCAAGCTCGTCAAAAGTCACTGCTTGAGACTCGCTATAGGGTCCAGCGCTACGCCGCCGCAGCGCAACAACGTGAGCGCCACAACCTAATGTCTCACCTAGATCCTCGGCAATGGTGCGCACATAGGTACCCTTGCTGCAGTGGATCTCAAGCTCGAGATATTGCGCGTCCAGCTGTACCAGGCGATTTTCGAATATCGTCACTTGACGCGCGGCACGCTCTACTTCAATGCCCTGCCGAGCCAGTTTGTACAGCGGCTGACCCTGATGCTTCAATGCCGAGAACATCGAAGGCACCTGCTCGATCTCCCCACGGAACGCCTCGAGCTTCGACTCGACCAACGCTCTCGTGATGTTCTCTACCGGACGAGTTTCGAGTAAGGCTCCGTCAGCATCGCCACTATCGGTTCGCTCTCCGAGCTTTACCCGGGTCCAGTAGCGCTTGTTCGATGCCAACAGGTATTGTGAGAATTTGGTTGCCTCGCCAAAGCATAGAGGCAGCACCCCAGTTGCCAACGGGTCCAGGCTACCGGTGTGGCCCACCTTCTGTGCGTCAAAAAGGCGTTTGGCGCGCTGTACCGCATCGTTGGAACTCAGTCCAATTGGCTTGTCCAACACTAAGATACCGTTTACTGAGCGACCGCGTCGACGTCTAGCCACGGTCACCCACCTTGTCAGTGCTGGGGTCCGAGTCACCTCGGCGCTGAGCAACTTGATCGTCTGCGGCACGAGCTTCGTGAATCAACGCCTCCATGCGAGGCGCAGATTCAGCAAGCTTGTCGTAATGAAATCGCAGTCTCGGCGTTGTGCGCATGCTATGTCGTTTCGCCAGCAGAGTACGAAAATAGCCAGCGGCTTTGTTCAGCACCGTTTCCAACTCGACACGCTGGGCCTTGTCGCGCTCATCTAATGTACTGACGTAGACGTCTGCGTAGGACAGGTCTTTGCTGACCTTCACTTCGTTAATGCTCACCAGACCCACACGGGGATCTCGGGTCTGCTGTTGAATGATCAGGGATAGTTCATCGCGGACGAAATCGGCGACACGCAGATCCCGTCCAAACTCCCGATTGGCACTCACAGCTTAGAGCTCACGGGCTACTTCTTTGGTTTCGAAGACTTCGATTTGATCTCCTTCGCGTACGTCGTTGTAGTTGCGCACGCCAATACCGCACTCGGTGCCTGCTCGAACTTCGGCCACGTCGTCCTTGAAGCGTCGAAGCGACTCGAGCTCGCCTTCATAGATCACAACGTTGTCACGCAGAACACGAATCGGACGGTTTCTGTGGACTGTTCCTTCGGTCACCATACAGCCAGCCACCTGGCCATAGCGCGGCGAGCGGAACACATCTCGAACTTCGGCTATACCGACGATCTCTTCTCGCACCTCTGGTGAGAGCATGCCGGATAGCACTTGTTTAGAGTCATCTAGCAACTCGTAGATCACGCTGTAATACCGTAGATCGAGTCCTTCGCGTTCAATGATCTTCTTCGCGGCGTTGTCGGCCCGGACGTTGAAACCAAATATTGCCGCGCTATATGTCATGGCCATCGTCACATCGGATTCGGTAATCCCGCCAACGCCTGAACCCAACACGTTAACCGACACTTCGTCGTTACCCATGTCAGCCAAGGCTTGGGTAATCGCTTCCAAACTGCCGCGAACATCCGCCTTGAGTACCACTTTCAGCACGCGTTTCTCGCCGTCCT
Source organism: Pseudomonadales bacterium (assembly GCA_051027215.1). Classification (GTDB taxonomy): domain Bacteria; phylum Pseudomonadota; class Gammaproteobacteria; order Pseudomonadales; family Azotimanducaceae; genus CALHVX01. Next base: position 26,759 of record JBPCXR010000021.1, on the reverse strand, counting down.
TCAAACCCGCGAACATGTTGTCGAGCTTCGCTGCCTGCTGCATGGCAACGCGCTGTTCTTGGGACTTATCTTGGCGGAATTCCGCCAGCTCCCTCGCGGTTTTTTCATCCGTGGCAACCGAGAATTCGTCACCGGCTGCAGGGGTACCGTTTAAACCCAGCAGTTCTACCGGCACCGACGGGCCCGCCTCCTTAATCGGCTTACCTTCGTCATTCAGCATGGCCCGAACGCGCCCAAAGTATTCGCCCGCGATTACAACGTCACTTTGTTTCAAAGTACCGTTCTGCACCAGCAGCGTTGCTACTGAGCCGCGGCCTTTGTCCAATCGGGATTCGACTACCACGCCTTGCCCGGGCGCTTCGGGTACGGCCTTAAGCTCCAGGATCTCAGCTTGCAAGAGAATGGCATCAAGCAGTGCAGGAATACCTTCACCCGTTTGCGCGGATACTTTTATGAACTGGGTATCGCCGCCCCACTCTTCTGGGACCACTTCTTTCGCAGCCAACTCGTTGGTGACTTTCTCAGGATCAGCAGACTCTAGATCGATCTTGTTAATCGCCACGACAATAGGTACATGGGCTGCCTTGGCGTGCTGAATCGCTTCTTCGGTCTGCGGCATAACGCCATCGTCAGCGGCAACGACCAAAATGACGATGTCCGTAGACCTTGCGCCCCGGGCACGCATAGCGGTAAAGGCTGCGTGGCCTGGGGTGTCGATGAAGGTGATCTGGCCATTGTCTGTTAGCACGCTATAAGCGCCAATGTGCTGGGTAATGCCACCGGCTTCACCACTAACTACCCGGGTTTTGCGCATGTAGTCCAGCAAAGAGGTCTTGCCGTGGTCGACGTGGCCCATGACCGTGACTACGGGCGGACGTGGCTCTTCTTCACCGTCTTCGATCGCCAGCGAGCTGGCCAGCGACTGCTCCAGAGCATCGTCGGCCACCAGCTTCACCTTGTGTCCCATTTCTTCGATGACTAGGGTCGCAGTGTCTTGGTCAAGTGCCTGGTTGATGGTGGCCATCACGCCCATGCCCATCAGCGTCTTAATGACTTCGCCCGCTTTAACCGCCATGCGGTTTGCCAACTCACCAACGGTCAGTAGCTCCGGTACTTCGACTTCTCGGGCAATGAAGGTGGTGGGGTTGAACTGGCCACCCTGCTGCTCAACAGACAGCGCAGGTTGCTGGCGACGACGTTGGCGGCGATCCGTCTTCAGTGACAGTTCGCGACGACGGCGTAAGCCATCGGTGCGCTCGCCGCCTCGGCCTTTCTTCTCGCCTTTGCGGTGTTTTCCGCCACCCTTCTCAGCCGACAGGGCTTGAGCTTGCGCTTTGACTGCGGCCTGCTCCGGGCTTTCTTCCGTTTTGGCTTTGCTCGCCACGGCGGCAGCCGCTGCCCTGTTCGCTTTGTCTTGTTCCGCTTTCGCTTTCGCCGCCAACTCTTCTTTGCGGCGTACGCCAGCAGCCTTGCGCTCTTCATCTTCTCGACGGCTGCTTTCTAGCGCCTGCTTGCGCGCCGCTTCCTGGGCGTGAATGCGCTGGGCTTCAAGCTGTGCAGCGCTGAGGGGCTTGTCCTCTGCTTCCGTCTGGGCTTCAATTTCCGGCTCGACTTCTGGCTCTTGTGCCGGCTCTGGCTCCGGTTGCACCACCTCGGGTTCTGGCACCGCTTCAATCACCGGCTCTGCCGCTTCAGCAACAACGGGCTCTGCCGCTTCAACCTGCGCTTCGCTGGCGATCGCCGCTTCCGCCTCTGCTGCTTCCACTGCCTCGGCAGCTTCTGCATCCACTTCCGTACGCTTTACGTAGGTTCGCTTACGCCGAACTTCGACCGTAACGTTGCGACCGGCACGGCCTGCGCCTGTTTTCAACGTACCAACGCTCTTGCGCTTGAGCGTGATCTTCTTCGGACCGGTTTCCGCGGTACCGTGACTCTTCTTTAGATGGGTCAGCAATGCCTGTTTCTGATCTTCAGAAACGGCGTCGTCTCCGTTCTGGTGCGGCAACCCGGCTTCGTGCATCTGCGTCAGCAAGCGGTCGACGGGTGCGCCAACCGTTTCAGCGAGATGTTTTACCGTTACGTCAGACATGCATTCTCCTCGGAATTTAGGACTCTAGTGGCGCGGCCAATGAGCAAACGCCTAAGCCTCTTCCGCTTCTTCAAACCAGGGTGCCCGTGCGGTCATGATCAACTCACCGGCAACCTCTTCGCTCATCTCAGGATCAATTTCCAGTAAATCCGCCACCGCGAGCTCGGCTAGATCTTCCATACTGGTGACGTCATGGCTCGCAAGCTTGAGCGCCAACGTCTCTTCCATTCCTTCCATCCCCAACAAGTCAGCTTCTGGCTTTTTGTCCGTCAGTAGCTCTTCACTAGCAATGGCTTTGGTTAACAGCGCATCTTTGGCCCGGTTGCGCAGCTCCAGCACGATCTCTTCATCGAATCCATCAATCGCTGTCATTTCCTCGATTGGCACGTAGGCCACTTCTTCGAGTGTGGTGAAACCTTCTTCTACCAACACCGCAGCAACGTCCTCATCAACCGCTAGCGCTTCCATGAACTCGGTCATGAACACACCCGCCTCCGCGTCTTGCTTCGCGGCGGCCTCTTCTTCGGTCATGATATTGATCTTCCAACCCACCAGTTCACTGGCTAGGCGAACATTCTGGCCACCACGCCCAATGGCCTGAGCCAGGTTGTCTTCTGACACGGCGATGTCCATGGTGTTGGTTTCTTCGTCGAGCACGATGGCAGCGACTTCCGCCGGGGCCATGGCATTAATGGTGAGCTGCGCTGGATTGTCATCCCATAGCACGATGTCGATACGCTCACCCGCCAGCTCTCCAGACACCGCCTGAACACGGGAGCCTCGCATACCAACGCAAGCACCAACCGGGTCGATGCGACCATCGTTGGTCTTCACCGCAATCTTGGCTCGGGAGCCAGGATCGCGCGCTGCACCGCGAATTTCGATGACGTTTTCAGAAACTTCGGGCACCTCAATCTTGAACAGCTCTAACAGCATCTCGCTTGAAGTACGTGTGAGCATCAACTGCGGCCCGCGGTTCTCCGGCCGAATCTCATAGAGCATGGCCCGCAATCGATCACCGACCCGAAACGTCTCCCTTGGGATCAAGGCCTCGCGAATCAGCAGACCTTCGGCATTGTTACCCAGGTCTACAATCACGCTATCGCGGCCTAACTTCTTGACGGTCCCGCCGATCATCTGACCGACCTTAGGCTCGTACTCCTCGACCACTTGCGCGCGCTCGGCTTCGCGAACCTTCTGTACGATGACTTGTTTCGCGGTTTGCGCGGCGATCCTGCCAAACTCAACGGATTCGACCGGTTCCCGTACAAAGCCACCCAGCACCAGGCTCGAATCGATCAGTACCGCGCGCTCAATGGTGGTGTGACGATCAGGGTGATACACCTCATCGTACTCCGCCGGGTTAACGATCTCCCAAACGCGGAACGACTCGTACTCACCACTCTGGCGATCGATGTCCACCTGGTATTCCGCTTCTTCATTGTCGTAGCGCTTCTTGGTCGCTGTCGCCAGAGCGCTTTCAATGGCCTGGAAAATGATTTCCTGGGGCACGCCTTTCTCTAACGAGACCGTTTCTGCAACCAACAGTATTTCTTTGCTCATGACACTCTACTCATGACGATTTGCCGATTTCATATCGCGGCACCACGCGGGTACGAGCGATGGCCTCTAGAGGCAGCACATATTCTTCTTCGCCTGCGCGAACCACCGCCTGCTCTTCCTCGACGCCAACCAGCTGACCAGTAATGCGTTTACGACCATCAATGGGCACGTTCAACCGCACTTCGACGTCTTCACCCACAGACTTTTCGTAGTGCTGTGCGGTGAACAGAATTCGATCCATACCAGGGGAGGAAACTTCGAGCGCGTAGGCCGACGTCATTACGTCTTCAACATCCAGCAGATCTGAAACCGCTCGGGATACGCGGGCACAATCATCCACCGTAACACCGTCTTCCGTGTTCTCGATGTAGATCGCGAGTTTAGAGTGTTTACCGGCGGCGTTCAGTTCGACGCCCCACAGTTCACAGCCTAAGTCTTCTACGGTTTGCGCAACCAGTTCGGTGATTCTGCGTTCCTTAATGTTCATTGGCTTTCATTTCCAAATGCCGATGCCACAAATAAAAAATGGGCGAAACGCCCACTTTTTTCTACGCAAATGACGAACTGAAGGCGTATCTAATTCAAACCCTCCGAGCCAATGCTCACCCACCTGCTACACAGAGGGGTTCGCGCTGCACAGATTTTAAACAAGGCTTGAACTCATCGTTTAACCGTCTTCTGTTTAAAAAAGGCCCTTTCTCTATCCGCCTTACCCAACCGACTCACCGGTATATACCAGTGCCTGGTTTAGGCAGTGCCGACAGACAGAAAAGGCCCTCCATCATTTGGTAGCGGGGGCAGGATTTGAACCCACGACCTTCGGGTTATGAGCCCGACGAGCTACCAGACTGCTCCACCCCGCATCAGCAGGGGGCGGATTATATGGACAGTATGTTTAAGTAGCAAGACGTACAGATTTGGTGCCGAAGGCGAGACTCGAACTCGCACTCGCGTTAGCGAACTACCCCCTCAAGGTAGCGTGTCTACCAATTTCACCACTTCGGCAGGTCGAGATCGGCGAGGTAAAACGCATCGATTTCGGGCAAGCGGCAGCGCTTGCCCGGGGCTACGCCCGTATCTAGATCTCGGGGATGTCGGAATCTACACCCTCCGCATCGGGAGTCAACTCCGGAACTGCTTCCAAGTCGGATTCCGTAGCCTGTTCAGCGCTCTCCTGGGTGACCGGCACCATCGGAATGCCGAGATCCTGGATGTTTTCTGCTCGCTGCTGAGCAAAATAGGCGAGGCCAAACGAGATCGCGAAGAAACCAATGGCCAACCAGACTGTCACTTTTGTCAAAAAGGATGCGCTGCCGGCACTACCAAACATGGTGTTCGCGCCGCCGCTGCCAAAGGCTGCGCCAACGTCGGCGCCTTTGCCCTGCTGCAGCATGACTAGTACGACCATGGCCAGCGCATCGACCACAAGCAGCATCAGCAGAACGGATTCGAAAGTGTTCATGGGGATTTTCAGTCCTTAAACGGCCAGGGTATCGGCCGCAGCGATAATATCGGCGAAACTGTCCGCCGTAAGAGAGGCGCCACCGATCAGCGCCCCGTCGATGTCTGGGGCGGCAAACAGATCGGCGGCATTGTCCGGTTTGACGCTGCCGCCGTAAAGCAGCCGGACTTTCGCGGCCAGCTTCGGGCTTGCCTGCTGCAATTGGTTTCGCAACGCCTGGTGCATTTCCTGGGCCTGGCTGGGGGTGGCTGTTTCCCCGGTTCCGATCGCCCATACTGGCTCATAAGCCACTGTGACCTCGATAAACGCTGCCGTGCCTACGGCGTCGAGCACCGCCGCCAGTTGCCGACGAACTACTGCCTGAGCCTCACCGGCCTCCCGCTCAGCCAGGGTTTCACCCACGCAGAGCACCGGATGCAGCCCCGAACGCAGCGCTGCCACCACCTTCCTGGCCACCAGCTCATCATCTTCCAGGTGCAAACTTCGACGCTCTGAATGGCCAACTAAGACCCACCGGGCGCCGAGATCGTAGAGCATTTCACCGGAGACATCCCCGGTGTGCGCGCCGTGTGCCTCTGGATGGATATCCTGACCACCGATGCCCACCGCTTGATCTCGAAAGCTGTGTACCGCCGGCGCAATATGGACCGCAGCGGGAAAAATCAGGATCTCGCTTGGGCTGCTGTGCACCCGCTCGGCTAACCTCAAGGCGAAGTGTTCGACAGTATTCATGCTGCCGTTCATCTTCCAATTACCGGCGATCACCAACCGGCGCCCCGCACCCTGTCGGCCGCTGGCTGCAACTCCCGCGCGAGCGGGCGACTTCGAATTGGGGGATGAATGGGTGGGCATTGCGGTCTGGGATTTCGGGGCGCGCAATACTATACGCCCAGCGGTTTACAGACAAACGCCACAGCCGAACACAGCCAGCCAGACCGCAGCGAGGGCTAGGCTTTCGCCTGGCGCACTACCTCGGCCAGCTCCTCGGCAATGCCCTGTACCTCGCTGTGATCTGCACCTTCTACCATGACTCGGATCACCGGCTCAGTACCCGACGGTCGAACCAGGACCCGACCACGGCCTTCGAGAAATTCGTCCTGTGTGGTGATTGCGCCGCAAACTTCCGGCGCCCGCATGACCTGCCCGGCGTCGCCTCGGGTCGGCACGTTCAACATCACCTGGGGCAACTTCTTTAGATCTGCGGTCAGAGCCGCAAGCGTTGTCTGTTCTTCAACAATCGGCAGCAATACTTGCAGGGCAGCGACAATGGCATCGCCCGTGGTCGCGAGGTCGAGACACAACACATGTCCAGAAGTCTCTCCTCCGACTTCCCAATCCCGGGCGCGTAGCGCTTCCAACACATAGCGGTCGCCGACTTTAGCCCGAGCAAACGGAATGTTGCGTTCCGCCAGCGCCTGCTCGAGACCCAAGTTGGTCATCACCGTACCGACCACACCGCCGCGCAGCGTGCCGCGGCGTTGGCGATGGGTAGCGATAACGTACAGCAGCTCGTCGCCGTCTTTGACGTTGCCATGCCGATCAACCATGACGACTCGGTCGCCATCACCGTCAAAGGCGATCCCGAGGTCGGCGCGATACTCTTTCACTCGCTTAGCTAAGTGCTCCGGATGAGTCGCGCCCACCTCGGCATTGATATTTGTGCCGTTCGGTTCGTTGCCGAAGGTCATAACGTCGGCACCCAACTCTTCGAATACACCAGGTGCAACGTGGTAAGTCGCACCGTTAGCGCAATCGAGCACAATGCGGAGCCCTTTAAGCGAGAACCCGCGCGGCACGCTGGCTTTGCAAAACTCTATATAGCGGCCGGCGGCATCGCTCAAACGCAGCGCCTTACCCAAACGATCCGAGTCCACGCAGGTCATTTCGCTATCAAGTTGGGCTTCGATTTCTCGTTCTATCTCGTCTGGCAGCTTGTTCCCGTCGCCATCAAAGAATTTGATGCCGTTGTCGTAGTAGGGGTTATGAGAGGCGCTAATCACAATCCCTGCATCGGCGCGCAGCGTCCGAGTCAGATAGGCGATGGCTGGCGTTGGCATCACTTTCAGCAAGCTGACGCTCGCGCCCGCTGCCGCAAGCCCCGACTCCAGCACGGACTCGAGCATGTAGCCGGAAATGCGGGTGTCCTTACCAATGAGCACGTGACCGTTGCCACGCTTTACCAGCACTTTGCCGACGGCCCAACCGAGCCGCAAACAAAAATCTGGGGTGATGGGTTTCTCACCCACTCGGCCGCGTATTCCGTCCGTTCCAAAATATCGTCTAGACACCGTTACTCCCTTAACTGCGAATCGTCGCGCAACACACTCGCAACGATTTTCGCTGCATCCACTGTTTCTGCAACGTCATGGGTGCGAACCACTGCCGCCCCAGCTTGCATTGCCAGCGTCGCCGCTGCGACACCCGCCGCAAGCCGCGCTGCAGGCTCACCCGCGCTCTCACCTCCGATCAAGGCACCGAGCATGCGTTTGCGTGACAGTCCTACCAGCAGCGGCACCTGCAGTGATGCCAGCTCCTGAAGCCGCCTGAGCAACGCCAAGTTGTGCTGCAGTGACTTCCCAAAACCGAACCCGGGATCGGCTAACAGCCGTTCTCGGTCAATGCCCAGCTGCAGCGCACTATCCACTTGCCTAGCAAGAAACCCAGCAACCTCAGTCACCACGTCATCGTACCGCGGCTGCTCCTGCATTGTCCGCGGCTCACCCTGCATATGCATGATGCAGTAGGCGCCACGGCTTGCCGCAATAACTTCAAGCATCTGCGGATCTCGACCGCCGCTGATGTCGTTAATCAGATGGGCACCATTGGCAAGCCCTTGGGCAGCAACCGCCGGTTTATAGGTATCCACCGATATCATCGTATCCAATCCGGACAATGCTTCCAGGACCGGCATCACACGCTGTAACTCCTGATCTTGGGAAACAGGTTGCGCACCTGGACGGGAGGACTCACCGCCAATGTCCAATACAGCGGCACCAGCTTCCAGCATCGATTGCGCGCGCTCGACCACCGCGCCAATGTCTACGCGGCCTTTGCTAAAGAGCCTACCGCCGTCAGAAAAGGAATCGGGAGTGATGTTCAATATGCCCATCACCTGGGGACTGTCCAGCTCGAGCTGCCGGCCGTTGCCGATGAGAGTAGTCATCGGATGGCCGGGCAAGTCTTCATTGCATTAACCGATCAGCTCAAGCGAGTTCGATCAATGGTCTTTGGCGGGACCACCAAGCGGTGCATCTGGTGCTGGATCGCTGTCGTCTTGACCGCTACCTGGGGCCGATGGCGGTGGTAAATCACCCGGCGCGCGCGGCTTGGCCCCGGCCATAATGTCGTCGATCTGCTCGGAGTTGATAGTCTCATACTCCACCAACGCTTCCGCCATGCTGTGCAGCTTGTCGAGGTTTTCTTCCAGCAAGCGTTTTGCTGTGCCGTAGCACTCATCGATGATACTGCGGATTTCCTGATCGATGGTATGCGCAGTTTCGTCAGAGAATACTTTTGGTCTCGCGCCCGCAGACATGCCAAGAAACACTTCGCCCTCGTCTTCGTCGTACATGAGGGGACCAAGCTTGTCGGAAAGACCCCACTTGGTGACCATGTTCCGTGCTAGGGAGGTGGCGCGCTCAATGTCATTCGAAGCCCCTGTGGTGACGTGCTCCGGACCGAGGATCATCTCCTCTGCGATACGACCTCCGAACAGGCTGCAGATCTGGCTTTCGATGCCCTGCTTGCTCAGCGAGTAGCGATCTTCTTCTGGTAAGAACATCGTCACCCCTAAGGCCCGGCCCCGTGGAATGATCGACACTTTGTAAACCGGGTCATGGCCAGGAACCAATCGCCCAACAATCGTGTGCCCTGCCTCGTGATAGGCAGTATTACGCTTTTCTTTCTCTGACATCACCATGGAACGACGCTCTGCGCCCATCATGATTTTGTCTTTCGCCTGTTCGAACTCGTGCATTTCGACGAGGCGCTTGCCACCGCGAGCGGCAAACAACGCTGCCTCGTTCACCAAGTTCGCAAGATCTGCACCAGAAAACCCGGGCGTTCCCCGCGCAATGATGCTGGCATCAACGTCATCTGCCAGGGGCACCTTGCGCATATGTACTTTCAGAATCTGTTCCCTGCCGCGAATATCGGGCAGGCTGACAACGACTTGACGGTCGAAACGTCCTGGACGCAGCAACGCAGGGTCGAGTACATCGGGTCGGTTGGTTGCGGCAATAACAATAATGCCATCGTTAGCTTCGAAGCCGTCCATCTCAACCAGCAACTGGTTCAGCGTCTGCTCCCGCTCATCGTGACCACCACCAAGACCTGCGCCGCGATGACGACCCACCGCATCGATCTCGTCAATGAAAATAATACAAGGCGCTTGCTTCTTAGCCTGCTCGAACATGTCTCGCACGCGGGACGCGCCAACGCCAACAAACATCTCGACGAAGTCTGAACCAGAGATCGAAAAGAACGGCACTTTCGCTTCACCGGCAATGGCTTTAGCGAGCAGCGTCTTACCGGTACCCGGCGAACCCACCATGAGAATGCCGCGCGGAATACGTCCGCCTAGCCGCTGAAACTTGCTTGGGTCGCGCAGAAACTCCACCAGTTCCTGCACGTCTTCTTTGGCTTCGTCCACGCCTGCCACATCGGCAAAAGTGGTTTTGATTTGATCTTCTGACAGCAGCTTGGCCTTGCTCTTGCCAAACGCCATGGGGCCACCGCGGCCACCGCCACCGCCTTGCATCTGTCGCATGAACAGCATGAACACCGCGATGATGATGAGAATGGGGAAGCTGGCGATTAACAACTGCGCCCAAATGCTTTGCTGTTCCGGCATCTTGCCGACGATTTCAACGTTGTGGTTGTACAGATCATCGAGCAGTTTGGGGTCGTGAATCTCCGGTCGCACCACTTCGAAGGGATCGTTGTTGGTGTCCAGGCCACGAATCACCAGGCCATCTATTTCAACTTGGCGGACCTGATCGGAGCGGACTTTCTGCAGAAACTCCGAATAAGTCGTCGGGTCAGGCTGCGGCGCGACAGTGAAATTGTTGAATACCGTCAGCAATACAGCAGCGATAATCAGCCACAGGAGTAGGTTTTTTCCCATATCAGACAAGGACTTATCCTCAAATATCTTGCACGTCTGGCGATCGCAGGGCGAATCCGCCTATTTATCAGCTTACACCATCAAACTGTAGCGCAACGGCATACACTTCTCGGGATTCAGCGCGGGAGGCCTTGGGTTTGATCAATCGCACTTTAAGGAAGTGTCGCCGTAGCCCCGCCAACCAGGCGTCAACCCCGGCGCCATTGAATACTTTGACCACCAGCGCTCCACCTGGTTGCAGATATTTCACTGCAGCTTCTTCGGCAAATTCCGCCAATTCCATGGCCCGAGCCTGATCGGCAACTCGGATACCACTCATATTGGGGGCCATATCCGATAAAACAACGTGTAACGGTTTATCTCGGCACAGCTCGTCAATGCGCTCGTCGACTTCTGCTGCGCCGTAGAGCCCCTCGACCCAAAGCGTATGCGCACCGTGGGTCACCGGGCGGTCATCGCAGACAATCAATTGGCCGCCTTTGATCTGCTCTTCGATATAGGCAGTCCAACCGCCTGGGGCTGCGCCCAGCTCCAGCACCCGTTGGCCCGGACTCAGCAGCTGAAAGCGCCGATCCAGCTCTTCCAGCTTGTAATGGGCCCGGGAGACCTGACCGGACTCCCGGGCCTGCTGGGCAAAAGGATCTCTGCGCTGCCGCCGCAACCAGCGATCAGAAGATTTGCTGCGCTTTGCCAAAGGCCTATATGCTCCCGCTCGATTTCACTCGGACTCGATCCATTGGACAACCAAACTCGACGCAAGTATCGAAGAATTGCTCATCATCTGAAACCGGTGGTCTTGCTGGGAGAGCGCGGCCTAACCGATGCCGTGGTTGCCGAGACCGATCGGGCGCTGACCGACCACGAGCTGATAAAAGTACGCACCTCAGGCGATCGACAGGCTCGCGGTGAACAGCAACAGGCATTGGCACAGCGCTGTGAGGCGGAACCGATACAAGCCATTGGTCGCACACTGGTGTTGTTCCGCAAAAACCCCAAAGCCAATCCTCGGCTTTCGAACCTCAGCCGGGTGGGCGAGGCTCGCTGAACAGCACTTTTACCAAGCTCAGTACGATCACAATCAGCACCAGACCTACGGGCAGGCCCACAGCAATTGACGCGGCCTGCAGTGCGGGTACACCACCCATCAACATCAACGCGCCGGTGACCAAGGCCAACAAGCAGCTCCACAACCATTTGCTCATGACGCTAACGTGCAGATCCTTCCCGCCACCGCCTAGCAGATGACAAATCACCAGGGTCGCGGAGTCGATCGAGGTAATGAGCCAAGAAAACAACAGCACCGCGAGCAGCACCGTGAGCGGCAACACCAATACACCCAGCTGTTCAATGAGCGCCGTTGTACCCACAGCGTAGTCGGCGTTGACCAGCGGCAGTAGGCTGGTGGTTGCGTTCGGTGTTTGCGGTAGCTCGTTGTACAACGCAGCCCCGCCGAATACCGACATCCAAACGATGACCACCAGCGTCGGTACCAGCAGCACACCGAGCACAAATTCCCGCACGCTGCGACCCGCAGAGATGCGCGCAATAAACAAGCCCACGAACGGTGCCCAGGCGAGCCACCAACCCCAGTAGAAGATGGTCCAGTCTCCTTGCCACTGTTGGTCGCCAGGGTCCGTTGCGGTCCATAACACCATGGGCACAGCCTTAGCTCCATAATCGACAGCAACATCGCCAATGGTTTGCAGCAGAAACCTCGTGGGTCCAATTATCAAAACCGCTCCGAGTAACAACATGCTCAGCCAAAAATTAACCACGCTTAAGCGCCGAATACCGCGCGCAACACCGCTAAGCACTGACATCAGACCCAAGATTCCGACCCCTGCCACGATCACCAGTTGCTGCTGTAATGAAGGTTCGAATCCTCCCAGGTTAGCCAACGCCACATTCATGCCAGCAACGGCAAGGCCAATAGAGGTAGCGACACCGAATACTGTACCAAGCACACCAATCAAATCGATGCCGATTCCCACCGGACCGTGGCTGCGCGCGCCGAGCAACGGCCATAGCGCGCTGCGTAGCGCTAGCGGTTGATCATAACGATAGACGGCAATGGCGATTGCAAGTCCCACCAACACATAAAAAGCCCAGCCATGCAGCCCCCAATGAACGACGGTAAGTGTAATAGCAGATATCGCCGCAACCGCGGTACCTGGCTCTGCATTGCCTAGGTGGGGATTCTGCTGAAAGTGCGTCAATGGCTCTGCGGTTGCCCAGTAAACCAGACCGGATGCGAGGCCCGCACTAAAAAGCATGGAAAACCACGACAACCGACTAAATACGGGTCGGGAGCCAGGCGGTCCCAGCCGAATATTCGCACGAGGATCCAGTCCAAGCCACACTACGAGCGGCAGACAAACTGTTGCCAGCCCAGTAAAAAATATGGCGAAATCACGCACCAGGAATTCTTTGACCGCGTTTAGCGCGACCTGAGTTGCGTCAAGATCAACCGCGACGGCTGCGATGAACAGCGCGATTGATAGTAGTGCGAACCACTGCCGCTTCAATGGTTACCAGCTCCTGGCAATGCGCCTTTTGGTCTTTGCTGCAACGGACCCGCCTGAGTTGCCTGTTCTGCGCCTGCATAAAACACCTGTGGCTCTGGAGCGAGCTGGCGTCCTCGTATCAAATCGGCCATACGTTCCGCCAACATGATCGTAGGTGCGTTTAAGTTGCCATTGGTAATGTGAGGGAACACCGAAGCATCGACCACTCGCAAGCCTTGCAGTGCGTGCACGCGCCCTTGTGAATCCACCACTGACTCGGGATCTTCGCCCATGCGACAAGTCCCACAGGGGTGGTATGCACTCTCCGCATGCGCACGGACGAAGGCATCCAACTGCGCATCGGTACGCGCCTGGTAACCAGGCGCTAACTCGGTGCCACGCACCTGCGCGAACGCTGGCTGTGCGAATATTTCTCTTGCCTGTTTGATTGCACTGCGGAATACGCGCCAATCCTCCGGGCATGACATGTAGTTAAAAGCGATACGCGGTGCGCTCAATGGATCAGGGCTTGCGAGGGTAACAGAACCGCGGCTGGGCGAGAGCATTGGACCAACATGCACTTGATAACCATGCCCCTTGGCTTTGACCGAGCCGTCATAGGACATGGCTGCCGGAAGAAAGTGGAACTGAATGTCTGGATACGAGACAGAAGAGTCGCTGCGGGTGAAGCCACCGGCTTCGAAATGGTTCGTTGCGCCTAGTCCGCTACGATTTAGCAGCCAGCGTGCACCAATGCCGGCGCGGCCAATGAGCGAAAGGTGTTGATAAATCGATACCGGTTGCGTAGCCGCATGCTGTACATAAACCTCCAGATGATCCATCAGATTGCGACCAACCCCTGGTAACGGTTGGCGCACGGGAACACCGCACTGTTCCAGTTGTTGTGGGTCACCGATTCCTGACAACAACAGCAAATGCGGCGAATGTATCGCGCCGGCACACAGGATCACGGCCTTATTCGCTCTTAATACCTGGACTTTGCCGGCCCGACGCACTTGCGCACCAACCGCTCGCTGACCTTCCAACAGAATCTTCAAGGCTTGGGTAGCCGTGCGCACGACCAAGTTCGACCGGCGTCGTGCTGGTGCCAGATAAGCTGTGGCCGCGGACACGCGTTCGCCACCTGCGACCGTCATCGGCAGTTTGCCAAACCCCTCTTGCAGATAGCCATTTAGGTCCGCGCTGCGAGCGTAACCAGCTTGCTCAGTGGCTTCTAGGAATAGCTGGAACAATGGACTGTGGAAGCGGCCTGTGGTGGTCTTGAGAAGTCCTTCGTGCCCGCGGTAAAGATCAGGCGAGGTCACTTCGGCTGCACTCTGCGCCCGTCGGAAGTACGGTAGACAGTGTGCATAATCCCAGTCTTTGGCGCCCGACGCCGCCCAACGCTCGAAGTCCAACGGATGCCCACGAACATAGACCATGCCGTTGATCGACGACGACCCGCCCAATACGCGTCCACGCGGACATTGCAGACGCCGGTGATTGAGATAGGGCTCCGGCTCTGATCTTAAGCACCAGTCAAAGCGACGCTTGCCAATCGGCAGGTAGAACGCACTCGGCATGCGCACAAAAAGGTGCCGATCGTTGCCACCGGCTTCGACCAGGGTAACTGTTGTGTCGGGATCCTCGCTCAATCGATTGGCAAGGACACAACCCGCCGACCCTGCGCCGATGATCAAATAGTCGCTTTGTCCATTAGTGGAACGCGCCATCAGCGGGAAGCCGCCAAGCATCGCTGCTCGGCCTGAATAAAAGGCAAACTTTCGAAGCTTCGCAGCCAGTGGAAGTCTTGCAGGGAGTTCAACAACCCGAGCCCGCCCTCAGAGCCAAGCCAATGGCCAATCACGCAGCGAGCGAACGCGTAGTGCAAGCGACCGCGCAGGATGTCTGAGTCGAAGAACGCCCTGGGAGTACTGATCTGGGCAAGTTTGCGTAGTGGTTTCCGAGCCGTCGGCGGATCTCGCCCGAGCAGGGATTGCAAGGCACCATCTCCATATTCTTCACGCATATCAACCTGCATGGCCAGGCCTTCGTCAAACCAAGTAGGCACGCCATACGTGCGGGTCAACACACCCACTCGAGCGCTGAGCTCCGCGTGCATCCACTCATGGGCCGCCACATCCATGTTCTGGCCTTCAGGACCGAGCAGCACCACCGCCGGGACCCACGGTGCAAAACTGGTTTGCCCGTGAGAAACGTTGAGACCCAATACCGGTCGATTCAGACAAGCAACAATAGGTTTCGATCGTACTTCACCAAAAAGCAGTTCGACCCGCGCTCGAGCCCCTGCGAGGAGCTGTGGGTCGCAAGGCGCAGCGGAAAAACGACTGACCAGAGCCGCCCGCGCCCAGCCAGCATTGAGCAGCATGGCAGCAAGCAAGATGAACAACAGCCAATGTAGGTGACGCTGGCGAAGCGGATTCAGCATCGGCTCAATCCCGCTCTATGGTATAGATCAGATCGCCGCCGCTATCGATGGTTGAAGATCCCGTCACCAAACGCCACCTACTACTCAACAGGTATTCCAGCCGGAGGGTAGAAACGGAATCCAGCAAGCCGAGGCCATAACTCACATAAATTTTAGGCGATAGATATTTACCGACAACGAAAGCAGCGCTGTCGTTACCGCTACCAGCATCTGTTTCGATACCCATCTGATCAACGCCAAAAGCCCCACCGAACTGATCGCTGAGAAAGTTGCCACCCCGCATTCCCAACGCGAGCGCAGCTTGGGCCAGCAGCGACGATTCTGCACTGGAGTTGTCCTCCAGCGGGCGTCCAAGAACTAGATAAGACAGCTGATCGGAATCTCCCATACTGGGCTCGGAGAAAAGCGAGAACTCCGGTTTGACGAGCAGGCCACGGGCACGTACCCCAACAGTCACATCGGGGCGCGGATTTCTCGTGGCCTTTAGATCAATACCCGGTTCCCGCAGCGGGCTATCAGTCCAAATCGCCCGGCCCGTTTCGATTTTCAGATCCTGACCGTAAGCCTGGTAGCGCCCCTCCTCAATTCTAATCTCGCCATTTCCCAGGGCTGGCTCACCGCTTGATTGCTTGACCTTCAAGTCACCTGTGAACCGGGCGTCCAAACCGAAGCCGTCGAAATGCACAGCATCGCCCAGCGCGAGGTCCACGGCTGCGGAGTAAGTATAGCGTCCAGCCGCCTGCACGCTGTCATCCTCCGAGATCAACACCTGATCGTCGCTCACCACCACTGCCGACTCTGGCAGCTGCTTGAGCGCAATCTCTGCTTCTGGAATTGCGATGCTACCGCGTAGCTGCAGTCGATTCCCGCGCATGCTCAACCCCAGATCGGGGCTCGCATACACTTGCGCCAACTTGTTATTCAGCAATTGGAAGCGCTCACCCCTTAACGCCAGGTCTGCTTCCAAAGCGCTACCGCTGTACAACACCTGGCCGCTAAGGGCTAAGGATCCTTCTCCGGAGCGCATCTGACCGTTGACCGTAAGGGGCACCGCTGTAGAAGTGCCGCTATCGGTACCGCTAACGGACAGGTCAATGTCTTCGAGCGTAATGTCCGGACCAAGCAACGTGGCCTCTCCATCGGTAAAGTTAAGCAGTCCGGTGATTACCGGTTTGCCAACGCTACCCGTAAATGACAGCTCGCTGTTCAACGTACCCTGCAATCGGGAAACCTGCGGCACCAGCTCGCCCACTACCCGAACATCCGGCAGCATTGCTCGCGCACTGCCACTGATACCACTGTTTGTGAAGAACTGTGCATCCGGTTGTAGGGCCACACTCGCACTCAAACCCCCTCCCTGACTCAAGGGCAAATCGAAATCCACGTGAAATGGCTGCTTGGGCACAGCTAATAGGCTGAGCTGACCAGGCTCAAAGGTGATGAGGGGGACCATATCGTTAGAAGCGTTGTCTCCTTGCTCTGCAGACTCTTCGCCCGAGTCGGCGTCGGCAAACAGCGAAATCTGCGTGGAGCTAAACGCCAGATCAGCACTGAGTGCTGAAGCCGCAACAGACACGCTGCCGCCACCATCTACCTGTCCAGCTATCTGCAAATCCGCTGGCAACCAGCCGTTTAACCGTTCCAGCGGCATTGCCTGCATCGCCAATTCTAGTGTTACGGCGCTATCTATTTGCCAGTCCCCTGCCAGACATACTTGCGCTGAAATGCTCTGTAAGCATGTCTGCTCTAGCAGAGCATCAGTCAAGGACGCTCGACCTACCCCGCCCTGGTCAAGCCTCCATGGTGGTTGTTCTGCAGGGCGCAACAGCAACTCGCGCAACGCGAACTCATAGTGCGCCTTGTTTTGTAGCAACGCTCGCAAATCGGTAACACGACCGTGCCAGGCTAGTTGCACCTGTGCGAGTTCATCTTCGATTGTGAGGTCAATTTGGTGATCGCGCTGGCTGCCTTGAAGGTGCACGCTCGCGGAGTCTAGCGCTAGGGATTCATCCTGGTACGCTTGCACTTCGAGCCGTAGATTGCTGGCGTACTGAGGATCAAAACCAAGATCAGCCAGCAGATTTGCTCGGCCGAGCCTTCGACCCTGGAGCGCTAGGTCTTTCGTTTGCAGCTCGGCTTTCACAACAGGCCTATCGCGCGTGCCAGTCAAACCACCTGAGGCCTCGACTGCACCCGCGATGCCAGGCCATAAACTCGCTAGGTCGAGAGCTTTGAGGTCAAAGGCAAGAGCGAACACTTTTTCCGCTCGACCGCGCAGCGACAGCTGGTTCTCACCCAAAGCCAGCTGGCCACGCTGCAGCTCCAAACGATCGCCTTCGTAGCTAAGCGCGAAATCGCCCTTAAGCGCAGCATCACGCAGCGAACCATCGAGGCTCAGAGCACTGAGATTCCAGTGGATTGGCGCATCTGGCCCAGCCTGGCTGCTCGTCAATTGCGCTTGGGCATCCACCGCACCGGGCCAGTCCGGGGCGAGGCCGGAGGGATCGATGCCGACCAGAGTCCACGCCGATTCCGACTGCAGACCGTTTCGCCAGTCCGCTCGCAGGCTACCGCTCAACTCACCGCCTAGAGTCTTCAGCGATAGGGTTTCAGTTTCGAAGTGCCCATCGCTACCAGATCCAACCACGCTGACTTCGCCATCGGTCTGATTCGGTACCGACAAGTGAGCATTAAGTTGCGCAATGTAGCCTGTCATTGAGCCAGCGAGAATCAGCGCACCTTCGCGACTATAGGCTATGGGTTCATCCACCAGCGGCCAACGCAACTGCTGCCAGTTTAATGCCACGTCTAAAGCAGGGTCGGCGCCACTCAACTCGATCAAGCCGCTGGCGTGCAATCGCAAGGGTTGTTCTTTTCCGATCTGGGATACGGCAGCATTCTCAATGCGTAAACGTTGCGGCGAGTAGACCAACTCCAGGGACGACTCATAGTGTCCTCGAGCTTCCTCCGTGACGGTGCCTGAACCTGCGATCAGCAGCTCGCTGGCATTCCCCGTCAACCGCGCGGCATAGCCCACTTCCGCAGTGGGCCACTGCGCGTTGATTTCTCCCAGCTGAGCCCTGGTAATTTCTAGTTGCAGATCGGCTTGCCACCGATTCAAGACATCTTGCAGTGACCCGTGCAACGACACGCCGTAGGGCGACTGTGCCGTCAGCGCCAGTGTCAGATCAGAAATTTGACCCTGCAATGTAAGCTCGCCCTGCAGCGGCGCCATAGAAGATAATGGCAACCGATAGTCCACGTCTGCGTTCAACACAGAAGCTGCGAGCCGCGTCGCGTCGTTGCCCAACTTCAACGCTTGCAGCCCCGTTGGGAAAACCAGCGTCGCGTTGGCCTCTAGATCGGCAATCGCCGAGCGCACAACTAGGTCTGTAACGGTTAGCTGTTGCTTGCCCCAAAATGCAGCAGCGCGGAGGCTGTCGATGCGCACAGGCAGCTCTTCTGGCCCGGGAGTGATCGTAAAAGCCGTAACCGCTAACTGCTGCAACTCGATCTCAACGGGCAGCTCCGGCAATGCCGGTGGTTCTGCAGCGGCATCTTCGCTGGCTGCGCTCAATTGCATCTCCGTGTCTTGCACCACCAGCCGCGCCACCCGCAGCCGCCTATCAAACAGATCCGTCAGGCGCCACTCAACGCTGACGCTAGCAACCCTTAGCTGCAACTCTTCGCTCGCATAGTGCAGACCATGCAGGGTGAGCGGTGAAGCCAGCACGCCCTGCACCTCACCGAAGCTCAGCTCGGCGGGCATGTAGTCTCGCGCCGTGTTCAGTGCCCAGCGGGTACCGGACTCTGTTAGCCCTACCCAACTCAAGGCCAGCAGCAGCACGATGGCTGCGCCTAAGGCAACCAGCAGGACCCACTTCAAGGTTTTCCGTAACACACGCACCACATCCCAGCGTTCACTTGGTGCTCCACCCTGATCTTCGAGCGCGCTCAAAGGTCTGGCCCAAGGCTTAGGTGCAGCCGCACGTCGGTTTCATCATCCAACGGATGTGCAAGGTCCACTCTGATCATGCCCACTGGAGAACGGTAACGCAGGCCAATGCCCACCCCGCTGTGCAAATCCTTGCCGAAGTCGTCGCTGGCACCGCCATAATCGAAAAAGGCCGCCAAGCCAAAATTTCCTTTGACCAGATAATCAACTTCCGCACTCACGACTGTTAAGTGCGACCCTCCAATATCGTCCCCCGCGGCATTCTCCGGTGACAGACTTTCAAATGCGTAGCCGCGAACACTGCGATCGCCTCCGGTGAAAAAACGTTCACCCGGCGGCAGACTGTCAAAATTATCCGCCTCGGTCAGCCCTGCTTCTCCGCGCAGGAGCAGGCGCCCACGCTTGCCCAACGGCCACACTGCACGTGCCGCTGCCTTGGATTGCACAAAGGTAGTTTCCGAGGCCCGGCTCTCAGCCCCACCGTGCACGTCCAAAGTAACGCTTAGGCCGCGACGAGAGAAAAGCGTATCGTCTGCCCACTGAAACCCCAACGATGCACCTACAATTAGCAATCGCGACTGCTGGGTCGGCTCATCGCCGAACGAGAAATTCTCACCATCGTACTTAAAGTACAGCTGACGCCGCATACCAAGCCAATCTTCTTCACGTCGCACGCCAATAGAAAACTGATCGGTATCTGCATCGCCTACTTCTGCCTCATCCAATCGGGCAAACACTCGGTAACGATCTCGAGTCACATCTTTGATGGGAATTCGATACTCTGCAGCCACCGTATTGCGGATTTCAGAAGCCTGAATATTGGCACTGAACTGATGTCCGCGTCGGTTCAGGCGACGGAACTCCGTACCGAGCTTTATACGGGCGCCAGTATCGGTTCCAAAACCGGCACCCACGCTGTAACGTTGCGACTTTTGCGGCGCCGTTTCAATGGTCACCGGAACACGATTCTCAACCGCTTCTGCTTTGTCAGTCCGCACCTCCACGTCGCTGAAATAATCGGTATCACCCAATTTCAATTGCAAATCAATCAGGCGCCGAGCATCAAACGGCTCCCCAGGTTGAATCTGCACAAAGCGTGCAGCGAACTTGGGATTCAAGATGTTCTGAACCAGCTCAAAATCACCAAAGAAGTAACGCTCACCGCTGGTGAGCTGCAGTTGCACGTCGGCCGTCTGTCGCGATGGCTGAACGCGCAATTCCGCGCGCGTATATCGCGCATCTAGATAACCCAGTCCGTATACAACTTCTAACAGTTGTTGCTTGCTCGTCTCATATCGATCATGCCGAAGCCGTTGCCCGCGCTTAAGGGAAATTCCAGCGAGAGTCGACTGCACCAACGGCTCCGATTCCGCGGAGCCTTGTACACTAACGTTCACTGTTTGGATTGTCGTGGGTGGCCCTGGTTCCACCAGGTAGCGCGCAACATACGCCCGCTCAGTGCGATTTAGGCTACTCTCGATGACTGTGTTGTAGTACCCAAAGGGCATGAGGGCTTGACGAATCTCTTCGCTTGCCTGCTTGTGCGCACGTCGAATGCGGGCTTGGGTTAGGGGCTCAACGCCCTCCCCATTACTTTCATCAGCAAGCATCTGAATGCTTAGAAAAGCGCGGACATTCTCAGCAAGGGCCCGGTCTAGCCGTTCAGGAGCACCTTCAACGGCTACCGTCAGCGACCACGGTTCGGCTCCAATCGCTAGAGCGTTCACACAGAAGCTTAAGCAGAAAAATCGTCGCAACCAGACAACAACGCGCGACCGTATTCGCTGGTTAGAGATGCTCCACCGCATCAATTTCGTATTCAAGTTCGCCATTGGGCGTCTTCACCACCGCCACGTCGCCCACCTGCTTGCCAATCAGCGCTCTGGCGATTGGAGACATCACAGATAGCTTCCCCTCTTTGATGTCCGCCTCATCTTCGCCAACAATCTTGTAGCGCTTGGTCTCGCCAGACTCTACATCAGCGAGCGTCACAGTGACGCCAAAAATCACCTTACCGCTAACGGGCATCTTGGTTACGTCGATGACTTGAGAATCTGCCAGCTTGCTCTCGATTTCCTGCAGACGGCCTTCGTTGAAACTCTGCTGTTCACGAGCCGCGTGATACTCGGCATTCTCTTTTAGATCGCCATGCTCTCTGGCCTCTGCAATCGCTTGGGTAATTTCTGCACGCAGGGCACCCTTGCGATGCTTGAGCTCAGCACGGAGGGCGGCTTCTCCCTGTTTGGTCATTGGAATTGGCATAAGCTATTACCGCAGTTGTTTGGCGGTTAATTACCGGCGTTCAGCGACGGACGTTCAGTTCTTGTAGAGGCCGCACTTGCTCGCCAGCTCCAGTTCGAATGGCTATGGCAAACGCATCACCACCCGCTAAGGTAGTTGTGTAGCACACTTTATTCTGCAGGGCGAGCCGTCGAATCATTGCGGAGTCTGCGATGGATTGACCGCCTTCGGTCGTGTTCACGATCAGATCGATCTGCTCGTTCTTAAGCATATCCACTACGTGCGGCCGCCCTTCCGCGACTTTGTTCACAACGTCTGTTTCAACTCCGGCCGCCTGCAGAGCTTTAGACGTGCCACGGGTTGCTACGAGTTTGAACCCGAGATCTGTAAGAGCCTTGCCGACAGCACCCACTCCAGGGCGATCGGATTCCTTAACGCTTAAGAAGGCCCGACCGTTTTTCGGCAGAATAACCCCTGCTGCCAGGGCGGCCTTCGCGAACGCCTCACCAAAGGTTTCACCAACCCCCATGACTTCTCCGGTTGACTTCATCTCGGGGCCGAGAATGGGGTCCACTCCAGGGAACTTGACGAAAGGAAACACCGATTCTTTGACGTGCATGAGTTCCGGCACAATCTCTTGGGTAAAGCCGATATCACTGAGCGTTTTCCCGGCCATGCATCGCGCAGCTACCTTGGCCAGCGAGACACCGATACTCTTCGAAACGAACGGCACCGTGCGTGAAGCCCTAGGATTGACCTCCAACACAAAGACATCCTGATCCTGGACGGCAAGCTGCACATTCATTAGACCGACGACGCCAAGCTCGAGCGCCATTGCCTTAACCTGTGCTCGGATCTCGTTTTGGATCTCATCGCTCAAACGATAGGGCGGCAATGAACAAGCTGAGTCTCCCGAGTGCACGCCCGCCTGCTCAATGTGCTGCATGATCGCGCCGATCACCACTTGCTTGCCATCGCTCACAGCATCTACATCGATCTCAACTGCTTGATCAAGGAATCGATCAAGCAACACCGGAGAGTCGTTGGATACATCTACCGCGTTTTGCAGGTAACGCCGCAAGTCGTCATCGCTGTAGACGATTTCCATCGCCCGCCCACCCAAAACGTAAGATGGACGTACAACAATCGGATAGCCAATTTCGTTGGCTCCGCGAATGCCGCTGTCTATGTCCGTGACGGTGCGATTGGCTGGTTGACGCAGTTGCACCTTGCTAAGCATGGCTTTGAAGCGCTCACGATCTTCAGCCCGGTCGATGGCATCGGCGCTGGTACCGATGATTGGTACCCCCAGCTGCGCCAGCTTGTCGACCAGTTTCAAGGGCGTCTGCCCACCAAACTGCACGATTACTCCTGCAGGTTTTTCAACATCAACAATGGCGAGCACGTCTTCCAGTGTTACTGGCTCAAAGTACAGGCGGTCCGAGGTATCGTAGTCTGTGGAAACGGTTTCAGGGTTACAGTTGACCATGATGGTCTCAAACCCATCCTCCCGCATCGCTAAGGCAGCGTGCACACAACAGTAATCAAACTCGATCCCCTGGCCGATTCGATTGGGCCCGCCACCAAGCACCATGATCTTCTGCCGGTCCGTTGGCTCTGCCTCGCACTCTTCTTCATAGGTGGAGTACATATAAGCGGAGCTTGCGGGAAACTCCGCTGCGCAGGTGTCTACTCGGCGAAAAACCGGCCGTACCCCGAAAGACTGACGAGCCTCACGAACGCTGTCTTCGCTGCTGTTCAGCAGGATGGCCAGCCGCTCGTCAGAAAAGCCCTGTTGCTTGAGCGAGTACCAATCACCCTGCGACAGCTGATCCAACGTTCTGTCTGCGACTGCGGCTTCTACTTGCACCAGATCCGCGATCTCGGCCAAAAACCAAGGGTCGATCTTGGTCAGCTCAAACACCTGTTCCAGATTCAGGCCTTGGCGAAAGGCGTCGGCCACGTACCAAATGCGCTCCGGGCCGGGATTCTGCAACTCTCGATTCAATGTCAGCCGAAGGTCAGCTACTTCCGGATCTAAGACCGGGTCGAAACCCGTGTGGTTGGTCTCCAGACCGCGCAGGGCTTTCTGCAGCGATTCTTGAAAAGTGCGGCCAATCGCCATCACTTCGCCCACCGACTTCATTTGTGTCGTCAGCCGGCTATCAGCCTGCTCGAACTTCTCGAAGGTGAAGCGCGGAATCTTGGTGACCACGTAGTCGATGCTGGGCTCGAAGGAAGCGGGAATGAGTCCGCCAGTAATGTCATTGGCCAGCTCGTCCAATGTGTAACCGACCGCCAGCTTGGCGGCCACCTTAGCAATGGGAAAGCCCGTTGCTTTAGAGGCTAATGCCGAGGACCGAGACACCCTGGGGTTCATTTCAATCACCACCATGCGTCCTGTCTCAGGATCGATGGCGAACTGAACGTTGGAACCTCCGGTCTCCACCCCAATCTCTCGCAACACCGCGATCGAGGCATTGCGCAAGATTTGATATTCCTTGTCCGTGAGTGTTTGCGCGGGTGCTACGGTAATGCTGTCGCCCGTGTGCACACCCATGGGGTCAAAGTTTTCGATCGAGCAGATGATGATGCAGTTGTCGTTGCGGTCACGCACCACCTCCATCTCGTATTCTTTCCACCCTAGCAGCGACTCATCGATCAACAGCTCACTGGTCGGCGACAAATCCAAGCCGCGGGTGCAGATTTCGACAAACTCTTCGTGGTTATAAGCGATCCCACCGCCGCTGCCACCCAAGGTAAAGGACGGGCGAATAACACAGGGGAAGCCGAGGCCGCTTTGATGTTGCAACGCCTCTTCCAGACTGTGGGCAATCGCCGAGCGCGGCGTATCGAGGCCGATGCGCTTCATCGCGCGGTCAAAGCGCTCTCGATCTTCCGCCTTGTCGATGGCGTCCTGGGAGGCACCGATCAGCTCAACGCCGAAGCGTTGCAGAACACCCTCGCGCACTAAGTCCAGCGCACAGTTCAACGCCGTTTGCCCGCCCATGGTGGGTAGCACAGCCTCGGGACGCTCACGCTCGATGATGCGCGCAACCGTCCGCCACTCCACCGGCTCGACGTAGGTGGCGTCTGCCATGCTCGGGTCAGTCATGATGGTGGCCGGATTCGAGTTCACCAGCACCACCCGATAGCCTTCGTCCTTGAGCGCTTTGCACGCCTGGGCGCCGGAGTAATCGAACTCACAGGCCTGGCCAATGACGATCGGACCGGCGCCGATGATCAGTACGGTTTTGAGGTCACTGCGCTTAGGCACCGGCGTTCTCCATCAGCGCTATGAACTCATCGAAAAGATATTGGCAATCCTGGGGGCCTGGACTGGCCTCTGGGTGACCTTGAAAGCCAAAGGCCGGCCGATCCTTCAGCGCAAGCCCCTGCAGCGTGCCGTCAAACAGGGACAAATGCGTAGCTTCAACGCTGTTCGGCAGGCTCTCAAGATCCAGGGCAAAACCGTGGTTCTGGCTGGTGATGACCACCTTGCGGGTGCGCAGATCCTGTACGGGGTGATTCGCACCATGGTGCCCGTGGGCCATTTTGACGCTCTTAGCGCCACTTGCCAGCCCCAACAGCTGATGCCCTAAGCAGATGCCGAACATTGGCATGCCAGCCTCTAGCAAGGCACGGATGGCCCCAATGGCATAAGTGCAAGGCTCTGGATCGCCAGGGCCGTTGGAAAGGAACACGCCATCTGGCTTCAGAGCCAAAACATCTGCGGCTGAGGTTGTAGCCGGTACCACCGTAAGCTGGCAACCGCGGTCGACCAGCAAGCGCAAAATATTGTTCTTTGCGCCAAAATCGTAGGCCACCACGTTAAACCGATTGCTACCTTCCTGGGCGTAGCCCTGCCCCAGGGTCCACACCCCCTCAGACCAGGTTTCAGTGCTCTCCCGGCTGACCTCGGCGGCCAGATCCATGCCTTTGAGACCAGGGAATGCCTGAGCTTGAGCAATGGCGCTGGCCTCATCCAGCAGCTCGCCGGCGGCGCTGGCCGCTACCAAGCAACCTGCCAGAGCCCCTTTGCGGCGGATCAACCGTGTCAGGCGTCGGGTATCTACGCCGCTGATGGCAACCACGCCGGAGTCACGCAAGTACTCCTGCAGGGAGCTTTCTGCGCGAAAATTGCTCAGCTGCCTGGGCGGTTGACGAATGATCAGCCCGGCGGCCCAAATAGCCCGCGACTCAGCGTCCTCCGGGTTGCACCCGGTATTGCCAATCTGCGGATAGGTCAGGGTAACAATCTGCCGGGCATAGGAAGGATCGGTGAGGATTTCCTGATAGCCCGTCATGGCAGTGTTGAACACCACCTCACCAACAGTTTGGCCTGCCGCACCCAGAGACTGGCCGCGGAACACACTACCGTCTTCTAACGCGATAAACGCCGGTATCAATTCGAGTTCCTGATGATGTCCGAGCCTGTGTCCTACCCATCGGCTCGTTTTGCCCGCTATATTGCGCGCTTGATTGATCGGTCCCACCTTAGGTTCTCGCCGGTTCTCGCCGGTTCCTGCGTTCCCACTCAAACTGCGTTTGGTGGTGAATTCAGCGCCAGTACGCGCGCGATCTTGAATCCCTAGATGGCATTAAGGGCGACCCCGCACTGGACTCGCCCTTAAGCGGAAATTGTATCGCAGCCTATATGGCGGAGCCAGCGCCAAGCTCAAACAGACCCAGGAAATCTGCCAAACCCGGCTGCATTCGCTGTATCCATCGCGTGACAGTGGCCAAAGTGGCGGTCTTTATGCTGCCAGCGCGTATTTGACTCATAACGAGCCAGGGCTAACCATGGGCCCTGCAGCCTGCGCAAGGAGAAGAGACCATGCCTATTAACCGCATCATTCAAGCCTTAATGGCTTTCACAGCAATCACTGTTGCAACCACCGGCTGGAGCAAAACTGCCGAGCAATGGATGGAGGAGATGGGGGTCAATACCAATGTGTCCTACCAAGCCGTGCGGGTGATGGAGACCAAAGATGGCCAATTTGAATTCAAGGAACGGGTAGCACCGCAAAAGCGCTCCATGGAAATGGATATGGGTGGCATGCAAGGCACCATGGTCTTGCGTGAGGATCAGAACCGAGCGTTCTTCACCATGCCGAGCATGGGCATGTATCGGGACATGAAGATGACCGAGGCCATGAAGCAGTCCAACCAGAACATGAACGTCAGCAACGTAGAGAAAGTGGGACGGGAGACGGTATCCGGATTCGAGGCGACCAAGTTCAAGACCCAATTCAAAGACGCCAACGGCAAAGGCGCTGGCTTCATCT
This sequence comes from Pseudomonadales bacterium, assembly GCA_051027215.1. GTDB lineage: Bacteria > Pseudomonadota > Gammaproteobacteria > Pseudomonadales > Azotimanducaceae > CALHVX01. The sequence continues at coordinate 83 of JBPCXR010000021.1, read as the reverse complement.
GGGTGGCAGATGAAGGCTTCCCAATCAAGATGGACATGATCTACAAATCCCGTGGGATGAAGGGCGAGCGTATGACCATGACC
>JBPCXR010000020.1:0-7725 GCA_051027215.1 Pseudomonadales bacterium | reverse complement strand
CACCTAGAGTCCTCTGGAACATCGGTAACAATTGATCGACGAACTGCGCCAGATTGATGGGTTCAGATTTAAGTGGTTGCTTACGGGCGAAAGATAGCAAACTGCTGGTGATATTCGCTGCCGAGGCTGACGCCTCGAGAATGTCTTCAACGTGTTTTTTCTGCTCTGCACCGGTCGTAGAGTCATCGAACTGAATCTGCTCAGCTGAGAGCGTCATGACGGTCATTAGATTGTTAAAGTCGTGGGCGACACCGCTGGTGAGTTGCCCGATAGCCCTGAGCTTTTCGCTCTCGGCCAGGTCTTCTTCTAATATCCGCTGCTTCTCTTCAATGGCCAAACGTTCGGTCATTTCTCGCTCGAGCGAGGCAGTGCGTTGGGCAACCTCTACTTCCAAACGCTCGTTGTGCTGTTTTCGCGATTCTGCTATGCGTTTTTGCAGGCGTCTGGAGAATAGCAAGTAGCCGATAAGTCCCAAGAGCAGCGCGCAGGCTAGAACGAAACGCTGCTGTTGTTGGCTACTTTTGGCAGCTAAACGCAAGGCTTCGGCGTCGCGTTGTAGATGGTCCAATTGATGTTGCTTGGCATCAAGTGCGAGAGACGAGTGCAACAAGGCTAGTTGTTGATCGAATTCAGTACCGTGTATGTCTGTGTTCAACTGATCTGCGCGTGCGTGATCGGCTGCAGCACCTGCGCCATCGTCTAATTCAGTTTTAATCAGCGCTCGCTCGTTGAGAGCGTCTACCAACACCAAGCTGGGCGCCATGGTCTCTAGCTCTGTGATGAGCCGCTTGAGGAGGGCCTTCGCTCCGAGCAGGTCGCCATGCGCTCTTAGCGCTGTAGCATGGCGCACGCCAGTTTCTAGATATCGCGTCCTGTCGTCGTATTCCACCTGCAGACTCAGCGCCTGTTTGAACGCTTGAGCCCCTTCTACCGGATTACCCAGGGCATACTTCGCTTGACCAATGGCCGCCAGAGCGAGGGCGTGATTTTCGCCCCAATGCATCGATCTAGCGCGATCAAAAGCTGGTCCTAGAATATCTAATGCGCGCTGGGGTTGATCTAGGCCGAGATGGGCCCAGGCCAGGATCACGTGGTCGATGAAATTTCCCCAGGCTGCATGATCATAGCCTGGCGTTTGCATGACTGCCTGCATGAGTTCCAGCGCTTCGCCGTAGCGGCCTTCCTGTACCGATGCCGAGGCGATGTTGACCGATAGGAAATGGGTAATGGATGGATCTTCGATGTTTGCTGCCACTTCCCGGGCACTGGTAAATTGCGTAAGCGCCTGCCGGGAGAATCCTCGGATTAAGTAATCGACCCCCTGGTTGTTTCTGATCGTTGCGACAAGACGATCATCTGCGGCCGAGCTCGCCAGGCGATCGGCCTCCAGGTTGGCTTGTCTCGCCGCAGTAAAGCGACCGGCGCGGGACAAATGGTTCGCCCATTGGGACTGTGCGATCGCTGCCGGAATTGGACGGTCAATGTTGTCTAGCTGTTCCGATAGAGCCTGACAGGCGCTGTCGGCTTCAATTTTGTCGTAGAGCACGCTGGCGATCGTACATTTGAGTGCCAGCGCCAGAACAGCTTCGTCGCTCCCCTGCTGGATTAGTGTTTCTGCCAGCGCCAGAGTGCGTTCTGCTTCACTGATCGAGGTATCCAGGTTCGCGTAGGTTCGAAGTAACCAGTAGCGTGCGCTTTCAGGCTCGGGTTTCATTGCGGCGATATCGCTGTCAGACAATGCTCGCAATGCGCTCCAGTCAGGTTCGGCAGCATCTAGCGCCTGACTTTGTGCCACCAAACCGAACAGCACGGTCGCAAGTAATGTCTTGGCAACGATTGATGCTCGCGAGCTCATGACGCCGCTTAGCACTCCCCTTCTTGCAATAGCGGCAGTTCAGCCATGCCTAACTCGCGTCGAAAAGTATTGTGGTAGTGATGTAGCGGCGGTTCGTTGCGACCAAACAATACATAGTCTTGCAAGCCAGATGACAGCGCAACCTGAGTCGTCTCTGCAGTCGCGTAGTCTTCGTCCGCAACCACCTCGCTGAAACCGAGCCCCCGTTGTTGTGGTGTGATCAGGTTCTGCGCTTTGGCCTCAGGGGTAAAATAGTAGCCAACTTGGGATATGGAGCGGCCGACGTTGTTGGGGTCGGGATAAACTCGAACCATGGTTACTCCACTCTGGCCGACGTTTAGAAGCACGTTTGGGTACAAAAAGTAGACCGGAAACCCACCGGTGAGCAGATGCCATTGTGCCTCGGGTTGCTCGCGCAAACTATCGATGGCCTTCAGGCAAAGCACCATCCGGTGATTGCGGGCATAGCTTTCATAAGACAGCACGTCGCCGTAAAAAGTCTGCGCCAGCGTGTTTTTGTGCAGCCTTTTGAAGTGGTAGGTCTCGCCAAATGTATCTGTGGCTAGCTTCCAGTTCAGCCGCATGTCAATGGTGTCATCGGCCCCATGGATGAGATTTTCCCAGCCCCAGGATGCCAGGTCGTCTTCTAAGCCCGCGAATAGCGCTTCGGCATCGATTGCTGCGTGAGGATCCGTATGCACGACCAAAAACCCAAAGCGCTCAAGCGACGGTAGCTCGATCAGGCTGTGGCAGCTGTGGTCGAAGGCGCCGAAGTGTTCAGCCATGGGTACGCTTGTTAGGGAGCCGTCGCTGCGGTAGGTCCAGGCATGAAACGGGCAGGAGAAGCGATTGGCGACTCCGCGCCGGCGAGATTCAACCATGGGCCCGCGATGGCGGCAGGAGTTCAGGAATGCGCGGAAGCGGCCACTATCATCCCGAGTGGCCAGGATCGGAATGCCTAGATCGTTGTTGGTTATAAAGGTGCCGGGTTCTGGCAGGTCGCCGCTGAATCCCAGGACTTGAGGATAGCCGCGAAAAAAGGAAAGCCATTCCTTCTCGGCCAGTTCCGGGCAGGTATAGGCGCTGACAGGATTCTTGCGCAGGCCGCCGGCGTCGGCGTTAACGCCGTGGTCCAGTTGTCGCATTAGTTCTTTCAGGATGCGGACCTGCTGGTCGTGGCGCATTCGTTGCCCTCGATACCTCGGCCCGTAGTCTAGGGCGACAATCGCTCGGTCTCAATTGGCATCAGTGCCTTTGCTTCGGCCAAATTGCCGAGCAGTTGCTGGTATTGCCCAAGGGTGTCGTAGCGCATCGCGCACACAGTTCGCTCGACACCCAGCGCGTGATAAGCCAGGAGTTGCTCGGCGGCGGTGGCGGGATCGTTGCTGTCGATGCCAGTGAGCACCGTAACAGGCCCGGGCTCACGCTCGGCTTGTTCTGCAAGCTGGGAAAACTGGGCAAGCGCAGGTGCTAGCTTTTCTGCACTGCGAGCCATGGGCAACCAGCCGCTGTTGTAGCGCAGTGCTCTGCGCAGCGCGTGGGGAGCCGCGCCGCCGATGTAGATCGGTGGCAACGCAGGTTTTGGATCAAACAGGAATTCCTGGCCATTTTCGCTGACGACGGAATCGCTAAAGCAACGCTGAATCAGATCCAGGCAATCATCGGTTAGACGACCGCGTTGGTGTCGATCCACCCCGAGCGCGTTGAATTCCGCATCCATCCAGCCGATGCCGACGCCTAACAGCAAACGATCACCCGTCAACTCAGCCACCGTGGCGATGCCTTTAGCAGTGGGTAGGGCCGGCCGGTACGGCAAAATGAGCGCAGCGGTCCCCAGCTTAATGCTCTGTGTCGTGCCACCGAGCCAAGCCAAGGTGGTGAGCGGATCCGTATAGCGGCCACCGCTGCCTTCGGCGTCGTCCGGCGGAATCGCAATGTGATCGGTGATCCATACGGATTCGAATCCTGCCTGCTCGGCGGCTGCAACCGCGCCGCGCATCAGCTTGGCGCTGCTTTGGGGTCCCATATTGCGTACGGTTAGGCCAAGTTTCATGGGGTGGCTCCGTTAGAACAAACTGTTGAAATCAATCGCTTCATTGGAGGTGCGACAGCGGCGAATGCATTGAGCCAATTTCGGTATGCCTTCGCGAATTTGCGTCAATGTCAGGTGGCCGAAGGCTAGACGCAGATAGGGAACATCCTGACGCTGATAGTGAAACGCGGCACCAGGCAAAAAATGTACGCCTTGTGCATTGGCGCTGGTCAGCAGCTGTTTGCGATCAACGTCGTCGGGTACTCGGAGCCAGACGAACAGTCCGCCAGGTGGCTTCGACCAAGCGCACAACTCTGCCAATTCATCCTCTAGCGCTGTTAGCAGTGCATCGCGTTTTTCTTTGAGTACTGGATTGGTGACGCTGGCGTGAGCGCTGATGCCGTGCTCGTAAAATTTGGCAACGATGGCCGCCGCCAGGTGATTGCCGCCGGCGTCATGACGGCGAGCGGTAATGCGTTCCAACATCGGTGGTCGGGCAAGGATGTAGCCAAGTCGCAATCCAGGCGCAAGGATTTTCGACAGCGAGCAAAGGTAGATGTGGTTGGGGTTGTCGTCCAGCGCATATATGGCCGGTTGCACTTCGCCTTCGTAGTGCACATCGCCGTAACAGTTGTCTTCGATGATGGGTATTTCGTAGCGCCCCGCGAGCTCTATCAGCTCCAGCCGGCGCTGCTTCGGCATAACGAACCCCGTCGGATTCTGGTAGGTGCTGATCGCATATATGAAGCGCGGTCGTTGGTTCTTGCGATCCAGCGCTTTTAGGCAATCCTGCAAATGGTCCATGCGCATCCCACCCTCGTCCAGTTCGATACCGTGCATGGTGTAGCGCAGGCTGCGATAGGCAGACAAGGTGCCAGGGTAAGAGAAGGCTTCGACAATCACATGGTCGTCCAGCGTTTGTTGCAACGCTTCGGCAGTGAGCGTTACGCCTTGCATAGAGCCGTTGGTGAGCAGCAGGTGTTCCGGATTCACCGCTACAGCTTCGCGCTCTGACTCACGGCTGGCCATGACTCGCCGCAACCCGGCATGGCCAAGACTACCGTGGTACTCGGTTAGCGCTTCTGCCTCTTCACTGATGACACTTACCGCGGCGGCTTGCAATGCCTCGGTGGGGAAGGTGCTCGGGTCAGATCTGCCCGTGCCGAAGTCGAATTCGAAGCCGCTCATGCTTGCACCCTTAATCGATTATGGATTGATAGACCCTAGTGCGCAGCTCGCGACGAATCGGGTAGGTGGAGGAGGGCATGAGCTGGGTGAGAAAGATGACATACAAGTCTTGCTCTGGATCCAGCCAGAAGAACGTGCTTGCGGCGCCACCCCAATGGTGTTCCCCGACTGAAGTGATGATCTGCGCTTTGATCGGATCAAGCACCACCGCAAACCCGAGGCCAAAACCGATGCCGTCGTAGCTGGTTTCGCTCCACACCGGCTGCCCCATGGCGGCCATGTCGCGGTTCTCGGGCAGATGGTTCTGACGCATGTAGCGTACAGTGGTTGGACTGAGCAAGCGCGCGCCACCTAGGGCGCCGCCGTTCATGAGCATCTGACAGAACTTTGCGTAATCGCCGATGGTCGATGTCAAACCGCCGCCGCCGGAATACAAGCGTGTAGGTTGCAGGAAGCGGCTGTCAGTGCGCCGGTCCTGTAGCTTCAATCCGCCACGAACCGCAACATCCTCATTGCGCGCTTTTGCGCCGATACCAGATAGACCGCCGCCAGTTTTGGGCGCGTAGCAGGCGCTAAAACGCTCTTGTAGCGCAGATTCCACGTGGAATCCCGTCTCTGACATATTCAGCGGCGTGAATATCTGGGCTTGGAAGTAGTCCGCGAGACTTTCGCCCGACCAGACCTCAACCAAGCGCCCAAGAACATCGGTTGAAACGCTGTAGTTCCAAGCGCTACCGGGTTCGCAGATGAGTGGCAGTTGGGCGAGGCGCTCAACGAGTGAAGCGAGCGTGCCGCCACGGCCCGGAAACTCGATCTGCTCTTCACGATAACGTGCATCAACCGGATTACTTTGCATAAATCCGTAGGTCAGCCCTGAAGTGTGAGTCAACAAGTGGCGTACGCTAATGGGTGTTTGGACGGCAGCGACATTGTCAACGGCTCCACCCTGCCAGACCTGAGGATCGGAAAACTCCGGCAGATACTTGGCGATGGGATCATCTAGCTGAAAGCATCCGGCCTCGTAGAGCATCATGGCCGCTACGGAGGTAATGGGTTTGGTCATCGAGTAGATGCGCACGACCGTGCTCTGATCGAACGGCTCCGGGTGCTCGAGTTGCCGCAACCCCGCATGTTGTAGATGGGCAATACTGCCTCGCCGGGAGATGAGCACGCTTGCGCCTGCGAGGCGCTCTTGCTCGATTTGTACTTGCAGCCATTGATCCACCCGTTGCAGACGCTTACTGCACAACCCCACCGACTCTGGACGAACGACTTCAAGCATTGTGTTGCTCCGTTGGCAGCAAGCGATCGAACCAACGGTCAGCATCTGGCTCGCTATGCGCGCGCAAACCGCGCTTGATGGTCGCCAGGGCTCCGGGAGGATAGGCGGCCAATTCCTGGGCGAGCGCTTGGGCCCTGCTCACAACATCGGCATCGGCCACACATTCGTAAGCAATGCCGAACTGCTTGAGTTCTTCGCCGGAGAAGCGCCGACCAACCAGCGTGAGTTGGGCACGTAGCGTTTCTGGGTACCGCAAGTTTAGCCAGGCGAGGTTATACGGCGCTGCCATGCCGCGCTGCACCTCCCCAACTTGCAGAAAAGCTGATGGTGAAGTCACTACCAGGTCGGCGGCAAATGCTAGCGCTGCCCCCGCGTTTATGGCGAAGCGCTCCAGGGCAAGGATCAGGGTCTTGGGTGAGCGATACAGTTGGCGGTGGACGTCACGCCACAGTGATTGGAACTGAGGCATCCAGTCGGGTGTCGGATCCGCCGAAAAATCGGTCAGATCCAGGCCCGAGCAGAAAGCGCCGCCTGCACCGCGCAAAAGAATGACTTCACAGTTGTCATCGATGGTCGCGGCTTTAATGGCGGCTGCCAACTCGCTGGCTAAGGGTCCGGTGATGGCATTCTTGCGTTCTGGTCGGTTCAGAACAACTTCGTGCCAGCGGTCATGGTGGTGGATCTGCACGGTGCTCACGGCAGCGATCGTTCCTGCAAGTTGGCGGGTTACTATGACACTGCTGGCAGCGGACTGGCAAAGGCAGATCGCACAAGCTGTCGTTGCTTCGTTCTCGCTGCGCGATGGACGCTGGAAAATCTACTCTCCGGAGCTGGATTCAAAATACTGACGAAAAATGGGAATCAACCGATTCGCACCGATGCTCGACAGATGATCGTCATCCGAATAGAGCGGCGTACCCTGATCCTCCACCTGACACCAGCGCGCATCGCAGAAGTACTCTTCCAGCGGCCGATACCCGAATCCGTGTTGCGCGTGCGCCTGAGTGAATGCCTCGCGAACAAACGCCGAGCGTTTGAGATAGTCACTGGTGCGCAGTCGCAATTCCACGTCGCGCTCTAGGTGCGTGGCTTTCGCCAGACTATTAGGAACCAGGTGCCCAATCTCTGGTACAGGGCCAAGCACCAATAACCGACGTTCCGTGGTTTCGAGCGCTGCCAACGTTTGCTGCAAAGCCTCGCGAAAGATCTCTTTGTTTTCTGCGACAGTGCGCGCCTCTCGTTGTCGATTGCGTAACAGCAGCGGCTCGCCGGATTCCTGCCGGTAGGGCGTGGCTTCCGCATAAAGGGTCCAACGCGCGATAAGAATAATGGTGTCGATTTCTGGATGACCGCGTAGTAGGTTCAGCA
>JBPCXR010000019.1:0-3046 GCA_051027215.1 Pseudomonadales bacterium | reverse complement strand
GGTTGGGCAAGGCTGTAGTTGGTCGAAAGTTTTCGCCCATCTCGCCGCTCTACCTTAATCTCGTTTGAGGAGAAGCAACTATGCACCTACACAAAGCATTGTCGGTGGGTCTCATAGTGATCGCCGTTATAGCGGTTGCCCAACTAGGGCAAGCGAAAGTAGCTAACGCCGATTACAAAAACGCATTGAAAGGTGTGTCTCAAGTCAAGGCAGTTTTTGATGTCAGCCAACCGTCTGCATTTGTATCAAACCTTGTGTTCTGGGCGGTGCGCGATGTCTATCAGGACAGCTCCGTGAAAGGCTTGGCCAAACCACCTCAGGTTGCCGTCGTTTTTCGTGGACCTGCTGTTAGGCTGCTCTCGACGGACAATAAGTTCTACAAGCGACAGAACCAGGCCGAGGTAGTTAAATTCCAATCGATGCTTCGTAAAATGAAAGCGGACGGAGTTAAGATTGAAGCATGCGGATACGCACTGAAAGTGCAGAAAGTTGACCCCAAAACAGTCATTCCGGAAGTCAACGTAGTGGGCAACGGATTTGTCTCAGTCTTGGGCTATCAGACCCAAGGATACCAAGCCGTCAGAGTAAACTAGCTAAGTCCGGCGAGCGGATCATAGCCCGCTCGCCGTCTGCTTTTCCTTTCTAGCTCATTGATGCATCTTGTCAGATGCGATCTGACGCGCGTTTTTGGAACTCAACAGCGCGCCACCCAGCGCCTCGCCTGGTCACACCAGGCGTTAGCGCGCCAATTTGAGCCACATAGCGGAATCTGTGCCGGGCGCCAAAAAGTAGGAACGCCGCTCCAGACCATTTTGGGCGATCCATGAATCGTCGTGCCGAGCGCGCTGGATCTAGCAACACAGTATTGTGGACGGTCCAGTAGGAGCACGGCGTCACGGTGCGCAATTGAAGGTCTTCGGTACGTGTGCTGATGCCGCGGGGCCAAGTGCTGATCTATGATGGCAATGCGGCTGCTAGCGCCAGAATGCTTAATGAGTTTGATGAGCGAGTAGTTTGATGCCGACAAGATGGATCGTCCTGATCGGAATGGTCGTTGCCAAGATCGCGTATTCTTTTCATCTGCAGTCCGCAGCAGTGGTTGCGCCGGGTCTCATGGAAGATTTGGCGCTGAATACCGCGACCCTCGGTACCCTCATTGGTCTCTTCACTCTTCCTGGCTTGGTCCTCGCCGTGCCAAGCAGCTACATCAGCAGTCGTTACGGCGAACGGCTTTTCATTGTCGCTTGTCTGGTGCTGATGGTGATCGGGGGGCTGCTCTCGAGCATCGCAACAAATTCTCACTACTTGTGGCTAGGTCGCCTGATCGCAGGTGTTGGCGCCGTCGGTGTAAACACCGTTACTCTCAAGATCGTCGCCGATTGGTTTGTCGGCAAGGAAATGGCAACCGCGATGGCCCTGAACGTAGCAGGCTTTCCCGTTGGCATTGCGCTTTCCCTGGTTACTCTCGGACACTTTGCAACCGCCGATTCTTGGCAAATTGCCTTCCTCGCTTCGGCTGGAGTAAGCTTAATCGCGCTTATCATTTTTCTCACAACCTACCGACCTGCAGAGGTGCAGGAGACAGGCGCTGCTCGTGCGCCCAAGCTCTCGCCGGGCGAGTTTGGCATGGTCAGCCTGTCCGGCCTGATGTGGGCGCTGCAGAATGCCATGGTGATCCTCATGGTAAGCTTTGTGCCGCTGTTTCTCGTCAGCGAAGGCTTGGAAGCGGGCATTGCCGCGTCAGTCGTCGGCGTTGCACTGTGGGTAACGATCCTTTCAGTTCCACTTGGTGGAATTATCGTCGACAGGTTCCGCCGGCCAAACACGATTATCGTGTTCGGCATGCTCGTCGGACGTCTTGGTCTGCTGTTAGTTCTCGTGTGGTCGCAATCTATTCCGGTGCTCTTGTTGTTGATGGTGGCACTGACGTTCGTGGGAACCTTGCCATCCGGCCCGATTCTGGCACTCGCCCCACAGGTGCTTCGTCCCGAAACGCGGGCGGTTGGAGTAGGAATTGTCTCCACATGGCTTTACGCGGGATTGGCTTTGGGGCCTGTGATGGGTGGATTTGCGAGCGATCTAACGGGTGACCCAGCAGCACCAATCTATCTGATTGGTGCGCTCGCGATTGCACTCGTCGTAATACTGGGCTTGTTCCGCAGTCTTCAGGCTAGGGGCGTTCCTGAAGTTATCGCGATCGAGAAGACATGATGCTCTAATGTCGAACATATGGTCGACGAGCTTGCTTGATGCTGTGTACGGCCCAAGACCGAAGAGGGTCGACTTTCCGCTTCTGAAGGTGCTGCTGACTTTCAGTTTCAATTGCGTCAATGGTTGCTCAGCAGCTCTACAATGGCGGCAGTTTGATCGAAACGGTCATGGTACCCAGCAGTTTCCGGTGTGGCGACGAGAGCATCAGCCAGCATACCATCAGATCGGTTCGTAGTCTCAAAGGTCCACAGAGCAGTCATTCGCCCCGGAAGTTGAGCCCAACCACCGCAGCGCCAACTGTCGTCTGTTCTTGGGTGCGGATCGGACGTGCTATTCTCTGACCGAACCATTCCCGACCTGACCCGTTTGCGGCCTCGAAAAGCTACTAGTTTGGGTGTCGAACATGTGCTGGTCGCCAGTGAGTAGACGTTGCTTGGCAATCAGTCCACAGTGGTACCCATTGCCATGAAGGTGTAGCCAGATCGATTGCCACATGCTGTCCTAGACGTTGTCCTTCCGCTGTTTGGAATAATGCTGGCTGGCTATATGGCCGGGCGCATTGGTTTGCTGAGTGACACCAGCAGTGAAGTCCTAAACCGCTTCGTCTTTTTCGTGTCTTTTCCTGCCTTGGTCTTCATCTCACTTGCCAAAGTGAATGTTGCCGAGTTCTTCAATTGGCCATTTCTCGGCGCTCTTGGTGGCGGAATGCTCACGACATTCTGCATTAGTTTCCTCGCTGCACGCTTTTGGTTTCCGGGCAGCCTGACCACGTTGGCCCTTCATGGCCTAACGGCAATCTTCTCAAGCACAGCCTATATCGGTGTGCCCCTTGTAC
>JBPCXR010000018.1:0-2847 GCA_051027215.1 Pseudomonadales bacterium | reverse complement strand
AGGCGCTAGCCTTGCTCGACAAAGCGATTGCGCTCCATCCTGAATTCTTCATCTACTATCTTCAAAAGGGTGGCATCTATTCCCAGCTAGGCGTTCTGGAAACGACTCAAGAAGTTCGCGATAAAATGGCTGACGCTGGAGCAAGTGAATGGATGTTGGGTTTTTCGGACGCACACGTTAGCTTTCTCAAACAAGACCGGAGCGGCACCCGGGAAACCATCAACCGGCTGGTGGCGCAAATTCAGGGACCGTATGACTTCAACTTGAGGCTGGGTTTACTTGCACTTGCTCAGGGCGACATTCAACTTTCACGCGAAATATACCTGTCGGTCGAACCACGCTGGCTCGAACCCGATCAATGGCCGGCGCTGATGGGGAGTAATTTCTGGGGGGACCAAACTGGTTGTAACGTTGCCTGGTTGTTCTTGAACACCGGGGATCAGGAGCTTGGTACAGCATTGTTACAGCAAACCACAGCCTACATCGAAGACTCTCTGCCTTTGGTAACCGAGCACCCAGACCAGCCCTTTCCGGAAACTTGTTACCTGACTGCCGGCAATACCGAGAAAGCCTTGCTAAGCATCGAAACCCAGCTGACTCATAACCATTTGGTTGATTGGCACATTGTCCACCAACTGCCGATGTACGACCAGATCCGTCATGAGCCCAGATACCAGGCGGCATGGGCGGAGCGTGAACGGCGAATTAGTGTTCAACGCGAAAACGTTGAAAGAATGGCAGCGGACGAGGTGCCCTCGGGGTAAACACAACTCTGAACTACCTGCCAGGCAGCTTGAGACGTCCGAAATAGAAAAGCTTAGGATAAAGGGGTCGTTCAAATCATGATTATTCGAATAGATCGAGGGTCAGCGTTCTACCGAAGCTAAAAGCAGATGTAGAGCCTCACTAGCTCACCAACATGTGAAGTCCTCGTCGCCCAAGGGCCGACACAGATCAGCCCACCCACTGGCACGCCAATACGCGACCAGGTTGAGATCGGTCATCAACTCCTTGAATCCCTGCAATTGACGGACGTCGGACATCAAGGGATACCACAACGCGTACATGCGTAAAAAGCTTTCGCGCACATCTTCTCCTATAGCGTGCAAGGCTAATTCCGGGTCACCAAAATACGCAGCAAGTATTGCAATATCGTGACGCTTACTGGGCCACCAGGAGCTATTATCTGCATAAGCTTCTCTTAATCGGGACAGAACCATCTCTCGCGAGTCAAACACGCTCAGTACAGGAGCATAGAGTGCGGTCGTCGAAATAGCTTTTGGTGGCATAGCCGCCAATATCGCCTTGATCTCTTTGGAATCGCCTTCGTTCAACGCGATGCTTAGTTCGGCATTGTCCTCGAGTGAGTCTGCGCCTGCCAATAACTCTCTCGCATCGGTAAACCGCTCTTGGGCCAGCGCAACGTACACGCCATGATCCTTCTCTCCCCAAAACGGCTCGACAGCTACGGCCTTTTCCCATGGTGCCAGCGCTGCCGAAGAGCGGCCGGTGCGCATCATGAGGCTTCCATATTTGCCCAGGGTATTGTAGTCCGAGACAAGTGACATCGCTTTGAGCATGAATGCCTCGGCGCGTATCCATTCTTTCCGGACAGCAAGGTGCAGCCCAAAACCTGAATTCACAAAGGCCGACTCTGGGTCGAGTTCGATCGCCGTCAGATTGTATTGGTGGGAACGTTCAGCGATCTCGCGCCTCTCATCCGGGTTCAACGTTCCTATCGCCGTAACCCCTACTCGATTTGCTAACCGCGACCACGCCGCTGCATAGTTTGGGTCGAGCCGAGTCGCCCCTTCGAGAAGGCGGATCGCGTCGTCGCCCCAGACTCCCAGCGTCTGGTGAAAGAGCTCGTAGGCTTCGATGTTTCGTGTACCGGCTCCACGAAACGCGTTGACTCCGCCGACGCCCAATGTCACCCCTAGCGCCATAGATACCTCAGTCGCTATCTCTTCCTGGATCGCAAAAATTTCTGTCAGCTCACGTTCAAAGGGTTTGGAATAGAGAACCCTATCGTCAGCAACATTGATGAGCTTAGCCGTGATGCGAATTTGGTCCGCATCCTTGCGAATGCTACCTTCAAGGATAGTCGCGACATTGAGTGCCTCTGCAATCGCGCTAAGACTCTCGTTTTTTCCCTTGAATGAGAATGATGACGTGCGACCGGCGACGCGGAGGCCCTTCAATCGGGCGAGCTCGTTAATTAGTTCCTCCGCAATGCCATCGCCAAAGTACTCCTGATCTCCGTTCGGACTCATGTCCGCGAAAGGCATGACAGCAACTGATCGGTCGCCATTTGATTCGATCAGCATCTCGTCACGCACACGTTCTTCGACAATTTCTTCCAGCGTTGCATCCCGCGCCGGATCGAAAATGAATTTGTCTGTTGCGAAGTAGCCGACTGCAAGCGTAAGCCCAACTATGATCATGCGATCAAGTTTCTTTCCGCTGTGATGAGTATTGGAACGAGTTGGATCAATATCTCGTTCGAGCTTCAGCCCGTCGGGTGTGAATTCATAAACCCAGGAAAAAATGAGCGTGAGCGGGAAACCAATAACGAGAAGAATCACGACGATACGCGCCGGTCCATCATCGAAACCGAACAAAGGAAAAATAGTCTCAGCGATCTGGATGACGAGCCATGCTACAATCGCGTAAGCGGCGGCTACGCGAATAACGTTGCGGCGTTTGAGATCTTCGAAGAACGACACTATTGACAATTCGCCTTACAAAGACTCGATAATGATTGAGTGCTTCGTCATATTCACTAATCCTGACAGATAGACCGATGCCCACTTGGGGTCATCAGCACACCATTTCTCTGATTCTAGC
>JBPCXR010000017.1:0-5096 GCA_051027215.1 Pseudomonadales bacterium | reverse complement strand
GACTAAGAGGTACTTACCGACGACACACGGCTAAGAACGCCAAATCCATTGTTCGTATAGCTTTCATGGTTGTTGTCTCCTAAAACTACCTGAAGAGCGGCGAATTCCGCTCATTGTTTAGGAGGTTGTCCTCAATCTAAGCGCCTGAAAAAACACAAGAAAGTACTTCGTTGAAAGACTAACTGGGGGTCAAGTGGTCGCAGGTTCAAATCCTGCCGTCCCGACCAATTTCGCAAGGTGCAACCCGGATACATGGGTTGCACTTTATACCGAAGACGTCCCAATCGAAGATTGGGCGGTAACAGTTTCGGTATAAAGGAATTGGGAGCGGGTTCGAAGACCGCAAAGCCTACTCGAGCAGTGCTCGAGTCTTCGCTGCGCGAAATCGGCTTCGCGTCTGATCAAAGAATCCTAGGTCAAAATCCATAAAGCTGACAAGCCAGATCTTGTCTGCGACCTCCCGGATCCCCACTTTTTGGCCAGCGAAGACGCGGCTGAGGTTCACTTTTCGCTTGCCGATGCAGATCCGGCCACAGTGAGTGATCTGGATGGTGCGGTCGTGGAGTGGGTATTCAGGCTCCTCCGGGATGCGGTACTCGCGACCGGAAAGTGTGTACAGCTCGCCCGGATATTTCATATTGAGCGCTTGGTGCGGACGGTCATGATTGAACTCGGTGCTGCCCGGAGACATGGGTAACACTTTTGCAGTAAAAGGGTTGTCCATGGGCTCGACACGACGAGCCGCACATGCAAAGTTAGGCAGCGTCAATGCTCACAGTGTGCCCACATCTCACGGCAAACCCTACTAACGTATCCAGACGAAATGACTCAAGATCGCCTTTCATAAGTATGCTCACTCGCGGTTGTGAGATACCCAGCAAATTGGCAACTTCACGCTGCTTCAGGTTGTTTGCATTGATGTACTCGGTGATCACATGGATCAATTCAGATCGCAATTTGTAGATCTCACGCTTAACTGGATCGTCTTCGATTGCGTCCCAGACATTTTCAAACTCTTGTTTACTCATTTCAGCTCCTTCAATGAGGACTTGATTACGGCGATATCTTGTATCGCAGTTCTCTGCGTTTTCTTCTGGAAGGCGTGGAGAACGTACACAGCGTCAATTCGATTGGCGATGTAGACTACTCGCCATGCGCCTTTAATCCGGATTCGAAGTTCTCTAACTCCGGGTCCTATGCTTGGCATCGCTTTCCAATCATTTGGATCGAGACCGCGTTGTACTTTGTCGAGTTGGTATCCTGTTGCTCGCTTTACGGATGGAGGAAACTCACGCAATGCTTCCAAGGAGCGACCGAGGAATACGATAGGTTTCACGAGTTGGAAATATACATGTAGATGTATATTTTGGCAATGACTTGTTGGCGCCACATATTGAAGGGAAGGTCGTGTTGCATTTCCTGTTGCAACAATTCTCAACAAATAGGTCCTCTGAAAACTACAGGTTTAGGCTCTAGTTTCCTAAGTCGTTGTTGTTGCTCGTTGTGAGTCATTAGCAGTTGTTGTCTTCACTGCCCTGGGGGTCAAGTGGTCGCAGCCGCGTGGCGGCCAGCTAAATCCTGCCGTCCCGACCAATAAAAACAAAGGCTTACAACAGATTTTCATTGGATTGGCTTCCTAAATTCCTTTGAAGCTTGGCTGCTTTCACAGGCTTTCGTAGGAGGCTAATCAGTAGTGTTTGCTTCAAACCACTGATATCTGGGCACATTAGAATCAATCGACAGATTGACTACCCATCAAGAGCAAAAGCTCTGTCCTTTAATGCCGTTGTTGTTACCACACAAACTTTAGCATAAGCCATTGACCTACTAAGTCATTGGCGTACAATACTCGGGTGAAGTTTGAGTGGGACGCAGCCAAAGATCGTAGTAACCAACGAAAGCACGGCTTGTCGTTCGGTGAGGCACAGTGCCACTTCGATTCAGGAGCTAACTACTTAGAGATCTTTGATGAGATCCATTCAATTTCGGAAGATCGTTACATCGGCATTGGTTGGGTTTCACGAGGTGTCGTAGTTGTGGTCTATACCGTGCAGGATGATGATTGCGTTCGTATTATCGGTGCTAGGTTTGCAACGAGGGCAGAGCAAGAATTGTATCGCACCTATATGGACGAAGAGAGATGACCGACATTCCAGAACTAACTAATGAACAGTTTAAGCGAGCAATGCCGGCACGCTTGCGCAAGAAACTAATTGAAGGGCACTTTGACTCGGGTAAGGACATCGCTGCTCTGCGGGAGTTTATTGGATTGACGCAAACCGATTTTGCTCGAGCGATGCAGATTAGTGTTCACACCCTGCGTAATTGGGAACAGGGCAGAAGAAAACCCGAGGGACCTGCGCTTGCTTTGTTGCGGATTGCCGCACGTCACCCCAGGATCATTAGAGAAAACCTTGCTTCTGCAGCGTAGTTTGTAAAGGGATTTAGTTCCTGCAAGTTCACGTTGTTGTGACCTTGATTGCGATCAAGCTAGGAAGTGGAACCCTTCCTAAAAGAATGAATTAGTTAGAAAAGAACAGGAGTTGATGGATTAACTGGGGGTCAAGGCGCCTCCTGCGGAGGCGGGTCGCAGCCGTGTGACGGCCAGTTAAATCCTACCGTCCCGACCAATCAAATCAACGAGTTACGATCCGGTCGCCGACAATCGCCCTCCTAAACTCTGCTGAATCTCGTCGGTATTTGCAGGTTTTGTAGGAAGACAACCCGGGCATGTATCCCTTCAAATCGCTGATAATTCGTCTATTTCGTTTGCTCGACGACCTGACTAGCTGTCAACGAAATGAGCGCGGTGGTCGAACAAGCCCTAGCCATGCAGATCAGTGTCCACACGTTGCGTAATTGGGAACAGGGAAACGATCGTGAGCACGTCAGGTCACGTTCAGTCTCTCTTACTTTCTGCGTCCAGGATTACCACTGGGATTTCCCGTTCGGTGCGCGCCTGGTAGTTCGCATAATCCGGCCAGAACCGCACCATCCACTCCCAGTAGGGCCTGCGTTCTTCTAAGGTCAACACGCGAGCTGTTGCGGTATAGCTGAACTTGCCGACCTGGATCTCACAGCCCGGATTCGCGAGCAGGTTCAGGTACCAGGCGGGATGGTGATCAGAACCGCCGCGGCTTGCGACGACAATGAATCCTGTGCCGGTAGGTTGGTAGAGCAAGGGGGTTGGACGCTGGTCTCCCGATTTCCTTCCGACGGTGGTGAGCAGCAGCGTCGGCACCAGGCCAGTGCCGCCTGCGTGCGTTGCGTCCCAGTCATGGGCACGTTCCGGGTGTTTCAAATACCGCTCGGTGTGCTCTTGAATCCATGAGTAGTCTCTCGGTTCAGACAAGGAGGACCTCCACTAAACGGCTAACAATGGCACTCATGCGTACTGCTGTTGTGTTGGAAATGCTGGTAGACGCGTAAGGAGCCAGATGTTGACCAGTGCCCAGGCGATGCCCATTACGGTGAACATGAGAAAAAACGGTGACCGGAAAAACGGGTCGATGAACCACAGTGCACCCTGAAACGCACCGACAATGAACACGCTGCAAATCGGCAGCGTGGTCGACTGTCCGCGCTGCGAGTTGCGCCTGAGCATGAGTGCGGTGCTGAAAGGCACCGCCCAGAACGCGGTGATGGGGAAAGAAATGAGCCAGAGTGGGTCGTCGATCGACGCTTTGACCAGCAGCCAGATGACGCCAATCGCGACCGTACCCAGGGCAATCAGACCAAAAAACTCTTTCCCCGATGCCCAGGGTGCAAGCTCCCTGCGCCCGTATTTGATGATTAACCCCACCAGCGCAAATTCGATGATCGTGGTGAAGACGAGAGCCACCCACCAGGCTTTGACCCACCAGTGGTCGTAGACCTCGAACCAGAGCTCAAAGAGGAATACAAAGTGCAGGTCGTGTACTGCAAACCAGCCGACTGCGGGCAGGGCAGAGGAATAGGCCTCGTGCGCGCGTGCCAGCTTGAAAGACTGCACGAGATAAACAAAGGTGGCGACGGCAGCGACAGCAAAGAACGCCAACACCCAGACGACGTTTTCGTCGATTGAGGTCAGTGCCGCGGTCGCTTCGTAGGTACCCACCTCAGGTGCCAGTGGTATATGCACCGATCCGGTGCGCGTTCGTTGCGACGTCGGTTGAGACTTCCTCCGGATCTGCCAGAGCCCGCTCGCCTTTAGCAATGGCAATGGCCCGATTGAATTCGTTCAAGACTTTTGCTGCACGCTCCGAATCTTTGTGGGAGGTGAGACGCGTCAGTTTGTCGTTTAACCAGAGAAAGGGGCGGACCACCGGGAGCGCAAATCGCCACAGATCCTTCTTGTAGTGGAGCTGTTCGACGAACTGAGGCTGCCAGAAACAGATGAGCCCACGCGCCAGCTTCTTGCGCCGGTCCACCGTCATCAGCCGTGACAGCGACGGCGGCAGGACATCGTAGCCGCCAAAGGACTCTTCACAGCTGTAATCCACAATGCCGTTGACGATGGCGCGGCAGCCATCGTCGGCGGGGCTTTCCAACAGCGTTGGTCAACGAGCTGACCAGCCAGTGTCTGCACGCGGACGAAGTCGCCTACGACGCCTATCTCGAATTCAAAGACTCCAGCACCAACAGTAGCTGGAAGCTTTTTGAACAGGCACTCGAGCAAGGCATCGATACGATCGATGCACCCGGCCCTGCCCTCAAGCAGCTCTTTGAAGATCTCGATCGCCGGCCCGATTGGGTCGACGAGGAGCAACTACGCCGCGGTGCGGTAGCGCTGTGGCGGAGCGGCGGCCTGGTGCCGATCGTCTTTGCCTACTCCACCGTTGCAGCCGGATTCGTTGAACCTTCCGGTAGTCGTCCGGTTCTTTTCAGCGGACGGCTCATGACCAAGGAGCGCCTGGGGCAACGACTGCTCGAGAGCTTTCGCTTCATTGCGAACGCCTATACACCGGGTGGCATGGATCGCTTTGCCGAAGGGTTCAAGCTCACCGTGCGCGTGCGCATGATTCACGCGGCCGTTCGCTATGCCGTAGGCCGTACACCCGAATGGCGGTGGAACGAATGGGGTGTACCCATCAACAATCTGGACTCGATGAACACCC
>JBPCXR010000016.1:0-3640 GCA_051027215.1 Pseudomonadales bacterium | reverse complement strand
TTACTGCACACTCTTCAGTGCGACTGTCAACATCGATACCCTGCGCGATGAGAAACCTGATCATTTCCACGCGGTTAGGCATCGCCACCAAGTGAATCGGTCGAAATCCGTCCAATGGTGAAATCGCATTCAAATCGGCACCCGTCGAAGCCAGTGCTTGTGCTACCGGAAGGCGCGCTGAATCGAATCCCCAAAGAGATGCCATGTGGATAGGTTTCCAAGGCGTGTAGTGCTGGTCGCGAGCGTCATCCTCCCACCCGAAGTACGCTACTTTCCGCAAATCGCGGTTAACATCATCGCCGTGCTCAACCAAACATTGAACGACTGCTGAACGTCCAGCGGTAATCGCGAATTGAATAGGAAAGTAGGTATCGACTTGGTCGTTCACTCCTTGTGGGCGATCGGCCAGCAGTTCCCCGATTCGTTCGATCATTCCCAGGCCACAGGCGGAATGCAAATCGACTTTGGCTCCCTGTTCAATTAGGACGGTTGAGGGACTGCCGCCTTTCCGTGTTCTGATCGATGCGAGCTGCAGCAGTGTCATGCCAAAGCCGATAGAGTGGTTAGTCGGCTGAGAGTCGGTAATCGTGGCGACTAATCGTTCGCGGCCCACTTGAGAGTGTAGAAGCATGGCTAGGCGATTTTCATCACCATTAGTGATCGCGTCTATAAAGTCACGCTCGTTGTGCATTGTTCACACTGCCTAAAGATTGTTCCTGCCGAAGAACTTGTTGTTCGACACAAAAAGGTAGATAGCATCTGCTTATCTACAAAAAGCGTGGGAAAGCATACTCAGCAATTGTATCAAAATCGTCCAAGTCAAGTATGTTGCTTGGATGACAGACAAGTGCAGAAAAGTGAGTGCCTAATCTGCGTAAGATTCATCGGTCGAACGCACTCAGAACCGTCTTTTCAAGCTGTGGGTCGATGAAACCCCCAGCAGCTGGTGTCATCAGATTCTGGGGAATGAACTAGAAAAAGTTGAAATTCAGTTTCGCAATAACGGCGATGTTCTGTGACTAACGAAAAGTCGGTCGCCTGGCAACAATTGATAATTTGAAGCCGTTGAAGCTCCCCGCGAAATATCATCCCAGTTGACCCGAAGGATCTCTGCGTCACCGACACCATTGGCCGTTGGTCGCGAAATCCATACTGAGATGGCGCGGGTTTGACGGACAGTCCAACTGCTTATTTCCCGGCGAGGACAAGCGCCCTCTGTGATTCAAAGTACCGGTGCCTCTTCTCTTCTGTCCCAATCGGTATTACCAGCGGTCAATGCGTGGGACTGTGCGCCCCAAAGCGCGACAAAGAGCGATGGCAGCTTCATAAATCGAGAGCCCGTGGACGGCCGCCCATAGCTCCAACTGGTTTCCCTTGCTTTTGCATTTGTGACAATAGTATCGTCCCGTATCCAGATTCACCGAGAACGTACGGCTACTTGGATTCGAGGACTTATGAACTGGGCATGGTCCTCGCAACTGATCTCCTGTTTGACCAACCTGCTCGAAGTTGAGCTGCTTCAATACTTGCTCCATCTTGATTTCATTGCGAAGCACTTCGAAGTCAACTCCGGCCATGGTTCACTTCTTATTGAGACAGGGGTTGATTCACCGTATTCTTTGAAAAAATGACCTCGACATTTCAATCGTAACGAGCGCCGAGCATGGTCTGCATGCTCGGACACCTGACAATCTCCGCCCCTGTCTCAATCACAGAACCTAGCAGGCAATTTGTTCAAACTCGTCTGGGCTCATGTAGCTCAAGGATGAATGTTTTCGCCTCGTATTATAGTATCGGATGTATTCGCGAATTTCTTTCTTAGCGATCGACGCGTGCTTATAAGGTGCCATTTCCAGCTCCGCCTTGATCGTTCCAAAACAGGATTCCATGAACGCATTATCATAGCAATCATTCGCACGGCTCATGCTCTGCTGCATGCGGCCCCGGTGAAGCATCTTGCGATATTCTTTGCCAGCGTACTGCCCGCCCCGATCGGTATGGTGCGTGACACCCGGTCGTGGGCTTCGAGAAACGATTGCAGCTTGTAATGCCGATAAAACAAGTGGTTCCTTCATGTGGTCTTGTAACTCCCAACCAATAATACGACGCGAATACCGGTCCATTAAAATCGCCAGGTAAAGGAAGGCGCCGCTGCCGGCCAGTGGCACATACGTGATATCTCCAACCCAGAGTTGATTGATTCCATCAGGCGGTGGCGCTTCGAGTAAAAGGTTTTTGCTGTAACCCAAGGTATGCCGACTTTCCGTTGTGCGCGGCTTGAATGAACGAGGTTGAATTGCGATCAGATTCATCTCCGACATCAGTCGCTTGGTACGCAGCCTGCCACAATTATTTCCGCTTTCCCCCAGCTCGATCGATATGCGGCGCGCGCCGTAACGTCTCTTGTGTTCCTTGAAAACAGTTCGAATTAATGGCTTCAGTCGTTCGTCTTCCTGCTGACGCATGCTCGCCTCACCTTGATGCCAGGCATAGTAGGCTGAGCGACTGACTGAAAGGATCTTACACAATTGGGAGGTCGCGAAATCCTGCTGATCAAGGTGCTCGATGACGCTGTAGACCTCCGTCACATCCTCTGGCTGAAAATGGCCAAGGCTTTTTTTAAGATGTCGCGTTCCCGTTCGGTACGACGCAATACTTCTTCGAGATGCTGGACGCGTGAATCCAGTGCTGTCGCACTCGGCCCACTCTTTTTCAGAGTCTCCTTCTTCCAGCGATACAGCAAGCTGGTACCGTTAATTCCCAGATTCTCAACTACCGACAATGCGCTGTGCCCATCAAGCAGCATCTGGACCGCTTCTGCCTTCAAGTCCTCACTGTACTGACGCCGCTGTCTTGTCTTCTTCCTCGCCGACTTCTTGCCCATAACACTCTCCTTTGCCTTAGATTGTAACCTCTCAATCTAAGCACTTGGAGTGTCCGGCATTACCGAGCCACCTCAGAGCTGCAACTGGCGGCTCTTCGTGTTCTTGTTGCGCTCCCCCCTACTCTTCCACTACCGGGCAGTGAATTGTGCGTTATGGCGCACACAAGTGTGCTCCTCCGCATGCATTTGCTACATCAGAACGTTCTCTCCACTCCTATGATGAAAAATCGATGCTTCAGAATGCTTAAGCCGCAAACCGCATGCCGAAGCGTTTGCACGCTAGACGAAACGGAAGTTGATCAACTTGCCCTGGGCGTGCTCGCCGCATGGAATCTGCTAGACGCCGGCGGAGAATCTGACCGACTGGTTTTCCCACAGCTAGGGCACTATCGGAGGTGTCCATGTCCGCAGGCTTGAACAGCACTTCGCTAACTGACAAGGGAGGCATCGTCCTGGGACTCGAACGGGCACGGCGATTCCAGCGCAGGTGTGACTCTTATAAGCGGGTAACAGCAGTTTTCGGAATGTCCGTTCGTTTGGTCGGTGAGAATGCCCGACGGCACGAACCGCAGTCAGCGAATCCGCGATTCGGGACAGAAGTCACATCGAACTGGCTCAAAAGGCAAAGTTCCCAAACGTGCATCGGCCAACAGTCCGACGCACGAAACGACTTTTCTCAATTTGCGCAGGAGTGAAACTCCGAGGTGAGGTGCGGAACTGCACAGGACGACGAATCCTAAGCAGCTTGGCAAATAC
>JBPCXR010000015.1:0-50139 GCA_051027215.1 Pseudomonadales bacterium | reverse complement strand
CGTCACCCTGGTCGTTACCCACGACGCAGAAGAAGCCATGGAGCTCGGTGATCGCATCGCTTACCTCTGGCAAGGGCAGTTGGCACAGCTAGGCACGCCAGCAGCGCTTTGGCGCACGCCAGCGTCTCTGCCCGTGGCCTTGGCGTTTGGTGATGCACAACAGCTACCGGCCGCGTCTGCTGAGGGTGGGTTGCAAACGCCGTTCGGCCCGATTGCGGCAGGGAACTTCACTGACTGCCGGCAACGTCAGGGGGCCCAGTGCCAATTGGTGGTACGTCCAGACAGTGTCCAGCTGTTACCCGAGCCAGAACAGCCGGTTGCGCGAATAGAGGACGTTCGATTTGTTGGCGGCGGTTTGGTGCTGCTGCTTCGCAGCTTGAGCGATCCTGATGCGGCACTGTTGCGAGTGCGCAAACCGGTAGACGTTGATGGAGCGAATTCCGACCAGTTCGCGCTGACTCAGTCAGTGGGTTTGGCATTCAGCAAAGCGGGGCTGTTTGCCTACGATGGTGACTAATGGCTAACGCTACGGCCAACTGGCCTGGTCGAACAGTTTGACTGCGGTAACCTGGTGAACGCCAAACGTTTCGGCGTTTACCTGATCCTCTTTAAATGTGCCGAGTTGCGCTACCGGGCCGGTGGTTTTGCCGACGATAGGGTATTCGTTGTTGCCTTCGGCGAACAATTTCTGCGCAAAGTCGCTGCTGAGGTATTCCAGAAAAGCCACCGCGTTTTCTAGATTCGGCGCATAGCGCGCAATGCCGGCGCCGCTGATATTGACATGGGTGCCGCGCGAGCTTTGGTTCGGAAACACCACCTGCAACTTGTCGACGATTGCTTGGTCTTCGTCGCTGTCTGAGCCGATGAGACGGCCGAGGTAATAGGTGTTGGCAATGGTGATGCCACACTCTCCTGCAGCGACCGCTTTCAGTTGCGCGGTATCGTTGCCCTGGGGTTGCCGCGCAAAGTTTGCGACCACGCCGCGCGCCCACTCACTCGCCGCGGCTTCACCCAAGTGTTCGATCAACGAACCCAACAGCGAAAGGTTGTAGATGTTGCCGGATGAACGCATGCAGACCTTGCCACGGTGAACCGGTAAGGCGAGGTCTTCGTATTCATCCAAGTCTGCGCCGGCGGCAACGCTGTCGTTGTAGACGATCACTCGTGCGCGTTTGGACAGGCCATACCATAGCCCTTGGCTGTTGCGCAGGTTTGTTGGCACGCGCTCTTGCATAACCGTGGACTGGATTGGTTGCAGTACGTCCGCTTGTTGGGCGCGCCACAGGGTGCCGGCATCTACCGTCACCAGTAGATCAGCGGGGCTGAACTCGCCTTCTGCCGCAAGGCGCTCGATTAGCGCATCGCTCTTGCCTTCGATCAGATTAACCGTGATGCCAGTGTTTTCGGTGAAGCGCTCGTATAGGGCCATGTCCGTGTCGTAGTGACGGGAGGAGTAGACGTTGACTTCCGGTTTTGCGCAGCCAGCGCCCAGCAGGATGGCTGCGACGAGGGCGATTTTGAAGAACATGGCGGTTCCGTTAATGAGAATCATTCTCAATAGTAACCATGGCGTTATGCCATGGCAACAGTGTTGTGATGCGGGTTAGCGTCGCGGGCCAGTGATCTAGCCGTTGGCGCCGACTACTGGCGCTCGAGCCTGGCGTTGGCTGGGTAACTCACCTCATAGCGGTGTCGAATTTGCCAGTCTTCGCCGCCTTCCAGCTGCTTACGCCAGACGATTAAGCCTGGCTCGCCCTCGAGGTCCTTGTCTGTTGGCGCTGTGGCCGTGCGCGGTACATCAACTTCAATGCTCTTGTTGCGGGACACCGGATACAGATCGAACACTTCTACCAGGGTTGATTGCGCTCTGCGGTTCGTCAGCTCAAATAGAAAGTCCGTTACCTCGGTTTTGCGCTTGCCGATGATGCCGCGCTGCCCACCTTCGCCGCCTTGATCCTTGGCGCTGACTTGAATGCGCCGATCGACACCCATGGGTAAGGTGACCTCGGCGCCAGGCAGCGCCGTGGGGAAGATCGATTGCCCCGCATAAACGCCGTCGACGTACACACGCATCTCGCTGCTGTATAGCGGCAGGCTGTCGGCATAGGTAAAGCGTGCCGCTAGGAACGCACTGGTGCTGCGCCGCGGCACGACTTGGGTTAACAGTTGCGTGTCGAACTGGTTGCGGGATAAATCGAACAGCTGTTCATCGTTGCTGTCGTTCGACACGCTTACTCGCCCAGGCACCGGGTAGGTCACCGCGAAGTTGCCTACGCTTGGCGGTTCCTGCATAGATCCCGTGGCTACGATTTCTTCAATGACTGCGCTGTCTACCATCTTCGGCTTACCAACCACACCGAGCATGGCCCGAGATTTGGATTCGGCAGGCGCGATGTCGAGAAATTCGCTGTGCAGCTGTGGCCGCAGCAGTTCACCTTCAGGTTCGCTGGTCGATAGCGTTAACTGAACGTTTTGCCACTCTTCTACGGTGTTTTGCCGTACCTCTGCGCGCTGTGCCAGATCCAGCGCAGCATCGTTGCTGTTGAGCCGGGCCTCGTAGACGGGCCGCCAGGATGCGTTAGGCGTGTAGTAGTGAATCCGTGCGTTGATGCTGACAGCTGCGGCTGTACGCACGGCAACTTCTAAAGTAGCCGAGGCGCGAGTGCCACCGCGCGTCGCCTGTAGCTCGCGCTGCAGCTTCGATACTTCCTCCGCTGCGCGTTTGCGCGCGAGCTCGTTGTCTCGCTTGCGCTGGTAGGCGCTGTTGGCACCACTTTCCATCACATCGATTGCGGCTTTCCACGAGTCGACGTCGGCTTTACCTTGGGCGCCCTCGAACCAGGATTCTTTAGCGTAGCCCCCGGCCAAATTTTCTAGATACTTCAGCGTCAGATCAGCGGATTTGTCACTGTCGGTTATGGCTTGTAGCTTGAGTTTCGCCTGTTCCAGCGCCGCCAGCAGATCTCGAACCTCTTGGTTGATTGCCTGGCTGCGCTGCTGGGTGGCCAATTGAACTTGACCGATGGCAACGCTTGGTTCGGCGATCTCGACCTGAATGCGAGATTCGTCCAGCCGCGGTGGCAGTCCTTGGAAGCGGATTTGATTGTCGCCCGCCGGCAGCTCGAGTCGAGCGCTGCGGGTGACCGTTGCGCCATCGAGGTACACAGTGACCGCTTCGATCTTGGAGTTGGCGTCAACGTCCTTAGCGCTGACCAAAACAGGGATGAACCCCAACAGACCAAACAAGAGAATCCCACGCATGTTCTCAGCTCCCACTAGCCAACTTTGGGTTGTAGACCCGCTCGTTGCTCGGCGGAAACTTCTCCCACAGCGCTTTGGCGCGGGTGGGCCTGGGATGCAGGCCGCCGCCGCAATTCGGGCACTGTAGTGTCAGTGCCGCCTGTGCGCAGTCGCTACAGAACGTACATTCAAAGGAACAAATGAAGGCACCGAGTTGGTCGGCGGCCAGGTCCTGATCGCAGCGTTCGCAACTGGGTTTCATGAGCAACATATTGATCTCCGCAGGCACTCTGGCAGGCAGTGTGCCAGATCACGCCCAGCGTGGTGATGCTCAGCCCAGCGGCTCCACATCGAAGGAGACGCAGATACGGCGTTGTTTCGAGTGAAACGGTACGGTGCCGTGATAGAAGTAGGAGGGGAAAAGAATGATCTGCCCGTACTGAGGTTGAAAGTCGATCAATGTTGGTTCGCGCTGAGCGGCCAGATCCGGCGTTGGCTGACCAAATCGCAGCCAACCTTCATGATCGCGTGTTGCATCCTCTATTAGATCGGGTAATTCGAGGTACATCACTCCACTCAGCCAGCCGTTGGGATGAATGTGCGTACGCTCATGGCCGCCGTTGCCCATGACGATGCCCCAGGTTGTAAGCTTCCAGAGCTTGGGTTGCCAGCGGCGCATGGGATGGCTGGGGTCATCGGGTAACTGTGCTATGTACCAGTGAATGGCTTTGTGGATTTGCGGTTCGAAGTGGAACAGTGGGCCTTGAGTATCGCTTAGCAGCTCACCGGTATGGGTACCACCAACCGTAGACATGGCATCTTTCTTGAGGGTTGGATGGTTCCTGACATGCTCGGCGAGCGCTTTATTGAAGGCACCTAGGTTCGCGTAACCGGGCACGGCGTTGAACTTGTAGCGGTGGACCAGCTGTTGATGGTCTAGCAGGCGCTGTGCTTCGTTGTCGCGGTGGGCGTCTAACAGGGCATGGACCTGATAGGCCAAGGCGTGAAAGTCGCGGCCGTTGGCAGCCTGACAGGCTTCCAGCACCGTGATTGCCTGATCGGGTGACTCCATCTTTAGGTGCACATTGGCCAGATTGTAGTAAGGATCGCGATAGCTCGGATCCAAGTTGATCGCACATTGGTAACTTGCGGCGGCGCCATTGAGATCTGTGCCAGCTTCCAGCGCCGCCCCAAGGTTCATTCGATAACCCGGGTTTTGTGGATCCAACTTGATTGCTGCCCGCAAGTAGCGCGTCGCGCTCTCTATTTGGTGCTGATCGAGCGCCAGCATGCCAAGTCCGCTCAATGCGGCAGGGTTTTTGGGTTCGTTCGCGAGCAAGCGCCGGTACAGGCGTTGAGCAGTGCGGCGATCGCCCGCGTAATGGGCGCGAACAGCTTCAGCGAGGCTCGATTTGGTGGGTTTGCGGGCCATATGCGGTTTGTCAGAATCACCTGGCAGAAGCCATCGTGTAGTTGCTGTAGCACATTGTAAGACGAAAGTTCGCAGTTTCGGGGAGCAGCGGGTCGAGCCTGGTGCCGCTGCTGGCTTGGCCGTCCTAGATAATGTAGCTGTCTATAGAATTGGCTACAAACGTCGAGCGGATTGTTGGGCAGCAACCTGTTTCTTTACATCGCATGGTTCTGCCCGACAAAGTCTGTTGACTCGACTAGCCGAAATGCCTAAGTTGCAAATCGGCGAGTGGAGAGTTTCTCGCCGATAAGTACTAATACCTAGTGATTAGAGGGGATTTGTTCATGAACGCTTCGCAATTTATGCGGCGAGTGTGGCAGCTATTCGTTGTCGCGCTTGCCGGCCTGTCATTTTGGCCTGCACTGAGCTTCGCGGTTGAGAGCGAGATCGAAGAGATCGTTGTCACCGGATCTTATATTCGAGGTACGCCAGAAGATGCCGCGCTTCCTGTCGATGTATTGACCCGAGGCGACATGGAGGACGTTGGCGATCCTTCCATTAACGAGATGATTCGTAACTTAAACGTCAGCTCTGGTGCGCTCGCTGAGACCAACCAGTTCGACACTCGTGGTGGGCAAGCCAACGAAGGGGTATCCACAGTGAACCTTCGGGGCCTGGGCTCTGCGCGCACGCTGGTGTTGATCAACAGCAAGCGCCACGTCGCCACCGAAGCGCTTGGTGTAGACATCAGCGCCATACCGAGTATCGCCATCGGTCGGGTTGAGGTGCTGAAAGACGGCGCCGCGGCAACTTACGGCTCTGACGCAATCGGCGGCGTGGTGAACTTTATCACCCGCGAAAATTTCGAAGGCTTCGAGATAAGCGGTTCTTACCAGGATATTGAGGACTCCGACGGCGACATCAACATCGCTGCCATCTTCGGTGGCTCTAATGGCAACGTCAGCTATGCGATTTCTGCTGAGTATGCCGAACGCTCCGAGCTGCAGATTCGCGATCGCGACTGGGCGCTGCGGCCCTTCTCTGAAAATCCGGCACCCGGAGGCTGGTCGAGCATCGGCAATCCAGGCACCTTCTTCCCGGCCGTGCCCGATGGCACCGGTGGCGCTACCATTGTTGCCGGTTCGACGCCCGATCCCAACTGCGATACGTTGGGCGGCACAAATGCCGGCGGTTTCTGCCGTTTTCAGTACACCTTCTACGACAACCTGATCGAAGAAGAAGAAACCATCAAAGTGTTTGGCGAATTGAACATCGACATCAACGACAACGTCAGCTTCCACGCAGAGGCGCTGTGGCATGATATGGATATCCCGGAGTGGAAGACCTCGCCCTCTTATCCGCCTCAGGCCCTGCTCGGTCCAGATCGCTTCATCGCGCCTAATCACCCTGGTCTGATTGACCTCAAAGCACAGAACCCGAGTCTGTTTAACGACATCGACCTCGATGCGGACGGCAACCCCGACGTGCTGGCTTCTCAGCAGGGTGCGATTTCCTGGTCCCGCATGCTTGGCGTGTTCGGTCGTGACGGCCGACCTGAGCAGGCGAAGCGGGTAACCGAGACCATGCGATTCTCCATGGGGCTCGACGGGCAATTCGACAACGGCCTCGGCTTCGATATCAGCCTGACCTGGTCAGATCGCCAACGAGACATTGACGGTAGCGACATGTTCATCGAGCGGATGGCATTCGCCTTTGATGGTCTTGGCGGTTCTGGCTGTGATCCTGCCACCGGCACACCGGGAGTAGGGCCGTGCGAGTACTACAACCCGTTCTCCAATGCCCTGCCGCGTTCGGCGGTGACGGGTATGGATAACCCACAGTTCAATCCGGCAGTAGCCAATTCCAGCGAGCTGATCAACTTTTTGACCGCCGATACCGGCTCAGAAACGAACAACGAGCAATTGGTGTTTGAGGCGATCTTCAACGGTGAGACTGGCTTCGAGATGGGCGGCGGAGTGGTCGGCTGGGCCGCAGGTCTGCAGTACCGTGAGGACGATTACGAGTTCAGAGTGAAAGATGTTGCCAACCGTGCCATCAATCCCTGTCCCTACAACGACCCGTTCTCTATTACGCTTGGTCATACGGACACCCTGGACTGTGGTGATGGCGGCGCCGGACAATTAGCGTTTCTCGCCGCAACCGACGAAGAGACCACGGACCGCAGTATCTACGGGGTTTTTGGTGAGTTGAATTTACCGATCTCTGAGGATCTTGAAGTGCAGCTCGCCGCACGTTATGAGGACTACGGCTCCAGTGACGGCGGCGATAGCTTCGACCCGAAGATTGCCGTGCGCTGGGACGTGACGGATATCTTTACGGTGCGGGGCTCGGCTTCGACGACGTTCCGTGGTCCGCCATCCAGCTTTCTTGGCGGTACCGGTACTTCCCTAGAATTTGTGACCCCTGCGCTGGCTTTCAAAGCAGCGGACACCACCGGCAACCCCGATCTGGATCCTGAATCCGCGGTTGCGTTGAACTTCGGCGGCATCCTGCAGACTGACAATTTCTACGCATCGCTGGATTACTGGTCCTTCGCGTTCGAAGATCCCTTCCAGACGGAGAGCACCAATCAAATCGTCTCAGCCTATGGCGCCAACGACTGTCAGGACGGCGGCACCGGAGTGGGCACCACTACTTGTGATGCACTGCGTGCACGTCTGACACCCGAGGGCACTACGGTCGCCGGTGTGCAGCGTATCCAGCGCTTCTTCATCAACGGCTCAGACATTGATACCTCCGGTTTGGACTTTGTCGCTAAGTACACGTTTGACGAAGTAGGTGGCGGCGCGCTCGATCTCGGTGTTGAAGGCACCTACACCCTCGAGTACGAGTCTGACGATTTCGAATCTCGCGATGGTTTGGTCCTGGCTCCTGGCGGCGACTTTGTTGGCTTGTCTAACGAGGGCACACCTTTCACCCCGCGACCTGAGATGAAGGGCAACGTTTTTGTTCGCTGGGGCAATGAGCGCCATCGGGTGGGTTATACTGGACGCTTCGTCTCTGGCTACGACGACGAAGCCAGTGATACGCCGGCGAATCTGCGTGACATTGACGATCACTGGACTCACGATCTGACCTACGTCAACAACATGATCCAGAACGTCACCGTCTCGCTGTCGATCTTCAACTTTACCGATGAAGATCCGCCGCAGGTCGCCAATGACTTGAACTATGACCCATATAATCACACCCCCTTCGGGCGGATGATTAAGTTGGGCCTGACCTATAGTCTGGGCGACGGCTGATTCATCGAATCTAGCTGATTTGAACGTTAAAAGGAGCCCGCCGCATGGCGGGCTTTTTTGTTGGGCAAGTCTAAACGTATCGGTTCAGCGGTCCGCTACTGGATGTAACGGTTAATCAACGTCACAATCGCGCTAAGAGTGATGGAAACGATCAGCATTGACGTGAGTGGCACGAATAGGGAAAAACCATCGCGTCGAATACGAATGTCTCCAGGCAGGTGCCCGAACCAACTAAGCAGGCCGAACTTTGCCAGCACGCCAACGACGATGATAACTAGGCCGCCAATAATCAGTAGGTTCGCCATCCCATGGTTCATGGCCCCAAGCTAGCGCCACTAGGTCGGGATGTCTAACGAGTTGTTACGATAAACCTCTGCTGCGACGGAGTGTGCAATGTCAAAAGTGAAGACGTTAAGCGGCGGCTGCCACTGCGGTCAGGTTCGCTTTCAACTAAGCACCGAATGGCCGGTGCACGTTTTTGAGTGTAACTGCTCAATCTGCGAGGCAGTTGGCTTCCTACATTTATTCGTCAGCAGCGACGAATTTACCCTACTCACCCCCTGGGAAGCGTTGACCACCTACACCTTCAACACCGGTGTCGCTCAACATTGGTTTTGCAAAACCTGTGGCGTCAAATCCTTTTATCGCCCCCGCTCCCACCCCGATGGCATTAGCGTGAACGCGCGCTGTCTGGATGACGTGCCGCTAAGCGAACTCACCATCGAGCCTTTCGATGGCCGCAACTGGGAGCAGAACGTCGACTCGATACGCTAGGCTGGCTAACCCACTTAGTATCTGCACCGGCTCTTGTCTCGCCTCAGGCTTCGTCCATCTCGACGATCCAAGGCTCGGCCCGACCTGCAGCATCCCACTCCTGCCAGGCCGGCAGCGCGGTCATGGCCTGGGAGTAGCGAGTAACGGCAGGGTGTTCACTCAACAGATAAATCGCCAGACGATTTACCACAGGCGCATACATGGCATCGGCAATGCCGAACGAACCAAACAGAAAAGGCCCGCCGCTACGGTCCAAACAGTCTTGCCAGATCTGCTCGATGCGAGCGACATCGGTGTCCACCTGCTGGGGCAGCGAGAGCTTCCCCGGCGGCCGCCGCATGTTCATGGGGCAATGATTGCGCAGCCCCGGAAACCCGGCGTGCATCTCACTGGCGATGCAGCGGGCATGGGTGCGTTGCTCGAAGTCGCTGGGCCACATTGCCCGATCCGGAAAAAGCTCCGCCAGATACTCCATGATCGCCAGGGATTCCCACACGGTTCTGCCGTCGTGTTGTAGCACCGGTACCTTGCCGGTGGGAGAAAACTCGAAGAAGTGGCGCTGATTGGTAGCCTCGTCGAAGCGCTGTAGCTCGCACTCAAAAGGGATGCCCTTGGCCTTGAGCAGAATCCAGGGTCGGAGCGACCAGGAAGAATAGTTCTGATTGGCGATGATGAGTTTCAGGTTCGATGCCATGGCCTTTACTAACGCTGTGTCTTGGGGGCCCATTGCATAGCAAATTTGGTACGCTGAAAAGAGCAGATTGTGTACTTAGAGGCTGAAGTTCAGCAAAGCTAGCAATCGCCCAGAGCCAACATCTAGATCCAACCCCCAGGACCTGAACCATGACGAGCGGTGCCAGACACTATAGCGATGCCGATGAGCGCGCCATCCTCGATGCCATCAGCAAGTGGCTAGGTAACGATGTAGCGCCCCACGTGCTGCAAATGGAACACGACGATGAATATCCCCATGCCATGGTTGAGCGGATGCAGGCGTTTGGCTTATTCGGCGCGACGATTTCGCCCGACTATGGAGGTCTTGGCCTAACTGCGTCTACTTACGCAAAAATTGTCGCGCTGATTGCTGAACAGTGGATGTCGCTGTCGGGGATTTTCAACTCGCATCTGATGATGGCGCGGATCGTGGAAAAGCACGGCACTGACTTTCAAAAAGAGTACTGGTTGCCGAAATTCGTGAGCGGTGAGATCCGTGGCGGGCTGGCGTTGACGGAAGCGAACGCTGGGACCGACCTACAGGGCATACGAACGCGTGCGGTGCGTAACGCCAGCGGTAACTACACGGTCAACGGCACCAAAACTTGGATCAGCAACGGCATTGAAGGCGGCGCCGTGGCGTTGTTGGTGAAGACGGACTGGAACGTGAACCCCGCGCACAAGGGGATGACCATGCTCATTGCTCCCAAAGTTGATCCAGATACGGGCACCCCGCACTCAGGCTTCATCACCGGCCGTAAACTGGAGAAACTAGGCTACAAAGGCATCGACTCCGCGGAGCTGGTGTTCGACAACTACAACCTAGATGCGAAGCGGCACCTGGTAGGCGGCAAAGAAGGCCAGGGCTTTTACATGGCAGTGGGCGGCTTAGAGCTGGGCCGCATTAACATTGCGGCGCGCAGCGTCGGCGTGAGCCGACGGGCGCTGGCCGAGTCTACGGCCTACGCGCAAACTCGCGAGACTTTTGGCCAACCCATTGCTCAGCATCAGGCCATTGCGCTGAAGTTGGGTGAGATGGCGACGCGCACACGCGCTGCGGAGCTCATGACCGAGGACGCGGCGCGCGCTTATGACGCCGGAGAGCGCTGCGATATGGAGGCTGGTATGGCCAAATTTTTTGCTTCAGAAGCGGCGTTGGAGAACGCTACGGAGGCCATGCGCATTCATGGCGCTTACGGCTATTCGAAAGAGTATCCCATTGAACGCTTGTATCGGGATGCGCCGCTGTTGTGCATCGGTGAGGGCACCAACGAGATGCAGCGTCTGATCATTGCCAAACAACTGCTTGCTAGGAATCCGGTCTGATGGCTGACGAGACTGGACTACTCGCTGGCCTAAGGATTTTGAGCGTCGAACAGTATGGCGCTGGACCATACGGTACTGGGCTGCTGGCTGATCTTGGGGCTGAAGTGATCAAACTGGAAAACGCGGAAACCGGCGGAGACATCTCTCGCTCCATCGGTCCGCACCTGTTGGGTGAGGATGACAGCCAGTTTTACCAGACCTTTAGTCGTGGCAAGAAGAGCATCACCGTGGATCTTAAGAGCGATGCAGGGCGTACGCGTCTATCGGACCTGGTCAAAGCAGCGGATGCGGTGGCCAACAACTTGCGCGGTGATCAACCCGCCAAGCTGGGTTTGCGCTATGAGGACTTGTGCGTGCACAACCCTGCCATCGTTTGCGCGCACTTGTCCGCCTATGGCCGCGACAACGAGCGAGCGTCCTGGCCAGGTTACGACTATTTGATGCAAGCCGAGTGTGGTTTTTTGAGTTTGACGGGCGAGCCAGATGGGCCTCCCGCTCGCTTTGGCCTGTCGATGGTGGATTTCATGACGGGCTCGCTGATGGCGCTGGCGCTACTGGCAGCGGTGATGTCCGCACGCAAAACAGGACTAGGCTGCGACGTAGACACCAGCCTCTACGATACGGCCTTACATCAACTGTCGTATCCGGCAACTTGGTACTTGAACGAAGGCGATGTTACCGCGCGGCTCCCACGTTCCTCGCACCCCTCGGTTATGCCCAGCCAGCTGTTTCGCAGCGCCGATGGTTGGCTGTTTGTGATGTGCCAGAACCCGAAGTTCTGGCGATTGTTTTGTGAACGACTGGACCGCCCCGAATGGTTGCTGGACGAGCGCTTCGCCACACCAGCGGCGCGAATGGCCCATCGTGAACCGCTGGAGTTCACGATCGAAGCGGTGTTAACGACCCAGCCCACGTCTCATTGGGTTGCGCTGCTTTCTGGTAGCGTGCCGGTAGCACCAGTACATGACGTGGCTCAGGCGTTGGATAATCCGTTCGCCGAGGCCACTGGCATGTTGAATACCGTGGCGCATCCTGCGCTGGCGAATGGCCTACGCATGCTGTCGAGCCCGTTTAAGGTCAATGGTCAGCGCCCGCCGGATCGACGGGCGCCGCTGCTCGGCGAGCACGATGACAAGGTGTAGTCAGGCAGGCTGAACTAGGGCGAACTGGATCCGGTGACTCTGTCGTTTTGCCCAGCCATAAATTTGGCAACCCAGCGATGGTAGTGCTGCACTGCCGGCTCGTTGCGTCCAAACAAAAACTGGCTGTTCGCCCCGGCATTGATGGCGCTCTGAATGCCGCCGCCGATCGCATAGTCTTCGTCCTGTACCGCCTGCAACGTCATGGCGCTGAACGTTTCTGTAGCTTTAATCTCTGCCGGGGTCTCCGGCTTTTTGGCTGCTAGAACCGTTTGCCGGGTGACCGTGGTCTCTGGGGTCGGACCGGGGAAGATTTGGCTGACCAGGCAGTGGTCACCCAAGATGCCGGAAACCGACAAGTTCGGAAACGCCGAATGAATGAGGCGAATGTGCTGCAGCGGTTCCCATTGCGCCTCAGGTACGTCTGCCAAGGTGCCAATGGTCCGTCGTCCAAAGGTTAATCGTTGATGCGGACCGTAGTCGTCTAGGACCAGCAGGTTGCCGATGGTGTGTTTGCCCACCGTCTGCCCGTGCACGGAATTGTGATGGTAAACCTCGAGGT
The DNA here is from genome assembly GCA_051027215.1 of Pseudomonadales bacterium. Taxonomy (GTDB): domain Bacteria; phylum Pseudomonadota; class Gammaproteobacteria; order Pseudomonadales; family Azotimanducaceae; genus CALHVX01. The sequence continues at coordinate 37,707 of JBPCXR010000015.1, read as the reverse complement.
AACCATCCATGGTGACCTTCCAACCAGGTCCAGGGAGGTCGCGTTGCACGTGCAGATGCCAGTTGTCGAGCTCCAGGGTTTCGAGCTCTGGGCCGAAGTCGCCAAGCCAAGTATCGATGTCAAAGCGCTCGCCCGGTGTAAGCATCGCCCAAAGCAGTCCCGCCCGTTCTGTGCAGGCCAGCTCCACCAGTCCGAGATCGTCTCTGTCTAACTCACCAAACGTGTCTTCAGCGTAAACGCCGACCAAGCGGCCATCGGTGCCGTAACTCCAGGCATGATAGGGGCAAGAAAACACCCGCTTCTTGCCGCGCCCGGGCTCGCACAGGGTCGCGCCGCGGTGGCGGCAGACGTTTAAGAATGCGCGCGCTTGGCCATCGCTTCCGCGGACCAGCAGCACAGGCACTTCGAGTGCGTTGATCGCAAGGTAGCTGCCAGGCTCTGGAAGCTCCAGGCTCAAGCCCAGGCAGATGGGCAGGCCTTTAAAGATGCGGTTCAGTTCCTGCTGGTAGCGCTGGGCATCGGTGTAAGCGCCGATGCCCATGGGCATGATCTGCTCGGCCTGATCGGTGGTCTTGTTCTGCAAATGGGTAAGAGCCCGGCGTGCCAGGCTAATGAGTTCGGTTTGGCGCTGATCGCTGCTCATGATCTGCTTAATCTTCGGGTGCCACGGTCAAACATAGTCCGTCAAGGGCATCACTACAGTCAATCTGGCAGCTAAGGCGAGAGCTGGCAGCATCGAAACTGTCCGCTAGGGATAGCAGCTCTGCTTCCACCGCACCACGTTCTCCCACCCGCTCCTGCCAGTCAGCGTGGACGTGGATGTGACAGGTGGCGCACGAACAGCAACCACCGCAAACCGCCTCGACCTCTAGTCCGCCATCGCGCAGTGCTTCCATGACGCTGCCCTGGTCAGCGCTAAGCGTATGCAGCTTGCCGTGGCGATCGGTGGCCACAATCTTCATGCGCCTGTGCCGACCCGCAGCAGGCGACGTGCATTGTCGCTGTAGGCTCGTGCTTCGTCACGCACATCACCCGCTTGTTGGTCCCAGCCGGCGAAGTTGGTGCCGAACAACAAGCGCTCTGGATTCACATGGCGCTTGAGCTGCGCCACAGAATCGTCTGCGTGCACATGGATGTCGAACCACAAGCGGTGTAACAGCGCTTCGAAGGCGCCGTCTTTACGCAGTGCCTCGCCTGCCCAGGGTCGTTTCTTTGCAGCCATGGCCATGCGCCCGAACAGATAGCCCGTGGCGCCGCCACCGTGGCTTAAGTAGATGTCCAGGTTCGGGTGGCGCTCTAACACGCCGCCGTAGATCAGGGTGCAGACAGCTATGGTTTCCTGGGCGGCGAAGCCAATGATGATGTCGAGATCGTAGCGCCGCAGGTTTGGATCACCCGCCGGGCCATCGATGCCGGCAGGTGCGGGGTGTATGCACAGCGGTACGTTGAGCGTGGTCAGAGCCTCGTAGAAGCGATCCATTGTCGGATCGTCCAACGACGTGCCAAAGTCTGTGCCGATGTAGGGGCCGAACATGCCAAGATCTTGCACCGCGCGCTGAGTTTCCTCGATGGCGAAGCCGATGTCTTGCATGGGAATTGCCGCGAAGGCGCCAAGTCGCTCAGGGTAAGTTCTGACGATCTCGGCTAATGCGTTGTTGTGTATCTGACAATAGCTCTGGGCTGCCTGCGCCTCAATGAAGTGAAAGTACGTCAGCGGATTGGGTGACAGGAGCTGAAAGTCGATGCCAGAGCGGTCCATGGACTCAATGCGCAGCTGCGGCTCCATAAACGGGCTGCCACGATAGCGCACGCCGTGAAGTTTGTAGTCGCCAACGCGGAAGGTGGGCGGTTCGTCTCGACTGAGCTCAGGGCCATAGGACCCCGCGGCGTTCATGGTTTCTTCAAGCACGGCGTGGGCGTGCATGTCGATGGTTTGCGCAGTTTCGAGATTCATTAGCTATCCGTTGGTTACCCCCAGTGCCAGCCCGCCGTCGACTTCCAGCACCGTTCCCGTGGTCCAGGGCGCAGTGATGAAGTAGGCGATGGCTTGGGCCACTTCTTCTGGCTCGCCAATGCGGCCCAGTGCATGCAGCCCGCTCATGCCATCCAGTCGCGCTTTGGCTTGGGCATCATCGAATAGTCCAGCGCGTTGATTGATCTCGCTGAACACAGCTCCAGGAGCCACACAGTTGACGCGAATGTTGCGTGGCCCAAGTTCTGCGGCAAGAGATTTGGTCAGCGCTTCGATGGCACCTTTGGTGGCGGCGTAGGGAGAGACGCCAGGAAAGGCTCGGCGATTGTGAATGGAGCCGAGAAAAACGATTGCGCCGCCGCTGCTTGGCATGTGCGCCACCGCCAACCCGCTGAGCAACATTGCCGCAATCACATTGCTCTGAAAAACTTCGATCAGCGCTTCTTCTGTGAGCGCTTCAATGGGCCCTCGGTACATGTTACCGGCATTGTTAATCAGTGCATCAATGCGACCGTTGCCATGCTCGAGCGCCGCATCAATCATCGCGGTACGATCCGCTGCCTGGGTGATGTCGCCGCCCACGGCATGACAGGCGACACCAATGTCTTTGGCCACCGCCTGAACTTTATCTACGCGCCGCCCGCTGATGGTCACTCGCGCGCCGCGCTCGCATAGATACCGTGCGGTCCCAGCGCCGATACCCGAGCCACCGCCGGTGAGAAGTATGGAGAGGTTTTCTAATGCACTCATGGGAGCGGCGCCCGTCGACTAGTTGGCAAAACGCTGCAGGCGCAAGTCGAAGCGGGTGCCTTCGGTGAGTTCCACGGCGATGAGCAATGTCGAATCGTCTGGGCTGCTGTAGTGCAGGTGTTTCATGCCACCTGAGCTTGCGCTTTTAAATGAGATGCTGCGGTGGCTCTGTTGGTCGAGCGCCATACGTTGCGGCGCTGGATTGAGCGGCTGCATTTCACCGCTCCATTGCTGGATGAGCATTTCCAAACCGTCGCTAGACTCGCTAATGGTCAACAACTCAACGATCTGGGTCTCGGAGCCTTGAAAGAACCGGACCAGAGCAGCGATGGACCCTGCTTGGGCGACGCTCCACTGTTCTTCCAGCAGTTGATCGCCCAGCGGTCCGCGCCAGGTCCCGGTGAGCCAACTCAGCCCGTCAATGGCGTCTACAGCGGTTGCTGCGGACCCTGTTGCTGTGCTCGTTTCTGTTTGTGTCATTGGTTCTGTCCGTGCTGCTGGTTCCGTGCGTGCTACCGGCGTTGTCGATGCCGCAGCGTCAGCGGTAGTGAATTTGCTGCTTTGGCAAGCGCACAAGAGTGAGCAGAGCAAAACCGTTTGCAGACTTCGGTGAATGCGCGTTGGCAGGTTAGTAGAAGAGTTCATGGGTTAGTTTAACCCCACTGCTTGGGCGCTGACATTCCACAACTGTTCGCGCAAAGCTGAATCCGCCGCTTGCTCTGAACACTCATCGAGCTTGCATTGGTTGTAGTACTTGCCGTTAACCTCGCTCAGGCTTGGATCGCTGGCAAGCATCACCGTCGTTTTCGCGCCCTTTTCTGGCGCGATGAAGAACAGGCCAATAACTTTGCGCAGCACCCAAGGTAGGTCGCGAATAATGTCGGTAGCCACAGCCCCGGGATGTAGAAGATTGGAGGTGACTCCGGTGCCTTCTAGACGCTTAGCCAGTTCCACCGCAAACAGCACGTTCGCGAGCTTCGATTGGTTGTAGGCGGCCTGGGCGTTGTACTTACTGAACCCCTTAAACGAATCGAAATCCAACTGCCCCTTTTTGTGCAGCATGGACGTCACCGTGATGATTCGAGCCGGCGCGCTGCGCTTAATGCAATCGAGCAGCAAGTTCGTCAACAGGAAGTGTGCAAAGTGGTTAACACCCATCTGCATCTCAAATCCGTCTTCGGTATGGCGCTGTTTTGGCGGAAAGGTGCCAGCGTTGTTGATGAGCACGTCCAATCGATCGTAGCGCTCTACAAAGGCGCCAGCCAGGCTGCGAACACTGGCCAGATTGCTTAGGTCCATGGGTAGGTTAACCGCTTCAACTTGGGCGACTGCGTTGATGCTGGTGAGCGCTTTGGCCGTTTTGTCGCTGTCGTGACAGGCCAATACGAGCTCGGCGCCGAGCTTTGCCATCTCCAGACTCGCGGTTAAGCCAATGCCGCTATTGCCGCCCGTGATCAGCACGCGCTTGCCTTGCAGTTCAGCTCCCATATGCCGTCCCCTTAGATGGTGCTCAGGATTAAGTGTATCAACCAGATAGGCTACCCAGCAGAATATCCAGCCGGAGACTGGGAAGTCCATAGGCAGTGCTAAGATGGCGGAAAGTAGCGCGGTGCTTCGACGCACGAACCACTGCTGCATGAGTTAGCGCATAAGGGGATAAGACTTAGTGAAACGCGATAATCGCCGTGGCTTGTGGCCGCGCTTGCTTGCCACCTGCTTGGGTGTTTTTGCCACGGGTGCCAGCTATGCGGTCGAGATCGATTTCACCCGATACTTGCTGCACTTGGGGCCCCAGGTTGAAGCGCCCGTAAGCTCCTCAGGCTCGTTTTTTGGCACTCCAGGGAACGCCAGACTGCTGCTCACGCCGCCCAGCGACGGTGCAAAGTTGACGATTAAGCTCAATGGCGAAGAAGTCCTGGGGCCGAAATTAGCTGTTGGCGAAGTGCCCGCAGAAGTATCTATCGTCTTATCTGAAAATAACGTGCTTGTGGTGAGTAGCGCTGAGCCGCTGAACGGTAATTTTTCTGTGCGGGTAAAACAGCGCGCCGACGTTACCCTGCACGTGGAGTCCCGGGTACACTTCAATACCAATGTCCGCGACTTCGACGCTGCTCGAGCCTTTTATGGCAAGTTGGGTTTCAAGACGCTTACTGGCTTTCCAGACACCAACACCCTAGAGATGGCGCACGCCATTGGCATCACCACGCCGACGGCCTATGACGGCAGTCAGGGTGATCATGCCGGTGGATATTTACTGCACGGTGAGCTGGTCGGCGTAGGCGGATTCGAGGGCGGCTTGATGGACCTAATCGAATTCACGGTGCCCAGAAGTGAAGAAGCGCCCTATGCGAAGTTGAATCATTTAGGTATGGCCTATGCCGCCATGCACACCACCAACATTGCCGCTGACTACGCGTATATGCGCACCATGGGTGTTGAGTTTTTGGCTGCGCCGACAGCGCGAGCCGACGGTACCAAGTTCGCCGTTTTTCAGGATCCAGACGGCACTTTCTATCAGCTCATTGAGGTCGAAGGCGAGGACGACGATACCGACACCACCCACATCGTTGGCTTGGCCCACGTTAACGTTAACGTTAGCGATTTTGAACGGTCTAGTGCCTGGTATCAGATGTTGGGGTATGAGCCGAAGCGCCAGTTGGCCAATACGGAATCACTCGAAGTTGCCAACGCCATGGGCTTTGCTGCGCCTTACCAGGTTAACGGTGCGCTATTCGAGCATCCAGAAGATGGTTCGAGCCTCGAACTCGTGCAGTGGTTGCAGCCCCACAATCCCGAGCGAGCTTATTCGCTTCCGGTTAATCATATTGGCCTGCACAGAATGGCCTACGCCACCAGCGATATCGTTGCCGATGTTGCTGCGCTGAGGGCACAGGGCGTCGAGTTCGTCTCCCCCATTACGCCCTGTTGTTCAGGCCCTGACTCACCGGGCAGTATCGTTGCCTTTTACGATCCAGATGGGACCATCGTTGAGCTGGTGGAACAGCCGTTCATGACCGAGCTTATGGCTGTACTAGGGTGGTTCAAGAGCCTGTTCGACTAGCTGCATGTATCACAGCCAGCAAACCGTTCGTTTGCTCCACAGCAGCGCTAATCTCTGGGCAGGTGCAGGAGCACGCTATTGATCACGCCGCCATCCACCGCCAGTGTCTGGCCATTGATGTAGCTGGCGGCGTCGGACGCAAGGAACATGACCGTGGCCGCTACGTCCTCGGCGCTGCCCAGGCGCCCACTTGGCACGGCGCTGCTGCGCCGTTCGCGCACCGTTGGGTCGGCGTAAAACGGTGAAGACATGCCGGCGTCAATAAAGCCTGGCGCTACGGCGTTCACTCGAATGCCGAATGCACCCCATTCGATAGACATATGCTGGGTCAGGCCCATCACACCGGCCTTGGCTGCAGCGTAGGCACCGCAGTTGGGGCTGGGGTGGATGCCGTTGATGGAGGCTAGGTTGATGATGCAGCCACCATCAGCATCACGCATGCGTCGCGCTGCCGCCTGAGAGACGGCGAAGACGCCGTTGAGGTTGACGTCCATCACGCGACGAAAGTCTTCGAAGTCGTGATCGATGAGCGGTCCAGTACGCAGGATGCCGGCATTGTTCACCAACACATCCGGGTTGCCCAGCTCACTAAGCGCTTGCTCGATCGCGCTCGGATCACAAACGTCTGCCGCCAGCGGCACGGCGTTAGGCAATGTCGCAGCCAGTGCCTGACAATCTTCTAAAACCAGATCGAGAATACCAACCCGATAGCCCGCGGCGGCCGCCGCTGTGGCGATGGCAGCGCCGAGCCCGTGAGCAGCGCCAGTGACCAATAATGTTTTCAAGCGCTGCGCTCCATGTCTAGCAGAATGGGGTAATGGCCCCAGTTTTGACGTTGGGTATTGGCATCCGCACTCGGCGGCTCCTCAGGATTAGGTCGGGCACCATGGCTGAGCAGTGTGCGTACCATGAGTGGCACAATGCCGAATTGATGCTCCGCTAAGTTCGCTCCAGGCTTGGCGACCACGCCGCCATCTAAGTCTCGGCCAAGGCAGGCGTGCACGCCGTAACCAAAGGTAAGACCGAATGGCCACACGCCCTGCGGCAGTGCGCGGTGCGGGTTGAAGCGCTCGGCATCTTCCCCAAACACGCTACGGTCGCGGTTGGCCGCCTGCAGATCAAGGATCACTGCGCTGCCTTTGGCGACAGACTCCTCATTCAAGACCAAGTCGTCTTGTGCCCGGCGCCAGGCTACTGGGCTTGCGGGATGTAAACGCAGGCTCTCGTGGACACAGCGTTGCAGCAGTAAGGGCTCGTTCAGCAGCTCCACAGCTGTGGTGCCAGTTTCGTTTAGCCATTGCCAGATCTCGTGCATGGCGTGAGTGGTAGCGTTGCCAGTGCTGTGGGCTCCTGCTTGTAGGAAGAACGCGATCTCGCGCTTGAACACTTCATCGGTTAACGGGATGCGATCACGATTGCGCAACAGCACAGTCATCACGTCTCGCGGTAGTGATTCCGGTGCGGCATGCCCAGCCTCTACGTCTGCGAGCAATGCCAGGCGGCGCGCTCGCGAAGGAAGTAGAAAAGTCGTTTCGAATCGGTCCATGGCAGTGCGGACTTCGCGATTCACTTCGGCATGATCCCGCGTTGAATGCACCAGCGTTGCACCTTCACTGAAGGTCTTCACCATGGCAAGCAAGGCATCGGTTTCAGCGGCGCTACCCAGTGGCCGGTCGATGCCCGCGAAATCTGCGGTCAAGTTCATGGTCACCCGATACCCGAGCTCCACCAAATCAGCCTGGCCGCTATGCAAATGGGGATCAAGGACCGGTTTCAAGGCAGCGGGAAAGATGCTGCGTTCGTACTCACGAAAGAAGCTCCGGGAAAAAACGCTGAACTCAACAACGCGGCGTTGACTGTGGGCCTCGCCGTGCAGGGTAATCAGCGCATCGTTCATCACCAAACCGCCGGCTTCGTACAGCGCCTGCGCGAGCGCAGGGTTTTTCAGCGCAGCCATGGCGCCGTGGTAGCTATCGATTTTCAGCGTGGCGCTATTCATCTAGAGAAGCTGGTGAACTGCACCGGGTAATTTGCCCAGGTTTCCCGTTCGATGGTCGCATCCAAGCGGCCGCGGCGATCCGGATGTCGGGTAATGCCGGCTTTGAGCAACCCGTGGGCGATCCAAGGGAGTGTGCCCAGTTGGCGTTTTTCGGGTTCAATGGTCTTGCCCGGTGGGGGTAACACGCCGGCTGCGAGGTTTTTACCGAGACAAGCGTGCATGCCAATCCCGAATGTAATGCCGGTTTCGGAGATGCCTCGCGGCACCGCCCTTTGGCCGATGAAGCGCTCGCCATCGTCGCCGAAAATTTCCGGATCGCGATTGGCCTGGCGCAGGTTGATGATAACGATGTCGTCGGTTTGCGCCTGTTGTCCATCTAGGAATTCCACCGTTGCCAAGGCCCGACGCTTCGCTACGGGGCTGGACGGATGCAGACGAAAACTCTCATGCACGTAGCGCTGCACCCGCGAGGGATCCGCTTCGAACTCGGCGCGCGCCTGCGGCTGCGCGTCGCACTCATCCAGCAAGTGGTGCATTGCGTGGGACAGTGAGTGCACCGAGGTGTGGGCACCGGCGAGAAAGTAAAAGGCTGTTTCTCTCAGCATCATGTCTCGGGCCATGTCCAGTGTCAGTGCGTTGCGCAGCAGAACCGTCAGCACATCCATAGGCAAGGCGTCTTCTTTGAGTTTTCCCGCCTCATGCTGATCAATCAGCGCCTGACGATGCTGTGCGGAGGGCGCAAAGAAGCGGCGATCGAATTCATTCAGCGTTGCCTGAATGTCTTTTCGTGCGGCAGCTTGTTCCTGGGCCGTTGTCTTGGACTGCCCGAGGGTTGCGGCAAGGCCAAAGGTGCGCAACATTCGAATGAGTTCTTCGAATTCTTCTGCATTTTGAGTTCGTAAGTCGATACCAGCAAAGTTCATCGCCAGGTACACCATGATGCGATAGCCCAGGCTGACCAGGTCGACGTCTTGTCCTTTGGCTGTCTCCGCCTCGACTGCTTCCATGACCTCAGCAAAGATGCGTGGAATCACTTCGTATTCGTAGCGACGAAAGAAATCACGGCGGAACACCGTCATCTCTGCCAGGCGCCGTTGCCGGTGCTCGTCGCCGTGTAATGTGACCAGCACCCGTTCCATCACGATGGCGCCTTCATCATAGAGCGCCTGCTTTAGTTCGGGTTCTTTTAGCGCCTGCTCACAGGCGCGATAGTCCAGAAGTTCGATGATCGACATGTGCGCTGCTGTCCCAGGTGAGTGGTAGTGCGGTAAAGCCGCGAGTAGCGAAGGTTGGCAGGTGGGTGAGATTGGCATCGGCTGACAGTGCGAACTTGTCGATGCGATCAAACAGCACTTCAAAAGCGATGCGGGCTTCTGCTCGGGCCAGGCCCAAACCGACACACAGGTGCGGCCCGTAGCCAAAGGCAACGTGCTCTTTCAGGTTGGGACGATTCCAATCGAATTCATCCGGGCGCTCGAAGAAGTCAGGGTCGCGTCCAGCGCAGCCCCATCCCAACATCACGTTTGAACCCTTGGGGATCTGTACGTCGCCAACCACTGTGTCTTCAGTAACGACCCGATACAAACACTGTACCGGTGCATCGTGACGCAATACCTCTTCGAGAAAAGCGGGAATCAGATCGCGATTCGCACGCAGCTGGGCTTCCAGCTCGGGTTGTTCCAGCAACCGCCACAAGCCGTTGCCAATCAAGTTGGTGGTGGTTTCGTTGCCAGCAAGTAGCAGCGTAGAAATGATTGGCAGGATCTCTGCAGTGCGCAACGACTCACCGTTGACCTCCGCTGTCGCCAAAGCACTGATCAGATCGTTGTGCGGGCAACCACGTCGATCGGCGACTACATCGGCGAAGTAGCCGGTTGCCTCAACCCAGGACTGCGCAACCTGTAGACGGCGGCCGTGGTCGAGCACATCCAAGTTGCCAGAGAGAATGTCGTCAGACCAATGCTTGAAGGTATCGCGCTTATCTCTGGGAACGCCGAGTGCATCAGCAATCACCAATAGCGGAATGAGCACGGCAAAGTCACGAATGAACTCGCAATGGCCGTTGTCGATGAAGCCATCGATCAGTTCGTGGGCAATCGCGGCGATTCCTGGCTCCTGGGCGCTGACCCAACGGCTGGTAAATGCTTTGTTAACCAATTTTCGATGCTGGCTATGGATTGGCGGATCAGTGGTCCACAAAGCGTTAACCACTGCTGGCCCGCGATCGAAGATCGCTTGTACATCATCCTGTACCGGCTCCGGATTGACCCCCGTGGGTAGCGGCCCGGCTTCACCAAAGTAGCTGTTAGAAAAAACTTGAGTGTTACGCGATAGGGCATGTACGTCTTTCATGCGACCAACCCAGTAGCCGACGCCGGGAACTTCAACCGCCGACGCATCCGCAGCGTGCAACGCGGCGTAGAAAGGATAGGGATCTTCCATCACCTGAGGATCGGTGAGGTTGTACTGGGTCAAATCCGTTGCCATGTTTTGCTAGCCTTTTGCTCCTGCGGTGTTCTCAGCGCTCACTGTGTTCAAGGTCTGGGCGCCCGCGCGCAACAGATCGACGGTTTGCTGTTGCAACACTTCGGCGTTCGGCATGTCGGCAGCGCGTCGTTGGTCGATGCCGCGTTGATGCCACTGGGGGTATTGAGAACGATAACGGCAATAGTGCCAGGCCCGTAACAGGTGCGCGCCTTCCCAGCTTGGGGTCAGGTCCGGCATAAGCGTGGCGGGTAGGTTGGAAGGCGTGGTCCCGGCAAATGTCTCGGCGATCTGCCTGCCGAGACCGCGTCCGGTGGCATCTGCGGGTCTTCGACCGAGAGTTTCCAGAGTTTCGGCAACGAGAGCTGCAGCATCCGCTCGGCTGCCAGGCCAAGGCACGGTGCTGTAACCATGCCCGGGTAGGTCCATGCGCACGTTGCTGCCTGGACCGCGGCGGTGCGACTCGCCCAGGTCGTGCAACCAGACCGACGTGGCGTTGCGCGGCACTTCGACGTAGAGCCATTCGTCGGCCGCCAGGTTCGCCGAGCGCGGCTGCACGTATCGACGTTCGGCCTCGGGTAGATGTAGGCCTTCGCTCTGGGGCGGAACCTTGCACATATCGAAGAAGGCGAGAAGCTGGCGGTTACGATCTTCGGGTCCATCAGCTCGGCTGGGTGTGATATTGCGTAATTTGGGCAGGCGTTGTTGATGCGCTGCCAGCACATCGTTGACGTCCGTTAGTAACAACGCCGGTGTCGCCGTGTCCGCCAGCGCTTGCAGGCGCGCCTCCCCATCAGCCTTCAGGGCGATGCCCATGGTCTGGGCATGGCTCGGGCCGGCATCCACCAAGGCTGTCGCTCGAGCATGCAAGCGCTCGCTGTCGTTCAGATCAAAGCGAACGCTGCGATTGGCTTGGCGCTGGTACCAGGGAAAGAACAGGTTTTGATCGATCAAGAAGCTCCACAAATCCGCCAGATGGGCGCCGCTGGGTTGAGGAGCGAAGTGGTTGAGAAAATCATCACCCAGCTCGTCGACTTCCTTGCTATTCCAAAGCGGATAGCCGTCACAAGCCACCCCACAAACTCGTTGAGGTGCGGCAATGGCCAACTCTGCCGCCATAACTGCGCCGCTGTGGCGTCCATAGACGGCGAAGCGCTGAATGCGCAGCGCATCCAATAAGGCCAAGGCTGCTGCAGCGAAATCTTTGGCTTGGCTCGCGTTTGCCGGTAGGGGATCGGAATAACCGTTGCCTGGCGTATCCGGGGCAATCACTAGGAACGATTGCGACAGTGACTCGATGAGCAGTTTCTGTGACAGCGCGCGATTGGGTGAGCCATGTAACAGCAGTAGCGGCGGACCACTCCCGGCGATCCATAAATGTTGCCAGCGCTGGCCGACGCGAACGAAGTAAGGCCTCATTCGAGGATTTCCTGGAAACAGTGGTAGTGAACCATCAAGTGCGAATCCTCCGCGATCTCGAAGCAACTTCGGATGGGTTGTCGGTTTAGCCGGACGCTACGTCTCCCTCCAGAGCGTCCGTTGCTATAGCATAGTATCTCTCACCTACCTGGGACCAGGATCTTCCTTTGTCGACTGCCAGCGTCGTGCTGCTTACCCTGGTGGGCTACAAACTGTTGCTGATTGGCGTTGGGCTATGGGCCACTTCGCGCAATCGTGATGTTACGGACTTCTTTTTGGGTGGGCGTCGGCTCGGTCCTCTGGTCGCGGGCTTGTCCTATGCCGCCAGTACTTCCTCAGCCTGGGTATTGCTCGGCTTTTCGGGTTTTGTTTACGCCATTGGTTTATCTGCTTTGTGGATGGTTCCGGGGATCTGTGCAGGCTATGCGGTGGTTTGGCTGTACTTCGGTCCGAAGCTGCGCGCTGAATCAGAGCGTCATCAGCAGATTACGCCCACAGACTTTCTGCTGCAGGACGCCAGCGGCCGGAGTCGCACGGCGGCCGCTTGGCTCGCAGCGTTATTGATTCTGTTCTGCTTTGTGTTCTACATCGCGGCGCAGTTCGACGCGGCAGGCAAAGCGCTGGTGGAACACTTTGCCATCAGCGTATCTCAGGCAGTGGTGCTGGGTGCGTCAATTGTCGTTTTGTACTCGTTGCTCGGCGGCTTCTGGGCAGTCAGCGTCACCGACACCATACAAGCGGGGGTCATGCTGTTGGTGGCGTTGGCGGTGCCGTACGCTGCGCTCAGTGCCGCGGGTGGCCCGAGTGCGGTCTGGCAAACGCTACAGGCCAGCATGCCCGATGCCTACCTGTCGTTCAGCGGTGGGCACCCGGTCTTAATGTTTCTGGGGTTCGTGGTGGGCGTGGTCGGCATGTCTCTCGGTGCTTTGGGTCAGCCGCAGTTGCTCAATCGATTGATGGCGGTAAAGGGCGATGCCGAACGGCGCCAAGGATTCACCATCGCGATTTGTTGGGCTGTGTTGGTGTTTCCGAGCATGGTGCTGCTTGGCCTTGCGGGTCGGGCAATGCTGCCGGATCTACCGAACGGAGAAACGTTGTTTTACGCAGCGGCTGGGCAGTTTCTACCCAGTGTATTGGCGGGCATTGTCATTGCGGCGACGCTTTCTGCGGTGATGTCGACCGTGGATTCCATCCTCCTGGCCGCCGCTGCAGCCGTGAGCCACGACATGGGTATAGGCGCAGGTGCACGCAGCAAAGGGCTGTGGGTGCCCCGGGCAGTGATGTTAGGCATTGCCGTGATTGCGGTGGTCTTGACGTTGACCTTACCGGATACGATCTTTAACCGCGTGCTGTTCGCTTGGTCTGCCCTCGGCGCTGCCTTCGGGCCCATCGCCTTGTTCCGGGTAATGGGCTGGCGGGTCACTGGCGAGGCAGCACTGCTCGGCATGCTGTTGGGGTTCGGGACCACTGTGCTGTTTTATAGTCTCGGCGCTATGCCCGTGAGCCCGAACAGCAACGTCTTAATTCAGCTGGCACATTTGCCCGGTGACCCGTTCGAACGGGTCGCGCCTTGGTTCCCCGCTTTGCTCAGCTTGCGGTTGTTGAGTCGGCGTCTACGGAGCTAGCGCAGCCCCGACGTTGTGATCAGCCAACAATTTGCCCAACGCGGGCGCCGGTCAATTCGTCGTTCTCGAGGATCAGCGAGCCGTTGCAGACCGTTGCGCGGTAACCAGCACCGCGCTGAATATAGCGGCTGGCGCCACCGGGGAAGTCGTTGACCATGCGCGGCATGCGCTCCCTGAGCGTGGCCAAGTCGATCACGTTCAAGTCTGCTTGTTGGCCCACGGCCAGCGTGCCGCGTCCTGTCAGACCCATCACTCGCGCGGGTTCGGCAGTAATGCGGCGAACGGCTTCTTCCAAGCTATAGAATTGTTGATCGCGCACCCAGTGCGAGAGCACAAAGGTGCCCCAACCTGAGTCCATGATTTGCCCAACGTGAGCGCCGGCATCACCCAGACCAGGTAAACAGAAATCGGTATCCAGCAACTTTGCCAGTGAGTCCATGTTGCGATTGAACAAACGCACGACAAACAGTGCCTGGCCGTCCGTGTCTGCAGCGTAGCGCAGCCAAGTAGCTGCTGGGTGCTCGTTCGCCGCAGCGGCCAATGCCTGCAACGACTGGTCCTCGCCGGCGACATAGTTGGGGCTGTCGCCGTCGCCGAGATAAAAGGTGTCTTCCAGCTTCATACGGCTGGGCTTGGCTTCTGCTTCGGCCACCAGTTTTGCTGCGGTCTTGGCGTCTTTTATCATGCTGAGCCGGGTCGCTAAGTCAGCTTTACGCAAGCTGTTCCAGGTCTCACCGCTCCACAAGGCGATGCCGGCTAGCCCCGACAACAGTCCGGAGCCCCGCGGAATACAAACTGCACTGACGTCCAAGCCATCAGCGCGCATGCTGTTAACTGCCGCGGTGATGCGGTCGCCAAAACTGGTGGAGGCACCGGCGGTAATACTGAACAGCACGCGATTGCCTGAAGCCTGCGCCTGTTTGCGTAGCAGCTGCAGCTCGCCATCGAGATCGCCGCCCAGGTTTAGTACGTTCTGCATTAGGCCCCCGGCCTTGCCTACGGCTGCGGCGATCTCCACCAGCTCTTCATGGCTGGCGTGGGTGCCAGGGACGTGGCGCCCATCAGGCAGGTAGTGCCCGAGGAAGCGCGAAGTGGAGAAACCGGCTGCGCCGTCTTTGACTGCTTGTGCGGCGATCTCTGCCATCTGGGCGCGTTCACTGGCGTTTGCTGTTTCAGCGACGCCACGTTCGCCCATTACGTAGTAGCGCAATGCGCAGTGACCGATAAGACCACCGACGTTGATCGCCAGATTCAAATCATTAACCGAGCGCAAGTACTCACCGTAGCTTTCCCAGTTCCAGGGCAATCCGCTGAGAATGGCTTGGCGGGGAATGTCCTCCACGGTTTCCATCATTCCGGCGAGCAGCTCCCGGTCGCCGGGTTTGCAGGGCGCGAAGGTTACGCCGCAGTTGCCGAGCAGTGCAGTGGTCACGCCGTGCCAACTGATGGGCGTCATCATCGGATCCCAACCCACTTGGGCGTCCAGGTGGGTGTGCAAGTCGACGAAGCCGGGGGTGACGATGTGGCCCTTGGCGTCGATCTCCTTGTTGCCAGAGTCCTGTACGTTGCCGACCGCACTGATGCTGGTGCCGTCGATGGCGATGTCGGCGGTTTTTGCATTGGTGCCGGTGCCATCGACAACAGTGCCGCCGCGAATAACGAGATCGTGCGCCATGGAAGGTGCTCCCTAAAGGTGGCTGGTTGGGCTGAATATAGCCAGTTACACTGAAAAACGAAACTCGTGCTAGTCCCTGGCAATGTAATAGGGACGCAAGCCAGGAGGTCCTCATGGGACAGGTGAGCAAAAACGATCAAGCACTGGAGGCAATGGCGCAGGGCGATCCCGATGAGCCTGTGGTTATGCTGAACCTGCTGCGCTATCGGGAGCTGGCGGCCAGCGGGGCGGGGGTAGATGGCCTTAGTGGCCGCGAGGCCTATGGGGTATATGGCAAAAAATTCGCCGAGTTAGGCCCACGCTTTGGTGGTGCACCGATCTGGATGGGGCGCGCTCTGCATTCGCTGATCGGTGCCGAGGATTGGGACATTGTGATCTTGGTGCGCTACCCCACCCGCCGACAGTTTGTTGAAATGATGGCTGACCCGAATTATGTGGCCATCGCCCCGATTCGCGCAGCCGCGTTAGCCGACAGTCGATTGCTAGAAATGAGCCAGCTGCTACCCGCGATGCAGCGTTAGATCAACGCTTTGCCCAACAAGCGGAACACTTCGGCGTTCCCACCAAGGCCAGTGTGCGTTGCCTGCACCTGCAAATGCACGACGTCTGGGTTGGTATCGTCGATGCACGCTTGCCAGGCAACCACACCATCGCGCTTGCTATAGATGGCGGTGATGGGTACCCGGATGGGCCGGCTGTTGCGTTCACGCATGATTTGCGCCATGGCCTCGGCATTCACCCCAATATGGCGCTGGGCTAGCTCGCTGATGCTGGTGGCGGTGACGCCGCCGGTGACCGGGCTCCCCAAAGTAATCACGCGATCGATCAGCTGTGGCTGATCCCGAGCCACCTCCCGGGCGAGTATGCCGCCGCGGCTCCAGCCCAACAGTCGAATGGGCGCATCGACCTCGTAGGAGAGCTCGGTGACCCGCTTAGTCAACGGGTCGAGGAAGTTAGTCATCGACCCAACGCTGCGACCCAGCTCCCAGCCGTGCACGTTGTAACCAATCGCGCTCAGAAAACTGCGCAGCAGGAAGGTGGAGCTGTCATCGGCAAGAAAACCGGGCAACACCAGTACGGGTTCGCCCTTGGCTTTTGGTGCACTAAAGATGAGCCAAGGCAGGGCTGCGGTACAGGCTGCGTATTCCAAAGCTGCCCCCAGCTCGCCGAACCGCAGGTGTACACCGGGAGGTTGGATCTTTGTCATCGGCCGAAGGCCCATTGGCTGAAAAGTCGTGGTGCCGAGAAGAGGACTTGAACCTCCACGGGGTTGCCCCCACTGGCACCTGAAGCCAGCGCGTCTACCAATTCCGCCACCTCGGCATGAGGTCTCGCTGCGCAGCCGATTCTCGGCATGAGGGCAAGGTAGGGCTTGCGCCTCGGCAACGGGTCGCGCAATGTACTGAAACGCCCCGGCTTTTGTCAATGTACCCCGCCAGCAGCCAAAGAGACTAGCCTCTTAAGGATCACAGTTGCCGAAGAAATCTACATCCGCCCCTCGTCGCACCCGAGGCGGCGCTGCTGCGCCGCGCGGACGCCGTTCCAATAAGGCGTCAGACAAAAGGTCTGGTTCGGCAAAGAGCGGCGCGGAAGCAGGGCGGATCAATGCCAGCACCGTACGCCAGGCGTTGGCTGCGGGTCAGCGCAGTTGGATGGAATTGTTGAAAGCGCTAGATGCAGAGCCCACGGCGCGCCGCAAGCAGCTACGCCAGGTGGTGAAAGGCCTAATCCGCAACGATGAAATCGCCCAGGACGGCAAAGGCAACTACGAGCTCATCACAGCGGGTGTCTCAGGGTCGAAGGAGACTGATGAGCGCTCGCGCGACCTGCCAGAACAGGTCATTGGGGTGCTGACCCTGGAGACGCGCTACCCCTATGTTGAAGCGCTAAGCCCGTCGTTCAAAGGCAAGGTGTTTTTGAGCGAAGCCGGCGGCAGGCGTTTTGCTCACGGCGACACGGTGAGCGTGCGCATTGTCGATGAGGATCGCCATGGACCCAAGGGCGAGCTGGTGGCTCGCATCGCCCGCGGTGGTGGTGCTGCTCAAGCTGCCGAGACGCTGCTGGCCAGCTATGAGGTACCGCAGGAGTGGCCTGAGGCGATGGCGGCGGTGGTTGCTAAGCTGCCATCTCGAGTGGCGTCGGCCAGCCATCGCGGTCGCGAAGACTTGCGTGATGTGCCTTTGGTGACCATCGATGGCATCACGGCCAAAGATTTCGATGATGCGGTATATGCCGAGCGTGTTGGCCGAGGCTGGCGGCTCCTGGTAGCCATTGCTGATGTAGCGCACTACGTCGGCGCTGGCTCAGTGTTAGACGAAGAAGCGCAGCTGCGGGGTAACTCAGTGTACTTGCCCGATCGGGTGATACCCATGTTGCCGGAGGAGCTGTCGAATGGCTTGTGCTCCCTGCGACCCGATGAAAATCGGCTGGCCATGGTCTGTGACATGCGCATCTCCCAGGCGGGTCACATCAGCAAGCATCGCTTCTACCCAGCGGTTATCCGCTCTTGGGCGAGGCTGACCTATGAACAGGTTGGCGGATATCTGGCCGGGGAGTCCTTAGCGCAACAAGCCCCTGTGTTGAAATCGCTGGATACCCTACATGCGCTTTACCAAACCATGCGCGACGAGCGTGAACAGCGTGGCGCGCTGGATTTTTCTGGGCGCGAAGCCAACGTGCGGATCGAGGACGATCGCCCAGTGGCCGTCGATCCCGTGCAACGCAACGATGCCCATCGTCTAATAGAAGAAGCCATGATCGCTGCCAACGTTTGTGCGGCCCGGACTTTAGAGAAGGCGCATCTGCATGGCATGTACCGTGTGCATGAACCCCCTGGGGTGGAGAAAACCGAACAGCTGCGGCAGGCGCTGGCCGTCTCCGGCATACGCTTACCCAAGGGTGAGCTCTCGTCGAAGGTGGTGCAGCAAGCGCTTCAGGGCTTGGCAAAGCGCGAACACCCCTGGTTGCTGGAGGGTTTGGTTTTGCGTGCGCTAAGCCAGGCCCGGTACACACCACAGAACAAGGGTCACTTCGGCTTAGCGCTACCGCGCTATATGCACTTCACTTCACCCATTCGGCGCTATGCTGACCTGCTCGTGCATCGCGGGATCAAAGCGATGCTGGCCATGAGCGCTGACGAGGTGCCCGCTCGTTTGCCGCGCGGAGCGCACATCTACGACACAGATCAGCTATTGCAGCTGGGTGAACAGATCTCCGCGACAGAGCGGCGTGCGGACGAAGTCAGCTGGGGTGTAGACGCCTGGCTCAAATGTGAATTCATGGCGGAGCACGTTGGTGAAGACCTGGATGGCATTGTTGCAGCGGTGACCGAGTTCGGGCTGTTTGTTGAGTTGGAAGGCTACTTTGTACAGGGGTTGGTGCACATCTCCGAGCTCGGCAAAGATTACTTTCAGTTTCAAGCGCAGACGATGTCTTTGCTAGGCGAGCGCTCCGGACGCCGCTTCTCTTTAGGGCAGCAGCTAAAAGTGCATGTGGTATCGGTGAATCCACCAAAAGGGCGCATTGAGCTCGTCTTAGCAGGTGGGAATGACGCCGGCCGCAAAAAAGCGGGTCGCCGCAAGCGCTCATGAGCCTGGTTTTCGGACATCACTCAGTGCGAGCGGTGCTCAGTGATGAGCCTGAGCGTGTGCGCATTCTCTACGTACAAAAGGGCCGGCCGGACGAGCGCACCGGTGAACTGTTGCAGTTGGCAAAAGCAGCCGGCATTCGGACTGAGAGCGTGGAACGGCGTTGGCTCGACAGTCGAGTCCAAGGCAGTCATCAAGGCGTCGCTGCTGATTGTCACGCAGTGCAATTGGCCTCAGAGGCGGATCTGGAACTGCGCTGGCCAGCGCTTGGCTCCGCGCCAATCATATTGATTCTCGATGGCGTCACCGACCCTCGCAATCTTGGCGCCTGTCTGCGCAGCGCAGCTGCCGCCGGTGCAGATGCGGTGCTGTTGCCGAAACGCGGCTCGGCGCCAGTCAATGAGCTGGTGCAAAAGACGGCTGCCGGGGCCTTGTCTTCGTTGTTGCTGGTTGAAGTCACCAATCTCGCGCGTCGCATGAAGTGGTTGGCCGAACAGGGCGTGTGGATTTACGGCGCCGATGATTCGGCGTCAATGTCCTGGACCGCCGCCGACTACAGCGGCGCGGTGGCGATCGTGCTCGGTAACGAAGAAAAAGGTTTGCGTTCGCTCACTCGGCAACACTGTGATCATCTGGTCGCCATTCCTATGGCCGGTGGTATATCCAGTCTGAATGTTTCGGTGGCTACCGGGGTGCTGTTGTTCGAAGTTGTGCGTCAACGCCTGGGCTGAGCTCGGCAACCATCCACACCCCTACTGTGTTGAGCCCTGCCGATTTATGATGGGCGTGAATTTCCAGCCGACGAGTGCGACTGCTCATGAGCGATGAGGAACCACCCAACTCAGAGATCCGAGCGCTCGAGTTAGATCGAGATCTACCGGCGCTCAAACGCATTTGGCGTGAAGTGGGTTGGGTCGACGACGAACAGAGCGAAGCGCAGCTGCAACACTTCTTCGGTTGCGGCGATGCCTTGGTGGCAACATTAAGCGATGAAGCGGAATGTGCCGTACACATCGCTCCGGGCACGATGCGCTTGCAGCATACGGATTTACCGTTGTGTGCGGTCACCGCGGTTACCACCAGCAGGATTGCTCGCGGGCATGCCTTTGCCCAACGCTTAACCGCGCAGCAGTTGGCAAAGGCGGTAGGGCAAGGCGCGGCGGTTTCGGCTTTGGGCATGTTCGATCAGGGTTTCTACGACAAAGTGGGTTTCGCAACGGGCGCCTATGAACACAGCTTCAGTATCGATCCCGGGACCTTAGCGGTGGATCATCAGGTGCCCACGCCCCAGCGACTGGGATTGGATGACTACGAAGCCATGCATGCGGCAATGTGCACCCGGCAGAAGACCCATGGTTCGATCGTTTTAGATCCGCCCATACTCTTTCGCGCAGAATTGGGTTTCGAAGAAGACGACTTTGGCTTGGGCTATTCGACTGAGGGAGTGCTCAGTCACTTCCTTTGGCTGGGAGCTAAAGGCGAGCACGGACCGTACCAGGTGCGCTTTCTTTGTTACCAGAATAGCGAACAACTCATCGTGCTGTTGGGCTTGCTGAAGTCCCTGGCCGACCAAGTTTACTCAGTGGAACTGACCGAGCCTGCCGAGATCCAGCTGCAAACTCTGTTACGGCGTCCCTTTCGCGTACGCAGCCTCACCCGCTCAAGCGAGTTTTCTAACGAGCAGGAGGCCGATGCCTGGTGGCAGTTCAGGATTCTTGATGTTCCTCGCTGTGTAGCGGCGCTCAGTTGTAGAGAAGCGGTGGCGTTTCAGCTGCAGGTATCCGATCCGTTGCAGGCGCAGCTCAATTCGCCCAGCGGCTGGCGCGGCGTGGCTGGGGATTATGAAGTAGCCCTAGGGCCCCAATCCAGTGCGGCGCCGGGCAGGGATCCCAAGCTGCCTAAACTGCGCTGCTCTGTAGCCGCACTATCGCGTTTGTTGTGGGGCATTATGCCAGCCAGCAGTATTGCTCTAACCGAAGATCTGCAAGCTCCTACGGCTCTGTTACAACAGTTGGATCAAGCCATCGTGTTGCCACCGGCAGTCTCGGGTTGGGATTTCTAATTCAAGTTTAGAGGGAGAAGTTCGTATGACTGATCAGCAATCGCAATATCTGCTAGAGCCCGAGCAACTACAGGCTCGGTTAAATGAACCGGGTCTACGTATTTTTGATACGGCGGTCACCCTGCAAGTCAAAGAGGGAGGCTATCAGGCGCTTAGCGGGCAGCAAGACTACGAGGGCGCCCATGTTCCGGGAGCAGCCTTTCTCGATCTTATTAAGGCGTTGTCAGATACCGGATCCGGTTTGGGATTTACCTTGCCAGCTGCCCGGGATCTGGCGCAGCGGGTTGGTGCCCAAGGTATCGCTGCAGACAGTCCGGTCGTGTTGTATTCCAGTGGTCACATAATGTGGGCGACCCGTGCGTTTTGGTTGTTGTACTCCTTAGGGCATGAGCGCGTGCAAGTGCTCAATGGTGGGTTGCGCGCCTGGAAGGCGGCAGGCTTACCCGCCCAGTCAGGGGTCGAGCAGTATGCTGCGAGTGAGTATGAGGCTAAGCCGCGAACCAACGCTTTTGTCGATCTAGCGCAAATGCAAGCGTTGGTCGCTGCTGGTGAGCAGCAGACCACCTGCGCACTCACCGCCGACGTCTACGCCGGTACCGGTGACTTTCATTACGGCCGGCGCGGCCACATTCCTGGCAGCACCCACCTGTATTACGACGAGCTGCTGGATGATGGAGCGTTTCCAGCGCTGTCCGATTTGCGAACCCGACTGGCTGCAGCACAGTTCGATGGCGCTGCACCAGTGGTGAGTTACTGTGGTGGTGGAATTGCGGCAACGGTGTTGTCTTTTGCGCGATTGCTGTGCGGTTGCGGCGAGACCGCGGTCTATGACGGCTCCATGTCTGAGTGGGTCCGCGCGGGGGAGCCGCTGCGAGAAGGCGTACAGCCCTAGCGTTACCCCGTCGTTGGCGGTATCAGACTGGGTTGCACGTATAAGGTAGAGACGCCGCCAGTTCAGGGAAGAGGTCCGATATCTACGTGCGACTAGTGTTCATACTGTTTTTGCTGGCGCCCACGATCTTTGCGAGCACCACGTGGGCCGCAAGCGCATTGCCAGTGGTCGTCGAACTGGAACCGAATGACGCACCGCAGCAAGCGGTGTCGTTCAGCGCACCGGCGATGCTCTCTGGAACCATGGTGAGTGCGAACGATCAGGATGCCTTCCTCTGGCGCATCAGTGACGCGGACGCGCTTAAACCTTGGACGCTAACCCTGGAAGGTTTGCCGGATGCATTAACCGGGGTGTCCCTCATCGCGGTGACCTACGGTCCCGATCCTAATGACAGCCAGGCTGGCACCGAAGTGGTGACCGATACCGAGAAGCTACTCACCTTCGGTATTCGTGACGGTTCTCGACCGGTCACTAAGCCCGACCTGTGGTTACCTGCCGGGGACTACTTGGTCGGTTTCTTTAGCGCGGGTCAACAGGGAGGCTACCGGCCCCCGACTTTGGGTGCAGCCGTAGACACGATGTCAGCAGGAGCCGCCCCGGTAGATCAAGCCGAGGTAGACGCGCTGAGTAGCTACAGGTTTCGAATCGAGCCGGGCAAAGCACCAGGTTTGCGCACGGTTACGCCCCATGTGGACCAAGCGCAGGCGTTGTCCCTGCGCCTGCCCGGTGGCGTGGCTGAGCTCGCTGGCGGCGTGACCTGGTATCAATTCGAGGTCAGTGAAGAGCGCTCACAATCGCGTTGGCAAGTCGAAGGGGCAATTATGCTGGCCCGCAATGCATCGATTCAGCTCATCGATGCAGCGGCCACGGTGTTGGCTAAAGCACAAACGGACGGCGCGGGCCGTTACCGGTTGCCCAATCTTACGTTGGCCCCAGGTCAGTATTTTCTGAAGCTGGATGACGGTGAGGCGACGCCGGCGGTGCGCAGCTTGAGTCTACGTGCGGTTGGGGAGGTGGTGGCCGGCGCTGAGCGTGAACCGAACGACACTCGCGCGTTAGCCAATCGCATCACTTTTGCAGAGACGCTTACCGGGGCCATAGACAAAGCCTCAGAGGCCGATTACTTCGAGTTTGCACTAACCGATGAAGAAGCCACTCAATCGTTATCGATAATCCTCGAAAGCGAGACGCTGACTTCGGTTCAGTTCTGCTTGCTCGACTTTGCCGGTGCGGGGCGCTTGTGTCGTTCGGGGCAGCCACCCATTGCCTTATCAGATCTACACTTGGAGCCTGGGACCCACGGTTTGAGTGTGGCGCGCAGCCAAGACTTGGGCGCTTATCGAATCTTGCACCAGAGCGGTGAGCCACCAAACGCCGTGGCCGAGCGAGAGCCAAACAACTTGGCCAAAGACGCAACGCTGCTTGGTCGTAAGCGGCTGCTTAAAGGCACCATAGACGAACAAGACACCGACTACTTCACACTAATTACTACCGGCGAACCACAGCTGTGGCGTTTACAGGTGGTGGGCGATGGCATGCACGATTTGTCCTATCTGCCGCAAAACGATATGGGTTCCCAGAGGGTGCGCGCCAAGGGAGGAGTGCGGCGCTTGCGCTTAGACAACCTGTTTCTGCTTCCCGGTCGACACCAGTTTTCGCTCACGGGTAAGCAGGCCGGGAAGTATGTACTCAGGGCGATTCCGCTAGGTCCGCCTGATACAAGGCTAGAGCGCGAGCCGAACAACTCAAATGGGCTCGCTCATCCACTAGCGCTGAACCATAAGGCGATTGGGCTGCTGAATGAATCCAGTGATTACGATTACTTTCGCTTCCACATTCCCGCAGTCCAGAGGGTGCAGCTGAGTTTGCGAATACCGGCGGATGCCGGAGTCTCTGTCTCTCTCTACTGGGACGGTGGACGGGTTAAGGAATATGCACTGCGGTCGGGTGAATCAATTTCTGAGCGTCTGCGGTTAGAGCCTGGTGACTACTATTTGCAGTTATCACCGTATACCACCAGTGAAGCCGAGTACGAGCTTGTGGTTGAGCAAATATCTGATTTGCCAGCCAGCTCCGATGTTGAACCTAATGACAGCGCGCTTACGGCCAGTGCATGGCCGGATAACGGCCTGCTGAATGGCAGCGTCGGGGTGTCACGCGCGGGCGCAGATTGGTATCGACTGCCCGCGTTCGAGCAGCCGACCACCGTGTTGATAAACGGTGAAAAGGGTCCACGCTTCAGTGTGGTCGATGCATCGCGCAAGAAAGTCACGGAAGCCGTGCCTTTGGAGACGGGTGGCTGGCGAGCAGAAATACCTGCGCAGCAAGAGACCTACCTCTATGTGTACGGCTCGAGTGAGTATCGTTGGACCGTCGCTACGGAAGGTTCGGTAGTGGAACCCAAAGAGCCGCTGCCGCTTTCTCTGCGTCTAGAAGCGCCGAAACAAGGGATCGCCGCTTTTGCGCAGGTTGCACAGCGCTTACCCGCTACCTTAATGCTGAAAAACACTGCGCTCGAACCAGTGAGCTTCGATCTGCAAGCGGCGACCATCGACCACAAGTGGCAACTCGCGCTGTCTGAAACGCGAACAACCATTCCCGCAAACGCGGAACAGCAGCTGCCGGTGGACGTTCTGATCGCACCTGATGCCTGGCCGGATCAACCGGTGACACTGTCTGTTGTTGCCAGGGCTGAAAATCGCCGACCAGCCCAGGCTAAGCTAGCGCTCAATGCCCAGCGCCAAACGCCGCCATTGAATCCACAGCGGCAGGTGCTGCTGCCTAAAGCGCTGCAGGGCCACGTCAACGTCGCCGCCGCACGCTTCGGTGCAACATTGGTTGGCAAGGAAGAAGGCAACAGCAGCGCCTTGACCGATGGGCTTTTGATCCTTGGCGACTACTTTCTCACAAAACGCATCGCGTCCACCGGGCCGGCAAGCATAGAGCCCGTAATTGACTTGGTGGGTGACGAACCAGTAACGGTTACTGGGTTCTCTTTCCACCCGTTCGGCCTGCAGGATGGCCAACCGGCACAACGTAATGCCCGCAAAGTCTCCGTGGCGCTGTCTGTCGATGGGCAGAACTTTACCACCGTGCTGACCACCCCGCTCACGGCACATACGCATGAGCAGGCTTTTGCGTTGCCGCAGCCACAACCGGCACGCTTTGCAAAGCTCACCCTGCTCGATAGCACCGATGTGCTGATTTCTCTTGGAGAATGGAAGGTGTTCGCCGATCCGCAATCGGTACCTTCGCTGAAGCAGCCAAACATTGCCCTGCCAGAGGTTGGCGGACACATAGTAAGTGCTCGCCCGGTGTGGCCCAACTACAGCTATGACGAGACCATGTTGACCGAAAAAGCAGACGCGGTCTCAATGCGCATGCAAGCCAACGTAGATGCTCAGTGGGTTCTTGGCTTCCATCACAATCGCGTCGCGCGAGTAGGCCGAATCCTCTGGCGCGACGCGGCGGAAGGAAATCGTTTTACTTCGGTTGCCCTATCTAGTTCGTTGACTTCGCCGCAAGGGCCGTGGACGTCGCTAGGAACTTGGGACTTAAGCGCAGAAGGCAACAAACAATGGCTACCTTCCCAGCCAACTTGGGCTCGCTTCATCCGCTTCGATGTGGCGGATGCCGCACCCAGGGAGACGATTCGCGTGCCGGACCAGATCTCGGTGATCGAAGCGCCGGACGAGCACGGCTCTATTCTGGGCGAGTGGGGCCACAATACTGCAGATGGTCCCTATGAGCGGACCCATCCCCCCGTGCTGGTGGCTAGCGCTGGCGAAGTGCCGGAGCACAGGATGCGTAACAAGGCGCTGTTGCTCGAGCCAGCGCAATGGCGCGATGGCGTCGTTCGGCTTAACGACTATGACAATTGGTACCGCGTGTCGGTACCCAGTGGCCACAACATCCTCAACGTCACACTCAGGGGCCATCCTACGGTGCGGGCCCAGGCTGCGCTGTACAATACCGCCGAAGAAGAATTGGAGTTGACCCAAAGTGGCAGCGAACCTGGGGAAAGGCTCCTTACAGCCACAGTGGTGCCGGGCGACTACTGGCTGAAGGTTTCCGAACCCCCGCGCTCTGTGGTCTTTACCTGGGATACCAGTGGCAGCACGGCGGCGGTTAGGCCAATCATTGCGCAGGCAGTGTTGAATTACGTTAAGGACGTAAAGCCAGGGAGCGATGAAGCGCACATGCTGCCGTTTGGCGGGGGGTTTCTCAGTCGTCAGTGGCTGGACCAGCCCTACATGCTGCAGTCGGTGCTCAACGATTACAACGGCGCAGGTGATTCCAGCGAGGCAGAAACCGCGCTGGTGCAGGCATCAACCAAACTCAAAGACCGGCAAGGACAGCGCATCATCGTGCTCATCACCGATGCGGCAACCAATCGTGATCGCAATCTTTGGCCGACTCTGGATGCGGTTCGACCAATGATCATTGCAATGGGGGTCAGCTCCCGAGGCGCTTTCGGATCAAAGCCGCCACGGGAACAAGACTTGCTGGAAGATTGGTCTATGGTCGGAGAGGGTTACTACGAATATGTTGAGAACGTTGGCTCAGTAGCGCGGGCGTTTGACCGTGCTAGCGCGCGCATTCGCGGACCAGCGCCTTATCAAGTACGCATGCAGACCCGCTTCGAAGCCGAACCGGAGCCAGGATGGTTGTTGATCAAGCCAGCACCCGCAGACCAGCCGCCCAGCGTCGAGTTACCGAAGCCGACGCTGGAGGTGGTGCTGGACGCGTCGGGCAGCATGTTGCAGCGCCTGGAGGGTAAGCGTCGCTATCAGATCGCCAGAGAAACCTTGAATAAACTCGTACAAGAGCAACTGCCTGAGAATACTCAGTTTGCTTTGCGGGTGTTTGGTCACAAAGAAGCTGGGAGCTGTCGAACCGATTTGGCCTTGCCACTGGCACCACTCAATCGCAGTGCAACCACGTCGCTACTCGAAAAGATAGTGCCGCAAAACTTAGCCCGCACGCCCATCGCTGACTCGCTCAAAGCTGCAGCCGCTGATCTATCCGGCGTGCAGGGCGAGAAGACGGTGTTGTTAATCACTGACGGGGAAGAGACCTGCGACGGCGATGCCGAAGCCGCCATTACGGCGCTGCGCGATGCAGGTCTGGATACCGTGGTTAACATTATTGGATTCGCCGTAGACGATGAAGCGTTGCAAGCTACTTTCGAGCGCTGGGCCATAGCGGGAGGTGGCGCCTATCGCAGCGCAGACAGCGCTGATTCGCTGAGTGCGAGCGTTGCTACCTTGTCTTCGCGAAAGTTCGATGTTTACGACAGCAAAGGCATGTTTGTGGGCGGCGGTTTTACTGGAGATCCGCCGCTCACACTGCCCGCAGGCAGCTATGAGGTGCGCTTCGGCGAACGCCATCGATACCCCGTGCAGATCCCGGCGGGCCAGACGCGGACTGTGCTGGTGCGTTGAGCCTCGTAGTCGGTGGCAAGGTAAATCCCGGCGCACCCGATTTCCGGCGTTATACTGATCCTTTCCGGTTGTACGGTACGGATGAATGGCGTCCTGGGAAGAGCTTGAGCCACGACTGACCGATTTGCTCGATCTCGATGGGGAAGCCCGGATCCAGCAGCTCGATGCCATAGCGGCAACCCAGCCCGACCTTGCAGCCGAGTTGCGCGAACTGCTAAACGCTGCAGAGCAAACCCAGTGGGATCAGCAGCTGTCGGGTGCCGCCGCCAGTGCAGTTGTACAGGCGCTAGGCGAGCAGATCGATCAGGCCCAAGATTTAACTGGACAACGCATCGGACGTTATAAGACTCACCAGCTGTTAGGCCGGGGTGGCATGGGCGCCGTATATCTCGCTGAACGCGCAGATGGTGCCTTCGAGCAGACTGTTGCCCTCAAGGTGCTACCCGGTCGCAGTCTAACCAGTGCCGCCGGTGAGCGGTTTCTAGCCGAGCGGCAGATTCTTGCGCGGCTAGAACACGCAAACATTGCCAGATTGCTCGATGGCGGGCTCACCGAACAGGGTAGTCCTTACTTCGTTATGGAGTATGTGGCGGGTACGGACATCGCCAACTATTGCGAACAGCAACAGCTGGGTTTGTTTGAACGGCTGCGCTTGTTCGACACGCTTTTAGGTGCAGTCGCTTTCGCCCACAGTCAGTTGGTTGTGCATGGAGACTTAAAGCCCGACAACGTGCTGGTGGCAACTTCTGGCGAGCCGAAGTTGTTGGACTTCGGCATTGCGACGGTACTGAATCGTTCAGAATCCGAGCAGGCAGCAGTGTTAGCGCTGACCCCGAACTATGCGAGCCCCGAACAGGCTCGTGGCGAACCAGTCAGTGCTTTGTCAGATTTGTACGCCCTAGGTGCGCTTCTGTACCGACTGTTGACGGGGCGAGTTCCGGTAGATCATAGCGGAGCCGTCGCAGCGAGCCTGGCACAACGGGTGGGTCAGATGGAAGTCACGCCCGTCAGCGCGGCGAGCAGCATGGCTGGCGTTAACGCAGAGCTGGATTTGATCGTCGACAAGGCGGTAGCGTTTGAACCGACGCAACGCTATGGCTCTGTTGCGCAGATGCAAGCTGACTTACGTCGCTTTCAAAACCATGAACCACTTCTCGCGCATCCTCCGAGCCAAACTTATGCTGTGCGAAAATTCCTGCGCCGGCATCGGCTTGGGGTAGCGTCTACTGGTTTGTTGCTGTCGGCGATTGTTTCCGGCGGCATTGCGACCACTGTGCAGGCAGAGCGTGCCAGGGCCGAGGCGGCTCGCGCGGAACGGGTCTCGACCTTTTTGCAGAGTCTGTTCGATGCCGCAAACCCCTTCGGTGCATGGAAGTCAGAGAAAACCGTTCAGGACCTGCTGCAGTATGCGGACATACGCTATCGACAAGACCTCGCGGACGATCCCAAAGCGCTCGCTGAGTTACAGCACATGCTCGGCGTCGCCTACCTTGGTAACGGTAGCTACGAACGTGCAGTGGCGCTACTTGAAGAAAGCCTGGCGGGTCGCCGAGCTCAGTTTGGACCCACCCATGAGTTGGTGGCTCAGACTCATAACGATCTCGCTAACGCACTCATTGAAAACGGCGCCTATGAGCGGGCTCAGCAGCAGGCCGAGCAAGCACTGCAGATCTACACGACGCAATCTGGGCGCCAGACTCCCCAGGCGGCTGATGCGCTGATCAACCTAGCCGTGGCCACCAGTAGACTGGGTGATCGGCAAAAGGCCCAACAGCTACACGAAGAAACGCTGATGATTCGGGAGCAGGTACTACCAGCCGATCATGTAAGCATTGCCGATTCTAAGGCCAGCCTTGCGGCAGTACAGGCAGCTCAGGGTAACAATTCCCAAGTGCTGCAACTAAACCGTGATGCCTACGCGATATATGAAGCTGCCTACGGACCCCAACACCCGCTTTCGGTGCGGGCAATGAGTGGCGTGGCCAGCGGCGAATTTCTTGCCGGGAACCTCACTGCTGCAGAGGCAGCGTTTGAGGTACTGTTACAGGAGGCGCAATCCAGGCTCGGCGGTGAACATCCGGAACTGGCGCTGGTGCTCAACAATCTCGGACGGGTGCGAACTGAACTCGGAGATTTTTCGGGTGCACTTGAGGTGTTGGATCGCGCTGCCGCGTTAGTTGCCGAGATCTCCGCGCAGAAGATGCTGGCGATCAGTGTTGTCTTTAATCATGGCACCGTACTCTCTGAGATGGGTAGGGTCACAGCTGCGGAGAAGCAACTGATCGCAGCTAAGCAAGCGTTTGTGGCGTTACTCGGAGACGCTCATCCGTTAGTTCGCCGAGTAGAGTTACAACAGGCGAATCACGATTTCCTCAATGGTGATGAGAAGTCCGCTTGTGCGGCATTTGCACAGATTGCCAGCGTGGTGGGCGATAACCCCGCCAATGCCAGTTGGCTGGCGGCCGCGAAGATGGGCCTAGCACGCTGTGGATCTCGGCAAAGACAGTTCGAGTCCGCGCGACTAAATATTGAAGCCGCATTACCCGTTCTTTTACCTTCGCTACCCACCAGCGGCTGGCGGCGCACGGAGCTAGCACTACAAGAAGCGGTTGCAGCGCAAGACCCGCAGGCACAACTGGTTCACGCACAGGCGTTGGTCTCGCAATTGTCAACTGGTAGCGTGCGCCACAGTCGTGCTTCGGAACTGATAACCTCACTGCGCAAGCCCACAGCGGCCGAAACCAACACCACAGCGGGAACCGCCGATGGCTGAGCCAGACTTGACGCAACTGATCCAACGCTATCAACAGGGCGATGCAGAGGCGTTCAAGCAGCTGGTGGAAGAGGTTTACGATCAGCTGCGACGGATTGCCCATGCCCAGCTTGGCAATCATGCGCGGGATGCTGTGGTAAATACCACGGTGATCGTGCACGAAGCCTACTTCCGCTTGCGCGAGCAGGAACGTGCCGTATGGCAGAACCGTGCTCACTTTATGGCTGTGGCGGCCACAGCCATGCGCCAAATCATCATAGACTTTGCACGTCGGCAGCAAGCAGAAAAGCGCGGCGCTGGTGCTAAACATGTAGATATCGACAGCACGCAGGTGGGCACCAGCGCCGAGGGCTTTGCGACGCTGCTAGACATTGATGCCGCGCTGACCAAGCTAGGCGAGACGGATGAGCGTGCTGCACGGCTTTTCGAAGTACGGTTCTTCGGCGGTATGACCGATCAAGAGGCGTCTGAGATACTGGGTATGTCGCTACGTACGACCCAAAGAGAGTGGCGTAAGGTGAAGGCCTATTTCGCGCATGCGTTGGGCTAAGGCCCAAGAAAGGATCGTTCAGTAGATGTTGTGCTGAGCTAGCACCTGGCCTGCTCAACTCAGGGGGTTGCAGACCACGTGCAGCTCGCCTTCACCCAAATCCTTCTTGCGACCTTTGGGATCGTCGCTAGGTGCTCCGGAAAACACCGCGCGACCTGAGATCAAGTTACCGTCGACGGTCAGTATCGGTCCCTCGCCTAGGCTGGCACGGCCACCCGCCCGCATCCAACCTTCGCCGGCTCTAAAGTAGTTGGTGCGCTCCAGCAGCCGCGGTTGCGTCGGCATGGTCATGTTGGTTCCCGGGATGGTCTGCGGGGGCGTTGAATCTGCCACTTTCTCACCGAGCAGGATCGTTTGCCGATCCAGTGGGCCTTTGCCATCTGAGCCGGTCGCGTGGTGGCCGCTGATGTTGAAGGGTCGACCGTTGGAAGATGTGCCGTGCCCGGTAAAGGAAATATGGTATTTGGCGCCGCCGAATTGGTAAGGCTGGGTACTGCAGTCGGTTACGGCGAATTCGAAGCGTTCACCGGGGAGGATGAAGGTGCCCTGGCCGGTGCCCATGGACGGGTTGGTGAGGTTACTATTTGCAGTAGGTTTGCTTGCTACAGAAATTGGTGCGGCAGACGCTTCTGTGCCAGGTTCCACTGGTTCATTGCATCCTGTGAGGAGCGGGACAGCTGCGATGCAACCCACTCCAAGCCAGAGATTCCTATTGTGTATTTTCACGGCTTTTTCCTAATCAACGTAGAAGGAGATACGCAACCTCGGAGATTTCTCCGCCAATGCCAAGCCGGTCCATGGGCTGTTGCTGTTGATAAGAGGATCAGAGCGCGCCTGACTTGCATCAGCTTACTAGTTCTGGTTCATGGCAGCGCTAGCGATGACCGTGAATGCTTTGAGTAACACCAGCGCGACAAAAACTACCGACACGATAATGAGCGCCATGAAACTTACCGCAGACATATTTAGGATCCAGGTCGATATGCATTGCGTAATCGAATACTCCGTGCCACCTCGAGCGCACGAACCTCCTGTCTTTGGTGTGTGGCCAGCGCGGCTGACCCGGCTTGAGTGCTTTTTTTCGAATTTCTTGTTGGCGTCACTTTGCTTGAGTTCCTTCATCGCTCGACGAACTTGGCGCTTATACTCGGTTTGACTGTCGTTGTTGAATAAGCGATTCGTCTCTGCCTCACTAATGTAGTGATATCCAGGCGGTCGGGCGTTTGTGTAGTTGTACCAGAGCGGTGAACCTTCGGCGCCGCCCAGTCCAAAGCCCAACATGGCCTTGGTGGTACCGTCCTTCGAGATTCGCCACCAAGCAGGAGTCTTATCTGTTGGGTTGCTGCTCAGAAGCACAGTGGCGCCCGTTCCCAAGTCTTGCCTAAGCGCTCGATTCAGCCCCTTCAAAGCACTTTTGTCGGTACCATCGAGCTTGGAGATTTTGCCGGTTAGCGCAGCACTTGCGCTGTGCATGCTTTCCGCTTGTCCGGTCATCAGCAGCATTGGCCCTTCGATCCAAGTATTTTCAAACGCTGATTGCAGGATGCCGTGCCAAACTCGGCGATCGAAGACTTGAGCCGCTTTGATTCCTTCTACGGCGACGGCTTCAATTGGATCGTGCAGGAGATCCACCGTATAGGTCGGCGCTGGGTCGTTGTTGTCCCCAATGCTCAGGCTATAGATATAAACGCGGGGGCTCGGAAAGAAGAACCGTAATCCCTGTTGGTCATTGAGCGCTTCGGTGAGTAAGCGCTCGTTTGCCGCCAGCGCGGCGATACGTTGGGTAGAAACAGGCCAGAGTATCGAATCCAGCGGTAGCGATTCGAAGGCGTCATCATCAGACAGATACTCTCCGGCGAAGTACATACCCAAGCCCACATCAGTAGCGACTTGATTCGGGTTGTAACCGCCGTTGGAGAAAAGGATCTGATGTACCGTTTGCATAGGTATCGGAACTGACTCCGTGGCAGGCACTTCATGGAGCGATTTGATGTCGATGCTGTCACTCAGGCGCGTCTGTGCGGACAATCGATCTAACAGAATGCGTCTCTCGGTGGTTGGCGGCTGGCCGGGAACCGCGAGCGTGACGTCCAGGTACAACCCAGCGAGTTCATCAAGGCTCGAGTTTCCGAAAAAGAAGTCCTTTTTCTCGGCATCTGCTTGACGTATTCCCGGCATGGCAGATCCCGATACGATTTCCCCATCGATGGACAGCGCTGGAACGAAAAAGTCCTGGGGCCCAAGCGCTTTCTCTAGGGTGGCGCCAAGGCCGCCGCCGCCCTTGGGCTGAAAATACAGATAGGCGTGTGCTCCCTGTGCCGCTTGCGCCGATAGAGAATGTTGCAACAGAACTGACTCTTTGAGCGTAGTGCCAGACAGCGCTTCTCCGATAACAGTGAGGGTGATTTGTTGCAGCTCCCCAGGCTCGGGCGCTTTTGCGTATTTGGTGACTTCTGCAAAGCGTTGCCCAGGCTCTGCTTTGCTAAAGCTGGTATCCAGATCGGTCCACTCGGATTCGAGTTTGGCCTGGACCCAGATATGGCTGAGGGAACCGCTAAGTGAAGAGGGTTTGGGCGCTGATTGTGAATTTACATG
This sequence comes from Pseudomonadales bacterium, assembly GCA_051027215.1. Taxonomy (GTDB): domain Bacteria; phylum Pseudomonadota; class Gammaproteobacteria; order Pseudomonadales; family Azotimanducaceae; genus CALHVX01. The sequence continues at coordinate 4,819 of JBPCXR010000015.1, read as the reverse complement.
GGGCCGCAACAATCCGTAGTCGCGACGTGCGCGGCTTAGCATTCGGTCTTTTAATTGACCTCCGAAACCGGCCAGCGCCATGAGTGCGGTTGGATCCGTGTGCTTACCGGCATTATCGAAGAGCTGCGATTGAAAGCTCTGGCGGGAAGTTATGGCAGAGTCGAGCTCACCATATGCTAGGCGGGTTTCATAGCCCATGTCATCGAGCAATCGCTGTAGGAGGAGGGCGCGATCGTAGGAATTTCCCGCAGCAGCGGCGAGTGTGCCCTCTGCACCACGCATGACTCCCTGGTAGGGTTCCAGCCCGATACGGTCCCGAACAAACTGAAATGCTTGCAGCGGCTCGTATTCCAGCTTGTCCACCAAGTCATCGATGTAGAAGTTCTCTGGGGCGTACTGGTCGGCGACTCGATAGGCTACGCCGCGAGCATCTGCCAACTGTGCCGGGGTTGATGGGCGTGCTGGGCCGACACCAGCGAGTTGCTCTGTCATCACAGCTTTGATATCAGCGGGCACTTGAGCCCGTGGTATGGCGGGCACTCCCCATGCGTAGCTGTTCATGACCATCGTTATGATGACCGTTGATCCGATCAGTTGGGTTCGCATAAAACTTCCTCGATATGTGCCCGCTACACTATGAATCAACGCACCGTGGGGTAAAACACCGCCACTTACTGGTAAACACCCATGTCCGAGACCGCTACTTGTGGCCCACACTTGGCGGGCTCCGTGAAAGCTCTACGTATCTAAGTGAGGAATCGCACCGCATATCGCGGACCAGCAACGCTTAACTAGCAGGGAAAGTCTCATGCATCGACTCATAGCCGTCATCGCGCTAAGCAGCATCTGTCTCTCAGCTTGTGGATCGGAGGATGCTGCGAGCAACCAGCAAAGCACGGGCACAGTCACCATCGACGGGCAAACCTGGACGTTCGTCCCTTCGATACAATGTAGCGTTTATCCCGGCAACGTGGTGAGCATTGCCGGTACGGCGGCGCAAGATCCTGCAGTTGAAATCGTCATAGACCTGGGTGGCCCAAATGGGGTGAGTGTTGGCAGCGATGGTGATCCGAACAGTTGGCGGGCGGTAGTCGACTCCATCAGCAGCAACATTGATGGGCAACGGGTATCGGGTAGCGCCGAGTTCAGGCGATCTGGATCGAATGCGAAAGGAACCTTCGACATCCGCTGTTAGCGGGCGAAAGCAGCACTTAGGTAGAGCAATCTTGCATTCCAGCGAACCGTTCCAGTAGTATCCGCGTCCCGAACATCGACCGGTCCTATCTGGCTCATCTATTGTGGCCAGCTAACCGGTCTCCTTGCTCCACACCGCCACTCTCAATAGCGGCCAGGTGGGGGCGTAAACCAAAAGGAGAACCCAATGCGGCACTATGAAGTCGTGTTTCTCGTCCATCCTGATCAGTCCGATCAGGTCCCCGGCATGCTCGAGCGCTATCAGGCTCTCGTTGAGCGTGGCGCCGGCAAAGTCCATCGCACTGAAGATTGGGGTCGCCGCCAACTGGCCTACCCGATCAATAAGATCCATAAGGCGCACTACCTGTGTATGAACATCGAGGTAGATGGCGATACCTTAAAAGAGCTGGAGAGTGCTTTTCGCTTCAACGATGCGGTGTTGCGCAACATGATCGTTTCGCGCAAGAAGGCGGTCACCGGCAACTCCAAGATTTTTGAAGAAGAACTCAAAGAGCAGGAAAAAGATCGCGAACGTGAGAAGCGTCGCGAGCAGGAGTACGCTCAGCGACGCGAGGCTGCCGCCAGCGAAAGTGCTGACGATTCCGGCTCAGAAGCCCCAGCTGATACTGAACAGGAGAGCGCAGAATGAGCCGCCGCTTCGGACGACGAAAGTTTCAACGCGTTAACATTGATCTCGATGAGGTCGATTACAAAGACCTAGACTTGCTCAAGCAGTACGTCACAGAGACGGGCAAGATTGTACCCAGTCGCATCACCGGTACTACGGCGCAATTTCAGCGCAAGCTCGCCCAAGAAGTGAAGCGCGCGCGTTATCTGGCGCTGCTGCCCTATACCGACCAGCACCAATAGGAGTCGAACATGAACGTGATTCTGCTCGAAGCCATGGGCAAGTTGGGTGATCTAGGAGATGAGGTTGGCGTTAAGGGCGGTTTTGCCCGCAATTTCCTGATCCCGCAAGGCAAAGCGGTGCGCGCCACTAACGAAAACCGCAAGATTTTTGAAGAGCGCCGGGCTGAGCTCGAACGCGCGGCCAGTGACAAGCTGAACCAGGCCAAGGGCCGATCGGCGCAGCTGGTTGAGCAGACCATCAGCTTGATGGTTAAGGCGGGTGAAGAGGGCAAGCTCTATGGTTCCATTGGTACGCAAGATATTGCCGATGCGATTACCGCAAAGATTGCGCCGGTGGATCGCAGCGAAGTGCGCCTGCCCGAAGGCGTTATTCGCCAACTGGGTGAATATCAGGTGGACATCCAGCTGCACTCAGAGGTGATGGTGCAGGTTGCCGTTGAGGTGATCGCCGAGTAAACGCGACCGCGTCCCTAGTCTGAAGTTGGGACTTGGGCGAATGACCCCTTGGCAGACATGTCGCCGTAGTTGTTGCTGGTCAGGCTGACCTCGAAGTTTCCGGAGAGCGTGCCATCGGCATGCTCTTCGATTACCAGCGTACCGACCGGGTCTCGGCTGAAGAACTCTTGGAAGCCCGCGCTAATCTCTGCGGAGATCGGGCCGTTAAAATCATAGCTGCCCGGCACCAAGGGTTGATTCGAGCTGAACATCACAGCGATGCTCTCGAACTGGTCCTCGAATCGCAAATAGTAGTTGGGATCTCCGCCCTTGTACCGGGCAATCATGTTTTGAGACTTCAGATCGTGGGTGCCAGCGAACTCCACGCGCGCGCTCGCTGAGCCGAGGCTGCCCCGCGTTATGTCCAGCATCCGTACTTTGCTTCGTTCTAATTTCCACTGCCCGTCAACCTTTTGCATGATCGCGCTGTAACCGGAGACGGTGTGTTCAGGTTTTTCGTCCGTATAGCCGAGGCGTAAGGCAACTCTCTGTGCATCGTCATCGACCAGTGCATCCTCACGAACTAAGCCGGAAATTGCCCGGCCGGAACTCTGCAGCTGCTGCAAATGTTCCTGGGCCTCTTCTGGGGATTGCAGGTAGGGCGCATTGGCTTGTAGGTAGCAGGCGCTGGTATCGCCAAGCACGGTGGCTTGTTCGATGGTCTGCTTACAGGCCAGGTAGGCTTCGTAGGGGCTTTGGCCACAGCCGGCGAGCGCTAGGCTCAGCAATGCGGCAGTCAAAGGATAACTCAGGTTCATCACGGGCTCCTCGGTGCACAGGTGTCCATAAAGTGTTACGCAGCTGGCCGCCAAAGTCCGCCAGATTAGGTTTTCCGCCGTAGGGTTATCGACAGTCTATCCACAGATGCGTCGGGACAACTACAAAGGGGATGCTGCCTGTGTAAAAGCGTTTCTGGGTCGGGAATGCTCGCCGTGTCAGATGCTTAGCGCTCGCGGTGATGTAAGGCAATTTGATCTGGTAAACACGCCTTGCAAAGCTAGTCGAAAGCTCTAGGCTTGAGTCCCCCCGAGAGATTTTTGCGGTAGTCTTTTCATGTCCGACGTGCCCTCAGACGAGCAGCCGCCTGCTGAGTTTTTTCCTGAGATCGACGACGCTGAACCTGCGTCAGCGGACGCTTTTGAGCCTGCTGGCTTCGATGCGCCAGTAGTTCCGGAAGCGCCACAACGCAATACGTTGAGCGCGCTGAAGGTACCCCCGCATTCGGTAGAGGCGGAACAGTCAGTACTGGGCGGCCTCATGCTCAGCGGCGAGGCGTGGTTCAGCGTTGCAGACAAGGTGACTGCTGAAGACTTTTACCGGGTTTCCCACCAGATCATCTTCGAGGCGATGTTCTCGCTTGCAGAAGAGAACCAGCCGCTGGATGCAGTAACGTTGGCTGAGCGCCTGGAGTCCAAGGGCCAGCTAGAAAAGGCGGGTGGCTACGGCTATTTGGGCGAGCTTACGGAAGTGACCCCGGGTGCCAGCAACGTGGTGGCCTACGCCAACATCGTCCGCGAGCGGGCGACGCTGCGACGTCTGATTAGCGCGGCGAATGCCATCGTCGATCGGGCTTTCAGCCCGGACGGGTTAGACAGTTCTGGAATGTTAAACCTCGCTGAGCAGGAGATCTTTCAGATCTCCGAAGGGCATCTGGCCGATGGCGGACCACAGAAAGTGGGCCCGTTGTTGAAGAGCACTGTGGCTCGAGTGCAGGAGCTGTTCGGTTCAACTTCTCGCATCACTGGCGTACCCACGGGGTTCGAAGATCTGGATGGCAAGACCGCGGGCCTGCAACCTTCGGACCTGATCATCGTCGCCGGTAGACCCTCCATGGGTAAGACCTCGTTGGCCATGAACCTGGTCGAACACGCGGTCATGGCTGATGAAGGACCAGTGCTGGTGTTCAGCATGGAAATGTCGTCAGATCAGCTAGTGATGCGCATGTTGTCCTCCCTAGGCCGCATCGACCAGACCCGCTTGCGCACTGGCGACTTGAAGGAAGAAGACTGGGACCGGTTCACCAGCGCGGTCAGCCAGCTCAAAGACAAGGCGCTACTGATTGACGACACGCCAGCGCTGAGTCCGAATGACCTGCGAACCCGCGCTAGACGCGTCGCGCGCGAGCACGGGCCACTGCGCATGATCATGGTGGACTATCTGCAGCTCATGCGAGGCTCCGCGAAAGCTGACAACCGCACGGTGGAGATCTCCGAAATCTCTCGCTCCTTAAAAGCCTTAGCGAAAGAGATGCGTTGCCCCG
>JBPCXR010000014.1:0-2687 GCA_051027215.1 Pseudomonadales bacterium | reverse complement strand
AGCAGAGCATATTGAGCTCAAGTGGCAAGGGAATTACTGGAAGAGTCAGCATGCGCATCTAAAGAAACAACACGAAGAACTGAAGCAGGAGCTTGAATTGGCTCATGCAAGGATCAGGGATCTCGAGCAACGGCTCTATGGTAAGAAGACAGAGAAAGGGACCACGAAGGCAGATAAGCCCACTACGGACGACGGTCGCGGGTCTTGCCGACCTCGTGGCCAACAAAAAGGCAGCCAAGGTCACGGCCGCACCGCTCGGCCTGATCTGCCCGTTGCTGAAGAAGAGCGAGATGTAGCACCTGAGGATAGAAAGTGCCCCATTTGCGCGAAGGCGTATGCTCCACACACACGGACAGAGGACTCAAGGATCATTGAGGTCCAAGTCAGAGCCCATGTTCGCCTGATCAAACGAAAGATGTACACCCAAGCCTGTGACTGCGAGGGGGTAGCGGGTATTGTTACCGCCCCTGCGGCGCCGCGTCTGGTTGCTAAAGGTGGTGTGGGCATCTCGGTGTGGACAGAAGTTCTGCTCAACAAATTCCTTTTTTCCCGGGCTACGTATAACTTGTGCACGGACTACGCCTATCGTGGCCTACTCATAGCGCCTGGCACGCTCACGGGAGGGCTAAAGCAGATCGCACCCTTATTCGAGCCGTTGGTCGGCGAGCTCGTCGACAAGCAGCTGACCGAGGAGCTGTTTCACAATGACGAGACCGGCTGGAAAGTGTTCGAAGCGATCGAAGGCAAAGTGGGGTATCGATGGTATCTTTGGGTGACCCAATCCCCCTCGGTGGTCTATTACACGATGGCGCCGAGCCGCAGTGGCGATATCCCCATTGCGTATTTTTCCGGGCTGGACAAGCGCCTGGAGCAGGTCATTGTGGTGTGTGACCGCTATAGCGCTTATAAGCGCTTGGCGCGGGAAAACGCAGTGATTCTCCTGGCGTTTTGCTGGGCGCACATGCGCCGTGATTTCCTCGATGCGGCCAAAAGCTGGCCTGGCCTGCAGAGCTGGATGTTCTCGTGGGTCGAAGCGATCGGCGAACTCTATGCGCTTAACGCGCAGCGCTTGGAACACCGGGATGGGTCGCGGGCTTTAGAGGATCAAACGCCGGCCTTTATGGAGCGCCATCAAGCGCTGGAGCAAGCCATCGAACAGATCGCTGAGCGCTGCGACCAAGAACGGCAAAAGCAGGGCTTGCACGTCGCACAACGCGATGTCCTCAACAGCCTGATAAATCACTGGCTGGGAGTGACTGTTTTTGTGAGGTTCCCTCAAGTTCCCATGGATAACAATACGGCAGAACGGCGAATGCGCAACCCCGGTATGGGGCGTAAAAACTATTACGGCTCCGCAAGCCAATGGAGTGCCAAGCTGGCAGCGATGATGTTTTCACTGTTCCAAACCGTACTGCTGTGGAAGCTCAATCCACACCATTGGTTACACAGCTATCTGACGGCCTGCGCCGAAAATGGGCAGTGCGCTCCGGCGGACCTCTGCGCCTTTGTCCCCTGGCAGATGAGCGAACAACGCAAAGCGCACTTGGCCAAACCGATGCCGGCCGCTGATCGCGCTCTGGCAGCGCAATCGAGCCCATCGCAGCCTCCATGAAGCGCTATTGCGGGCGTGATTTTATCGATCGGGAACTGGAGCAGATTCGCGAGCTCATCGCCGAAGATCCCAACCGTACGCGTGCCGACCTCTCCCGCTTAACCTGCCAAGCTTTAGCCTGGTTCAAGGCCGATGGCGGCCTCAAAGAAATGTCATGCCGCGTGGCAATGTTACGGATGGCCGAGGACGGCCTGATCACCCTACCGCCGCCACGGCGTAAACTGGCAAAACAAAAGATCCGACTCACCTCGCAGAGCGATCCACAGCCGGCAGTGACTCAACCGGTCCATGCCTTAGCCCCTGCGCAGCTCTGCCCTGTGGTGCATCGTGACCACTCCCGGTTGTGGAATGAGTACATCGATCGTTACCACTACCTCGGCTACAAGCCGCTACCCGGTGCGCAGCTGCGCTACTTCGTGACCATCGACCAACAGATTGTCGCCGCCTTGGGCTTTGGCGCCGCGGCCTGGCAGATTGCGCCACGCGATCAATTTATCGGCTGGAGTCACCAACAACGCCAACGTAACTTGCCGTTGATTGTCAATAATGCCCGTTTTCTGATCATGCCCTGGGTGGTTTCAAAGAATCTTGCATCCAAGATTCTGGCGATGAGCGCACGCCGACTCCCTGTTGATTGGGAACGCCAATATGGCATACGCCCTGCTTTATTGGAGACTTTTGTAGATACCGCGCGTTTCACCGGCGCTTGCTACAAAGCGGCAAATTGGACCCATGTCGGCAAAACCAAAGGACGTGGGAAACTCGGACCGGCTGGTAAACAGAGTGTGCCTATCAAGGACATATGGCTTTATCCGCTATCCCGTCACTTTAGGCAACAGCTAACCCGCTGATTCTATTGTCGGTGGGTTCGCCGAATGTTTACTCCTTGTGCACGGTACTGGTAGAGCATGGCAACCCCGATGATGAGCCGCAGCGCTTTATGGCCCAGTGCCCTCATAGCTGTATAAAATGGACATCAGGTCTTGTGTCGCATGATCCGAAATTTAGAATCGCCTCCTCTTAACCCCCAGGTTTGGATAGCGGACGAAACCGGAGAGGGCTGGACACTGGACGA
>JBPCXR010000013.1:0-2672 GCA_051027215.1 Pseudomonadales bacterium | reverse complement strand
GCCAGCAAAGGTTGCTTTTGGCACCGCCATGCCGCGAAAGCCGCCCGTCATAGAAGGCCAATGGGTCAGCGTTTGTTCAACGATCACGGCAAACGCCAAGGTGGCAACGGCCAAGTAGATCCCTGTCATGCGCAAGGCTGGGATTCCGACCACGGCGCCAATCCCGGCGCTCAATAACGTGGCTAACAGTAGCGACAGCGGCAACGGCAGGCCATGGGTAAGCAGGATGGCGTGGGCGTAGGCGCCGATGGCGAGAAAGGCGGCATGCCCGAGGCTCACTTGCCCGGTGTAACCCACCAACAACATCAGACCGATACCGGCGATGGCGTAAATGAATACCTGGGCCAACTCGCCCAGGTAGAAGCGATCGAGCAGCAGCGGCAGAACGAGCAACACGCCCAACAGTAACCCGTACCACAACCAGTGGCCGCTGTGTTTTGCCAGGTCGACGTCCTGGGCGTAGCGCGTTTTGCGGATAAAGCGCACGGCTAGACCTTCTTTTGGGCCATGGTGGCAAACAGCCCTTGAGGACGAACCAACAGCATCACCAGAAGCAGTAGATAGGCACTGGTTTCGGCAAACCCGGGGGGTAGGTAAAGCCCAGCGAACTGCTCAACGATGCCGATCAGTAGACCGCCCAAGATCGCGCCTGGCAGGCTGCCGAAGCCGCCGACAATGGCCGCTGCAAAGGCTTTAATGCCCACGAACCCGATCAGCGGATCCACCAGCGAGACCGGCGCGGTGAGCACGCCGGCGATGGTGGCGATGGCTGCGGCCAGTGCCCATACCAGCGAGTAGATGCGTTTGACCGGGATGCCGACGTAGAACGCTGCGAGCTGATTCTGCGATGCGGCCTGCATCGCCACGCCCAGGCGCGTGTAACGAAAGAACAGAAACAGCAGCAGGCACAGGACTACCGTCCCCACCACTATCGCAATGTTCTCCCACCCCAGCACCAGGCCGCCAAAGCGCCAGACTTCGCCGGCGTACGGCGTGTCTAGCGAACGCGGCTCATTGCCCCAGATGGCGCCGGCAATAGCCCGCAGAATAAAGCCCAAGCCGATGGTCAGCATAAGCACGGCAAAGTGCGGCTCGCCAATCATGGGCCGAACCAGCAGGCGCTCCACCACGGTACCGATTAATGCCATGCAGGCGATCGCGGCCAGCACGCCCCAGACGAAGGGCATGCCCATCAAGTTCACAAAGGTGATTGCCAGGAACGCGCCCAGCATCATGATGTCGCCCTGGGCAAAGTTCACCATTTCGGTGGCTTTGTAAATGAGCACGAAGCCCATGGCGATCAGCCCATACACACAGCCTTGGGAGATGCCGCTGATCAGCAGCTGCAGGTTTTCCAATAGTGATCCCAACCAAACTGTGCGCGACACCGGGCAGCGCGGTGCGCTGTCGCTTGAGTATAAATAGTCAGGGCGAGGCCAACCACTCCACGACTCGACTGTTAAATTGCGGGTCGCTGCTATGCGTTTGCCAGTTGAGCCCAGTAGGTGGAGCTATTTTCTTCATCTAGATCAAAGGGTTACCCCTAACCCTCTACTCATCTAGGCGTTTCCTTGGGCTACCCGTCGAGCTAAGCATCGAGCACTGGTGCGAGGGGTTCAATCAAGCTTTGCTCGGCTAGCCAATTCTGGAACCTCTGTCGCGGCGCTAGCTCTATTTTGCCGTACCCCAACCGCAGAAGGTCCAGTGCGGCGAGGCGCTTCAAGACCTTCCCCATCGACACGCGCGACACGCCAAACGTAAATGCTAGATCTTCCTGGCGAATATTAATCGCTGTCTTTCCTGCTGCGGCCCGGTAAACGAATTTCGCGACATGTACAAGCAGGGGCAAGCGGCGCATGTCGTCCATAAACTCTAGTAGCGAATGGTTTCTGACGAGGCTAATTCTTAATAGCGCTTTCGCGAGTTCAGGCTCGGTATCGTATAGTTTTAAGAATCGGCGCTTGCTGATTTCATCTATCTTGGTGTCGCCAATAGCGACCATTTCATGAGTTCGAGGTAATCCTGCCAACAGGGTAAATTCTCCGTAGCATTGCCCGGGCGTTAGGATGGACGTCGTAAGGTAAGAACCATCTCTACCCTGATTGCCCACTCTGACTGCGCCTGCACGCACGATGCATAAACCCGATTTCGTATCCCCGCGCGTCTGAATGAGCTGCCCATGACTGAAGGTCACCCGCTTTGCAGCGGCTTTGACCTGCTCGGATAACGCGTTCGGTAGGAGGTCATCCAGCAGCGGTGCGATTTCGAGCAAAGAATCCTGCATCAGTCACCAAATGCTAAAAAGTTTGCATTATTCAACCACAGTGAGGACTAATCTGTCGCCACTATCGACTTGTGGAGCCCAACATGGCACCAGAAATGATTGCGGTTATCGCGCTATTTTCCTGTTTCATCCTGGCTGAAATGCGACTAACAGGGTTCCTCAGGAAACCAAACCAAAAAACCGGCGATGGCACCGTCGAAATCGTAAGCACCGCAACGCTTTCGCTGTTGATTCAACCCATGGTGTTGGCAGGAGGACTGTTGCTCGGCGCAATGCTCTTCCCAAATTCCGCAGGTGTATTGAGCGACTGGCACTTTGTCTCTGTCTTTGCGCTTTTCCTCGTATTCGATGATTTGACCCAGTATTGGTGGCACCGACTCTCCCATAC
>JBPCXR010000012.1:0-5122 GCA_051027215.1 Pseudomonadales bacterium | reverse complement strand
AGAAGGCGAAGTCCAACATGCTGAAAGACACCGTTAAACGCCTTGAGGATGAGCTGACCAGAATTAAGAAGCTCGCCGTCGTCGCCTACGACAGGAGCACACGACACTAACTGTGATAATCGGTACCTGATCTGACAGAGTTAGCGAGATCGAATCAAGATCAATGTCCGCTTTACACCCAAAATCGGCAGTTGGGATAAACTAGGCTCTTAGGTCCGCTAATGACCCAAAGCGGCCGTTTCCCGAGTTGGCCATTTTGACAGGTGTGCAGCAGTGCAAACAGAAAAGCTAAACACTTGGTTGTCGTTGGTTGCCAACTTCGGCGTAATCGCGGGGCTATTATTCCTAGGCTACGAGATCAGGCAAAATACCACTCAGTTGCGGTCAGAAGCATCGTATTCGATGAACGCGGCAATCAGCTTGATCAATTCTGGGGTCTACAACGATGCTGTCTTTGCCGATATTAAAGTCAGAGGCGAAGCCGACTTTTCGTCATTGAATCCAACAGAGCGACAACAGTTCATCGCGTTTCAATTCGATCGGATTAATTTGGCAATTCATTACAGAGCCCTGCTGGATGAAGGTTTATCTGACATCCACTTCCCGTATGACCGGTTTCTGATAAATGATTTTCACCGCAATCCGGGACTTCAGCAATTTCTTGAAGCAGTGGAAGATACCTGGGTGGGTGAACCAGAACTGTATGAGGAATTGCGCAAGGATTGACGCTGATTTGCTGAAATTCGGACGGGCGCTTTTGGCCGAAAGCAGCCACTGGAGTGTTAAACTGGTGAGAGACCGCTTTTGACCCTTTGCAGCCATTCGCTTCCTTTCACTGCGGCGCCGAGGACAGTGCGCCGGTTCCGGCCTGAGCATCGAAATTGACTGACTGCAACTGCAATCAATATTCCGAGTTAGGGATCGATCTGTCGAAAATCCAAGACTGTGTCGCTGAGTTTCGCGACATGCGAACGAGGTTTGAACAGATCGGTACTAAGCTAGTCGAGCGTTGGCTGGAGCACTATCGGCTATATCGTTGCGGACAATGCGATCAATACTGGCAGGCAAGTTTGGCGCCCCGAGATTCCGACACATGGTACTTGTACAAAGTGCCAAAGGTGGCGGTAGCAGAGTGGAAGCGAGCCCCCTATATACCGCCAGACGTCATAGTCGATTACTTGCAGTGCCGAGAGGCATACATCTCGAACGGCTTCGATCTGGGCGATAGTATGTGTCGCGACGACGGGTGCGACAGACAGGCAATAGACGGCTTATTGAATTGTCATTATCACCAATGGCTAGAGATTGAGGGGAACGAAATTCAGAAGCTGATAGATAGCCTCACTTGGTATGATCCGTACGCTCCTGATCTATTGAAGTACGTGGACTAGATGCGCAATCTATTTTTTCGGCGCTCAAGTCCAGTGGCCGCTTCTGGCCGAAACCAGACGCTGGGCTGCTAAACTGATGAGAGGCCGCTTTTGACCCAAAGCGGACATATAAGATTTCCGTATCGTGGATCGTATGCCACCCAACTCTTCTGAGAAGAAGTAGAATATTCGGTCTTCAGAGCATCTATCAGCCTTGAATCGACAGTAGATGTTCGTCGGGAGTCAGTATGACGTTTCTGCGGGAAATTAAGCGACGAAAGTTACATCTGGTCGCAGCGGTGTCCTTAACGTTCATCGGAATTATTGCGGTGATTTCGAACATGCCTGCGGATACATTTTCGCGTGCGCAAGTTTCAGAAGGACTAATGCTATCTTCAGAAGCGAAGGCGGCTGTTACCGAATACTACGTTGACCACGATCAATTCCCGGCAGACAACGTCACAGCCGGCCTCCCGCCGGCTACGAATATTCAGGGAAAGTATGTTTCGAGCATTGAAATTGTCACAGGAGAAATTGTCGTAACCTATGGTAACGACGCAAACAGTGATATCCACGGTAATACGCTAATTATTCAGCCAGAGATTTCGGGCCAAAGTGTTACCTGGGTGTGTTTTAGTCTCGACATAGTGCCCAAGAACGTACCCCACGCCTGCCGATAAAAACGAGGCACAGATGGCCGTTCAGGGTGGTTGTCCTTAGGTCCGCTTTTGGCCGAAACCAGCCGCTGGGCTGCTAAACTGCTGAGAGGCCGCTAATGACCCAAAGCGGCCACTCGCAAAAAATATCGCAATGCACTGTGTAGGCGTCCAGAGTTGCGAATTGATAATTTGATCGGTGGTTCACAAACTTGTAGGCAGTTAAGAAATGGATCATTTCGAACAAATCCAGGCTGCCAGAAAAGCGTTGGAGTGGCGGCTGGAACTGCTAAGAGACGTAGCTCCGACAATACAGAATGTAGCGGAGTCTGAAGGGAAGATAGGTCTAGCCCGATACCTTCACAGAAGATTTGGAGTCGAACCAATCGAGGAAGGCACCGACCTCTTATTCAAGGAATGGAAATTCCAATTCGACGAGAGGGGAGACTTTATGGGCATGTGTTCAGGCTCGGACTCACATGCTCACGCAATTCGAAAATAGACAACCACAATGATGGGAAAAGCGACACCTAGCAACGCTCTTGATCGGCTGCTTTTGGCCGAAAGTAGACCTCGATGATTAGACGAAAAGGCTGAAACCATGTCCGCTTTACCCACGAAACCGGACATTGGGCTAAAATGTGCGAAATAGTCCGATAATGACCCAAAGGCGACATTTGGTCATGTTAGAAAGCGTAGGGCTTGCAATTAGGAACATCGCAATGATCGTCTTATTTCCAGGGACGGTCGCGTTTTATATACCTTACCGGATACTCGACCCAATCAGCTTTCCTGAGCCAACGTCATGGCTCTGGACTCAGTACCTATCTGTGCTTTTTCTACTCATTGGAGCATCCATACTCCTGAGAAGCATATGGTCATTTGCTCACGTCGGCAGGGGAACCCTTGCTCCATTTGACGAAACGCAAAGACTAATTGTCGTGGGACTTTATCGTTTCGTACGCAATCCTATGTATGTTGGTGTAGTGCTGATTTTGCTCGCCGAGTCCTGGTTCTTTATGTCATTTGACTTGCTTCAATACACGGGACTGTGTTTCCTTGTGGCTAATGTGGTGATTATTGGCTATGAAGAAAACAGGCTTCGACACAAATATGGGAATGAGTATCGGCGATATTGCGGGCACGTGGGCCGATGGATTCCCGGAAAGTCATATGACCTCGCGCGGAAACGGACTGCGGCAGAAATCGACAGCAGACAATAGACATCGGAGTCTGCTATTGGCCGTTAGCAGACCTTCGATTTCTCCAATTCTCATCAATCTGAACGTCTGCTTTCGATTGCGGATTCAACTGATCGACGCAACACATTGATCAAACTTATCTGCAGGTGAATAATAACCCAATGAGGGCGTTAAGCTCAGATTTGGTTCGTACTGTCTAACTAAAAGCGACAATGGTCTATGCTGACCAATCGACATTGCTTAGGACAATGTGTCCACGAAACCCAAACAAGGTCTAAGCAGGGATAATTTTGCGTCGTTGCCGTACCAGAAATATCGATTGCCTTGCTTCGCAGACTAATTGACCGCCTTGCTGAACGTCATTGATTCCCAATTCAACTCGTACATTTAGGCCTATAATAGACCCTATACGTGCCATTTCAGGCAGGTTAAGAAGCGCATTTTGCTTTTTTTGGGGAACAATAATAAGGAACAAAAATATGAACAAGATAGTTTTGACGGCCTTTGTCGCGTGCGTCGTTTTCATGGCAGGATCGGGCACCGCTGTTGCACAAGATGACGGCATGAAAGTGATTCCTGTTGAATTAATTGCCTGCACGTATAATGACCGGAAGGGGCCAGCCGACCTCGATCGCTGGGTTGACAAATGGACCGCATGGGCCGATAGAAATGATATTGATTACTATGCCGCCTGGACGCTGACGCCGTTTTACTACGGCCCAGGACAGAATAGCGGCTTCGACTTTGTCTGGATGGGAGCCGCAAAAAATGCCGTTGTTTTGGGCGAGGGGAATGCAGCTTATATTGCCACCAATGATGGGTTGCAAGATGAACTCGGCGAGATAGCGACCTGCGGTTCGCGTGCCAACTTCGCGTCAATCAATTTCAAGGCGCCTCCGGCAGACAATCCGCCTGATGGAGCTGTACTGACCATGTCGGATTGCAGCTTTGAAAGTGGTGCAACATTTGCAGCGCTTGGCACAGCGATGGAGGAGTGGTCTCAATATATGAGCTCGGCGGGATCTGATGCAGGGTACTTTCATTGGTATCCACAATACGGCGGTGGCGGTGAGACATTCGATTTTAAATGGATGACAGCCCATGCAAGTCTTGCCGATCTCGGCGCTGATTATGAGGTGATAGGCAACGGCCGCGGCTTTGAAACACGCGGCAGGCTGTTGAACCACCTTGTCGATTGCGATTCGGCCCGTGCGTATCTCGCGGAAAATCGCAGGTTTACGCAACTGAGATAATCAGTGCAATTGACATTAGTCCAAAAGCGGCGAGCATTGCTCGCCGCTTTTTTCTGGCGAAAGCGAAATCCGATTACCTAAGAAGTGGATTGATGTGAACGTCCGCTTCTGGCCGAAACCAGCTGCTGGGCTGCTAAACTACTGAGGGACCGCTTTTGACCCAAAGCGGATGTTTCGGTTTCAAGAGTATTTCGGGATATACGGTTGTTGTATATGAGAGGGAGCCTATCTCTACTGCTGACCGCATCAGCGCTATTTTTCGTGACCGGTGCTCTTGCTGGCCCGCGGGATTACCTGTTCCACAACGAGCGTGTATGTGATTCCGATCGGGTGTTCTGCCTCCGTGGCACCTTGTCGTACCACTCCAATCCCCGTCTCCTACGTTTGCGCGCGCGGGTACAAACTGCGCCCGGTCCCGGTTTATTGCGGGTCAGTCTGTCAGGCGCTAATCAGCTGGGCCATCGCCGTTTTGCCCCTTTTGAGGTCCGGGTACGCGGACACAACAGCGAGATCATAGATCATAAGATGGTTCCAGATTATCCGGACGTGCAGGTCTGGGTTGTCGAGCGAGTGGAGTTCATAGCCGATTAAGCTCTTTGAACGCTGTTTGCATTCTCGACAAGCTCCTAAGTTCCGCTTAT
>JBPCXR010000011.1:0-6789 GCA_051027215.1 Pseudomonadales bacterium | reverse complement strand
CAGTGCCGCAGGGTCTTGGGGTTTGGGGCCAGTGCTGAGTAGGTGCACCTTGGTGATCGGATCTTTACGAAGTAGTTTGTAAAACTGTTGTTTTCCGGTAAACAGATTACTGAGTCCAGTGCTCTTCAGGCTAATGCCAAGTTCGCTGTGCGCTCCTGGATGGCTGAAATTGGCATCAATGAGCAACACAGACTTGTTCGCCAATGACAGCGAGCGAGCCAGTGCTGCCGCAATCGTTGTCTTGCCCTCACCGGGTAGCGCACTCGTCACGAGAACGCTGCCGCTTAGTACATTCTTGTGCTGTAGATTAAAATTCCACTGGGCACTCCGAATAGCGGCTGCAAACTCGTGATCGGAATCGTCGACCAGATACCGCCTGCTCGCTGAGACATTTTTAGACAGCCCCTTCAAGAGCGGCACTTGTCCTATCGGCAATCGCTCAGCACAAGCAAGAAGTTTACGTGGCGAGTTGATGCGCGTGTCGAGTAACTCACGAATCAATGCCCAAAACATACCGAATAGCAGGCCAGTAAACAGGGCTATGCCGATCAGTCCCGCGCGTGAGGGTGACGATGGCGCATAGGGAACCAGTGCAGGCGCTACCACCCGAGTTGTTTGCGAACGAGTGTCTAAACCTTCCCGTTGAGCCATAGAGTCTCGCATGGCTAGCAGGGAGGCCAGCCGAGTTTTCTTCGCCGCAAGATCGGTTTCGTATCGTTCTAGTTCGATGTTCTCGATATAGGTCGTCGAAGATCGGTCGGACAGCGATGCCACTTGTCCGCGCAATTCTGTTTCCCGACCGCTGATCACATCCAGTCGATTCTGCAGCGATCGCCGGATGTTCGATGCCTCCTGCCGTAATTGACTGGCAATCTGACTGCGTTCCGCAATTGCTGCTGTCATCAACGGATGCTTTGGCCCGTAACTGGTCGATAGCTCGGCGATGGACCGATTTGCTTCGACCTTTTGCTCCACCAGGCTTCTGAGCGTTGCCGAACTGATGGTGTCCTCGAGCTCGATGTTTGAGCCATCTGCAGTTCGGCCTAATCGCCTTGCTAGCACAAGTTTCGCCTGGACTTCCGCTTTCTCACTTTGGAGGGAAAGCATCTGTTCATTCAGTCCTTCTTGCTCGCGTAATTGGAGTTCGCTCTCGACCAGTGGTAGATCCTTCAACTGACGCATGGCTGCCAGCTTCATCTCGATGTCGAAGATGATGTTCTGCAGCTGACTTGTGCGTTGTCCGAGCCAATCAGCCAGCTCCGTTGAGCGCTCTCTGTTGAACCGAGCTTGGGTGGCAAGATAGGCTTGTGCAGTGGCATTGGCGATACGCGCAGATTTCTCTGGATCGTTCGTTTCGAAACGTACTTCGAGCACATTGGATTCGTCGGTGCTAGACACCGTCAGCTTCTCTCGAAAGTTGCGAACGAGCTCCGATTGCCCCGCTTCGTCTAGTGAGGCGTTGGTACTGTAACCATTCGGTCGAAATTCCGGGTCGTGCTGCAATCCGAGTTGCTCGAGCACTTCAGCGGCTAAGCTCGTAGAAGTTAGTGCGGCAACATGATCCAGTACGAGCGGTTCGTAGTTTGCGTCGAAGCTTGCCAAGCCTTCGGGCAAGGGGTTCAGGCCCGTGCCTACCAGCAGAGTCGTTGAGGCACGATAGCTTGGTGGCGAGAGCGTGGCCCAAGCGATGGCTGCCAGCCCGAAAAGCAGCACCCATGCAGCAATGCTAACCCTGCGCTCCCGGAGAATTCGGTAAATGTCCGTTACAGAAAATTCATCGTGCATAAGTAAACCAGCCGTCACTCAACTACTGCAGTATTTCTCCATGAATAGTAACCCGAACTCATTGGTTAGACTGTTTGCCGTTTGATCGCCAGCGGCTCAAAAATCGAGTATCGACATACATTTACTGACAGTTCTTTAACATCTGCGCCGATGCTAGGCGGGCATCGATGCTTTTCGAATAAGCGCGCGCAGGCGGCGTACGTATACGTAACCAATCGTATAGAGTCCCAAGCGCTTCAACTGGCGCTGCAGCCAGTTTGCCCCCTGAACATCTTTTCGTCGGTGCTCGTACTCATGGGTTAGGCGTTCAAGGAGTCTTGACCTCGAAAGATACGGTGCCAATTTCGCGACGGATTGGTGAAAGTATGTGGCATCTGGGCCGCGTATAAAACGATCGAGCGGACGTCCCCAATTGAGCATGCCTACGCTTACCAGAATGCGGGCTGCCGCTTCCTGGTGGGAGCCTTTTCTATAAGTCCCAAAATCGAACAAGTATGGCCGTTCATTCCACAACAACTCTGGTGTCGTTCCAGGTATACCGATATTGCGGATATCAAAGCCACGAAATACTGGAGAGTTTTGCCCGGTTTGATTTTCTTCATCGGTCGATTTCAGAGTTTCGAGAAACTGACAGGAAGCCGCTAGGACATAGTCAAAAGCATGGCTGCAGATATCTGAGTCATTGGTTGATCGCAAGACCACATCAATGGTCGTCATTCGAAAATAGTCGAAGCCGATTACCTGAAGCTCAAGGTTCTTGTAGGTCGGAGTTGGAATATTGGCTGATGGAGAGAATAGCTCCTTCGCTTTCGCTATTGCTTTGTACTCGTCTTCATATTGGTCTAAGTGCCACTGGCCTCGCCGATCGACGAACTGCTTTAGGAATATGGGTTTACCCTGATGGACCGACGTTTCGTAACCTATTGCAACTCTGGACCAGTTGCGTTGCTTGACTTGCTCGCAGACGACTGAGATAGGTTGGTCGGTCTCAAGCTTCCGTAGTTCCAATGGGTGTTGCGGGTGCAACAGCCTGGCCCCGTCGCTATCACTTACAGGGTCACTCACTCGCTCGGTGCGCTCGCTGATCGATGGGATGGCTCGGTCATACGAGTGATGTGAATCAGTGCCCATAGCATGCCAAGCAATAGGAAAAAGTGCCGCCAGTGCAGTGTATCAATTGTGAGGCCTTGAACGGCAATGGCTAGAGTGCTCGAGAATACGATTATTGTATCTCGCTGAACGCTTGAACGCTTCATCGCGGCGATAAACCCGAAAATTACGGTTAGTGCGCTAAAGGCGAGCCAGGCGCCACCACCGAGCCAGCCATATTCAGAGTAAGTTTTTAGATAGACATTGTGCGGCGCCTGCCCGGTGTTTGGCGTGACCTGGTTTGGTCCGTAGCCAGCGGGTGCCTGCAGGATGTCTGGAATCAGTTTGCGTTGCGTGTCGAACCGACCGCCTTCTGCCACATCATAGCGGTTGACGAGGTTTGCACGCTTTTCGATCATCTCTTCTAGCGCAGCTGTCGTGCTGAGGTATGTCAGGGCCATTGTTGCGAGCAACGTCCCCGCCGAAACTAGCAGGACCAGGCGCCTGCGTTGTCGCGCGGAGCGCAAGGAGGCAAACAGCAGGGGTAGAAATACGAGGTAAGCCAATAAACCGTTTACCCAAGCACCCCTGGAGAAGGTCACCAACAACGAGTACATAAACAGAAAAATGATCACTCCCCGGAACCCTAACAGTGAGCGTTCACCGTCAATGACCTTAGCCGTATGATGAAGGAGTAAGGGAACGAGAAAAGGACCGAGGACGTTAGGGTCTTTAAACAGCCCTTTGGCACGATCATTGCGGACGAGCTCTTCCGCGCCAGGGCCTAAGTCGTGGTAGCCGTAGATGCCCGCTATTGCCGCAAGGATGCCTGCGATCGTCCAACCACTCCAGATCGTGCGCATTCCCGCTGCACCGTACCTGTTTACGAATCCAAGGAATAGCAGGTAGGTTATGATGAGGTAAAGTGTGATGCCTGTATATCTGGTGAATCCAGTGAGGTCGTACTCCACCAGCATCGGGTCTGCAAAAAGGATGGAGAGCATGTTGGTTGCAGCGAATAATAAGAGTAGCAGAATCGGTACAAACGCCGTTGCAGGAATTTTGAGGCCAGATGCAAACAATAGCGTTGCGATGCCGATAGCAGCAACGTCATAGGGTGCGGGCTCTACCATCACGATGCTGCTGAACGCGAGCAGCAGAAATATCGCTCCACGGATCATAGGATCCGCTGACGATCTAGCAGAAGCTGTGCTGACTATATCCAATGTGTGCTGCCCTTTGGCTGATCACCAATGTTCGCATAGGGTTGGCACTGTCTTGGGCTGCCCAGGTAACCGATAGGTAAGGTTTTGTGACTAGCAGAAGAGCATTGCTAATTTTGGAGAACGCTGGTGCCGGTACAGGGCGCCATGTAATCGATTTGTGCGATGGCTTGGTCAGGCGTGAGTGGGATGTTCACGTTGCCTACTCCAGTGGACGAATGGAGACAGCGTTTCACGATGAGCTACAGTCGATTTCTGGCGTGCACACGATCACCGTGCCCATGCGGCGCGAACCCGGTATTTGGGATGTGCTGGCGGCGTTTCGTTTATGGCGCTACGTTAAGCGCGCTGGACCCTTTACGCTCGTTCACGGTCATAGCTCCAAAGGTGGTGCGTTGGCCCGCATCGTTGGAAAAATCGCTGGGATCCCCGCTTTTTACACACCACATGCGTTTGTCACTCTGGATCCGACCTTAAGCCCACGCAAGCGCCAGCTCTATGAAAAGGCTGAGCGTATGCTTGGTAAATTGACCAAAACCATTTTCTGTGTTTCGACGGATGAATATCACCACGGTCAATCGATTGGAATACCAGACACACGACTGGCTACGGTGCCTAACGGTATTCGGCCATTGCCAGCGCCGTGTAGAGCTGCAGTAAGAGCTGAATTAGGGCTGATGGATCATGAAGTCTGTATAGGTTTTGTCGGCAGGCTCGGTCATCAGAAGGCTGTGGATCAGCTGCTTCGTGCCTTTGCTGGAATCCAACAGCAGGTTCCCATAGCGCGGCTAGCGATCGTCGGGGACGGGCCAGAGTCTGCTGGATTGCATGCACTGAGCGCGGAGTTGAACCTGCAGGACGGCGCTATTTGGGTCGGGCAAGCCGATGGTGCAAGGATGATGGCAGGGTTTGATGTGTTGGTCTTACCGAGTCTATATGAGGGATTCCCCTATGTCCTACTGGAAGCAGCTGCGCGCGAGCTACCGATTGTAATGACCCAGGTAGGTGGCGCAGAAGAGATGCGTACGCAAGCTCAGGCACGTGTCGTTCCGGTCGGCGATCAACCAGCTATGGAGCAGGCGTTACTAGCGTGTGTGCAGGACGAAGATTGGCGCAACGCCGCACGGTTGAAAGCTCGAGCCGCATCAGCGTATTTCAGCGCCGACAGGATGGTGGACGAGATTGTCTCGGAATATGACGGTTGCCCCTAGGCTAGTGAGCGTTTTCCCCTTCTATAACTGACCCTACGGTTTGGAGCATGATCAGGATGTCTTGAGAGATGCTCCAGGAATCGATGTACTCGAGATCGGATTCCACTCGCTTAATGAGTTTTTCCTGAGTGTCTGTTTCGCCTCTCCAGCCCCTCACTTGCGCGAGCCCGGTGATCCCTGGTTTCACGCGATGCCGGCTTGCATAGTCGTCCAAGAGCTCCGTATACAACGTATCTGCCGCTTTGGCGAGGGTCGCGTGGGGTCTTGGACCTACCAAAGACATTTGGCCGGTGAGTACATTGAACAGTTGCGGCAGCTCATCCAGGCTCCAGCGTCGCAAGAATGCACCGATGCGAGTGATGCGCGGATCATCACGGGTGGCCAGCTTGGCGGCGTGATCGTCTTGCTGATCGCTATACATCGTCCTAAATTTGTAGACGTCGATGAGGTTGTGGTTGAAACCAAACCGCTTCTGTCTAAACAATACAGGACCCGGGCTATCGAGCTTGATTAGTGCACTGATTACCAGCAGCGCAGGCGCTAACAACGTGCAGGCCACGCCGGCAACGGCTAGATCCATCGAGCGTTTGATGATGTACTGCCAGCCAGCGATCGGACGACGGCCGAGCTCGACCACAGGCAGGCCAGCAATAACTGTCGATCGAGAGGTATCCAGCTCATAGCTTAGGTGACCTGGAGCGAGGCCGATGTCCACCGGAAAGTGAAGAAGCATCCGGCGTAGATCCAGAATTCGCATCTCTGCGTTGTTCGGCAGCGCGACCACAATCTGATCTACCTCGCGGGTACGAATAAATTCTTCGAGCTCTGGCAAACCACCAAGCACAGGCTCCCCAGCGACTTGTTCCGGCCGGCGCCGTTCGCGTTGTTCGAAGACCCCGACGATACGATTGTAGCCTCGCTCGCTGTTATGAATCTTCTCAACGAATTGCTCCGCCAGCCGACCGGTTCCAAACACAGCGATGTGATGGTTGATTCTGCCTTCGTGTGCAAAACGAGCTAGCAGTCGCCCTATGAAGAATCTAACCGATGGAACGAGCAGCAGGCAGCTGCCCATCCACAGAAAGAGCCAAATACGTGAGAATTGATCCGAGAGCTTGAGTGCATAAGTTAAGACGATCAAACCAGCGAAGACGCAGAGAACCACGACCATAGCTCGTCGCGTATGGCGATTGGCCTCCAATATGCGCAGGAATTTGTAGTGACCGGCGACATACATGCTCAGTAAAACCAGAACCGCATTAAGCGCGATCATCACTGGGTAATGAGCCGCACTGGGTCGTTCGGGATCAATGTAGGCAACAAAGATAAGTGTGCCGGTCAGCACCGTAACCATGACGTCAGCGAACGCCGTCAATGCGATTAACAACTGCGGTGAAATTCTGCGTCTATATCGAACCTCCGGAACAGTGATAGGTAGCGACGGCTGGACTTTGCTTGGCTCGATTGGCTCTACTAGTGGT
>JBPCXR010000010.1:0-2875 GCA_051027215.1 Pseudomonadales bacterium | reverse complement strand
GTTCAATGTTTCTGTGATTACCAATGAAGCAGGTAACGTCGACTATCCTTATTACTGGACAGGCACCTCAAATCCTTACATCGACCCGAACGATGAATACGGCTACTGGTACGCCTGGTACGTTGCTTCCGGCTATGCCGTAGACGAGGCTGGCAACGACACCCATGGTGCAGGCGCGGTCCGGTTTGACACCAAATCAGAAGACGGTGCCGATGGCCCGGACGGCGAGCGTTATTACAACTATGTGCGCCTGGTGCGCGGTGGTGATGTGGTCGAAACGCCGGATGGTGATCCAAGCGCTTATCGCACGGACCGGGTTGTCGTATTTCCGGACGGCGATACGGGTGACGTAGGAGGTAGCGCACAAGATGGAACAGGCGACCCGCAGCCTGAGCACAATTAGGCGTAACAGAAGAAGAGCTGATAGCAGCAGTGGGTGAGCCCAACCAGGAGGAGCCAGACTATGAGGCGGCGGCAGCCGCGCTGGGAGTCACGGTGGAAGAATTGGAAGCCGCGTTAATGGAGAACAGCGGGCCAACAGAATAACTGCGCGAGTTCTGGGGGCAATTTTCTTAACTTGTAACAATATCGTAGGCCGTTCTTTAGAACCATCGACACGGTCCGAAGTTTTACGGCCAAGTATATTCAGATGACCTGATATCCAGGATTCTAAGATGATCCCAGTTTAAAAACCAGGCGCAGATTAGTGCGCGGAAATTGGGTTTGCGTGGCGTTGAGTTGCTCGCACAATTTCCCGATCGCCGCGTCGGAACCAGCATTGGCCAGGTGATGAAGGCGCACTGTCAGCGTGCCTTCGTTGGAATTGGGCAAGAGGTCGGCTTCGGTGGTGTAAAGGCTCTGCAATAGGCGACGCGCCTCGTTGGGATGCGAGAGCGTGTCGCGCAGGATATTGGCCATCGCAGTCTCTGCCCGGTATGCGATCATTTTGATGGTGTCAATCAGCAGTTTGCTCTGGGTGCTGAGCTGAGAAAACCGGGCCTGCTCGGGTAACTCATCGACAGTGATATGTCGAGCGGTGACCTTACGTTGTGTTTTGAGTGTCTGTATTTCTGTCTGCAGTACTTGGATCTCTTCTTGCAAGTCGGCTTTTCGCTGCAGGAACGGTTCTACCTTTTGCGGTTCAATGCACCCTTCGATGTTCATAGCGCCGAATTGGGCTAGGCGGCGATTAAGTTTGCCGGTGCGTGAGCGCACCTGCCCATCGAGCTGGCGGTAGTCAGGGTTGACCACCTGTAGGGGGTCGGAAATCGTTTCGGTACTATAGTCCACCAGGCGGTCCAGGCTATAGTGTTCGCGGGCATACTTAAAGAAGTTTTCCTGAGACCATCGGGCGAACATCGCCACCGCCAATGGGGCGAAGTCTGAACGGTAATCGGTGGTGAGAATGGCGGTTTGATGGCCCCGCTCGGTGAGCTTGCGGATCTCGCGCACCCACAGTTTGTTGCTCAAGCAGCTGCCGCGTTCGGCCAACTTCATTTCCACGACCTGTCCACTCACCAGCGCGACGTGCTGGGGATGAAATTCCTGCTCGGGCCAATCCTCACCGGGATATTTGTGATAGCTCAGACAGGCCACCCGCTGTTGCTTCATCCGCGCGAGAAACGCAGGACTGTATCCTTCGCGATCGAACACCAGGGTAAAGCGATGGCGCAGCGGGTCGGCCGCCAACACCTCGTCACTGGGTTGATCGGGCACCTCGCGATCCAAGCGCGGGACGATCTGCTGCTCGATCACCTTGATCAGCCCGGGATCAATGGCCTGGTTAACGACAAAGAAGGGCTGCCCATCCATCGCGTTGACCCAATAGTCGGTGGTCGCGCGCAGGCACAAGCGCTGACGAGCCACATAATGGCGGGGAAGCTGGGTTTGATGACCGTTATAGACGCGCACATGGCCATCGATGTAGAGCGTACCGGCCTGTTCCGGGGCCGCCTCCATCCACTGCTTGCACAGCTGGGCACTCCATTGTTCGGGCTGATCATCCTGGCAGAGCAGGCCAATCTTGTTGCGTAGGGTGCGCACCTCCGGCACCCGATCCAATCCCAGTAGCTTGCCCCACTCACCGGGCGCGCAATAGCGTAGCGATTCGATCGACTTCAGCCGAGCCAGCGCCATGAAGGCCAGTAGTATGAACAGGCTGTCCAGTGCGTAATAGCCTTTGGGCAGCGTAAAAAAGCGCTCTGTTGAACCAAGCAATCCCACCGCCAACAACGCCGGTAGCGCGCACACCACACCCGCGTGGGGCACATCCAAGGCGCCTTGAAAATCCGGCGCCACACCCACCAACTCGCCGATGCTGGCCGCCATACGTGCCTCGACATTGTTGGCCCCCATGCCCATCAGCGCGGCGTTGTCCAGGGCGCTACGCTCGCTCTTGGTGCTCAGCGCCGTTTCAGACGCTTTTTTTTAGTGGGCTTGTGCAGCCGCCCGGCACGCACCGCCTTGGACAGGGTGTCGTGCTTGATACCCAATTGATCAGCAACCTGCGCTGTTTCCAGTCCCTCGTCAAATAACTGCTGCGCTTGCTTGAGCACCGCCGCTGTCAATACCGCAGCTCCGCGGCGCTTGCGCTGGGTATAGAATCCCTTCGGGCCGGCCTCACGATAAAGCTTCACCGCCCGCTTGACACTGATCTTCGGAACCCCAAAGGCGCGGGCAATCTCGGCCTGTTTGGTATTGCCGTTCACACAGAACTGCGCGGTGATCATCCGGAATGAGTCGATATCTTGCTCATCATGGACGAACACCGGCATGCTGCCATTGAAGTAGGTGACCCGACCCTGCTGTTTACTAAACGCCAGCAGCGCTGTGATAGGCGTCACACCATCGGGAAAGAAAGGCAATTGTATCTGAG
>JBPCXR010000009.1:0-16158 GCA_051027215.1 Pseudomonadales bacterium | reverse complement strand
GCTTTTCACTTCGTCAACGAGTCGCGGGCTAGTTGAGCAAAAACAGCTGCGAATAAGTCATGACCTCCATAGGTCCACCAATTCCAGACTCCTGATAGCTTAATCCAATCGCTCGCCGCACCCTTGCCTTTCTTTCGGATATCATCACGCTGCGTCGAAATTGGTATGCAAGATAGGCGAGCGTGACGATTACACCCGCAGTTCCGAGGATTTTTCCGACGGCCTCTATAGCATCCCATGCATCGCTTCCGCAAATCGAAGAGTTTTAACTGAGGGTTAGCCCAACCTTCAAGTAACTGCTCCTAGCGAAACCTCTCTCTAAGGCAGTCATGTGCCTAACAATGTCGTATCGCTGGGTTCGGCCAAGAACGGCCAGCCCGAACAGGCGCATGAATGTTCCCAAGGGATACCAGTGACGCAAGCGCCTGCATGCCTTGTGCCACCGCCTTTTAGAGCCTATCTGGCTCGAGAATGTTGTGAATGCCGTCAATATTCGTCACCCATGGCATTCCAGATCCGCAGAACCCTTGCATCTTCAGGATCAGCTCACGACGCTGTTTGATTGCGCCGATGCGTAGATTTAAACGGCCCTCGGTATCGTTGGACGTCGAGCCCGTACGTCGCTGACGGAGCTCGCAGGGGCAAAATGTAAATTTCGGTTGGCTCGCCTTCACACGTGGCCGTTAGGTCGCCGCAGTGACATTTTGCTTCGCGCATCCCGAAACCTCTCCTACCAAGTGTCAGACGCTAACCTAATTGGACGCAGAATTTCGTAGTTTATCTCGAGGTCAGGAGCTCAATCTAACCAAAAGTTCAACGGTCTACGTATTGTAGGCCATTGTTCCAGTTCCATCGCAACCTCCCTCGCGCACACGAGATACAAGTCTTCCTGAAGCTGTCCATTCCTGAACGCGGTTTCAGCAGAAAGCCATGCCTTCAATCGCTCTCTAAATATCCCCGCGCCGCCTCCGCCATCGCAGCACGTTCGTGACCCGTCCCCAGGTTTTTTGCCACAGCCATGAACATCTCTCTAGCCTGTTCATCGACACCCATGCGCGAAGACGCCAACGCGGCCCCATATAGGCTGTTGAGCCGGTTTGGCGAACGTTTGAGTGTTAGCTCATACGCGGCAAGCGCTTCGGGAAATTGACCCGCGTCCAACAGCATGTCTCCCAGTAGTTCGGTTGCGGGTAACACTTCACCTGGCGTCACCGGGCTCTTTTCAGTGGCCTGCTCCAT
Organism: Pseudomonadales bacterium; assembly: GCA_051027215.1. Lineage (GTDB taxonomy): Bacteria > Pseudomonadota > Gammaproteobacteria > Pseudomonadales > Azotimanducaceae > CALHVX01. The sequence goes on along the minus strand of JBPCXR010000009.1, from coordinate 14,919 downwards.
CGCGGCCGCGCTTTTCATGGTCGCAAGCCCCTGCTCATGATCACCGCTCAAATATTCGATCCACGCCCGGGCCGCGGTTGCTTGAATATCGATCTGCGCAGACCAGTACGGTTCAAGCTCGCGTATGCCTTCCGCCAACTCGATCAGCGCCGCCACTTCAACCTCTGCTGCAGCAAATGCCTGGGTGTGGGCCAGGCCGAGCGCTCGGGCAAAATGCGAGATGGCTATGTAGGGTGCATCCACTTCGGCCCAGAGAAAGGATGCCGGGCTTCGCGGTGTAAGCGCAGCCGCAGCCACCCAGTCACGCCGCTCTAAATGATAGCGGGCCGGTAATGCCGCGAACGCATACGCTGCGGCAGCGCGATTGCCGGAGTTAAACGGTCCCTCCAGCCCGGCCGCGTCGGAAACTACCGCTAATGCAGCGGAATCAGCACCGAGTTGTAGATGGGCGTATGCCAGATAATCCAGCGCATGCTGATAATGCGAGGTCACCTCCCCCAGTTCTAGACACAAATCCCACGCCGCATCCGCGGACTTCTGGTTCCACTCGATGGACTTGTGCCAATCCCCCAGCCGGGTGTAGATGTGAGTCATCATATGAGTTGCATGGGGCACCACTGGCGTGAGTGCCCCGTATCGGTCCGCAACCGGTTTGGCATTGAATGCCAGCTCCGGATTGTCGTATGCGTGAATCAGGTAGTGATGCGCACCCGGGTGTTCCGGATACTCGGCCAATACTCTCCGAGCGATCTCACCTGCGCTGCGTTGCTGCGCATACGTTTTATCACTGGCGTCTGCCGTAGCAAGGTGCGACAACGCATAGAACAGCTGCGCTTCGAGGTCTTGTGGATGCGTGTCGGCAACGTGTTGCCAGGCCATCTCGAAGCGCTGGAGCCGCGCCTGTTCCGTTTCACCGGGTTGAGGCTCGAAGTACGCGGCCACCGTTGCCAGGTAATCGCGCTCACGTGGGTCGGTGACGTTCATGGTTTGGGCCCGCTGCACGAGTGCCAATCCACGTGACAGCACAATCGCGTCCGGCCGGTCCGGCCAAAGCGGATGAATTGCGGTCATCGCCTGGCCCCACAACGCCATGGCACAGTCCGCATCCAGGTTCTCCGCCATGCCGAACGCTAGGCGGGCGTTCTCGTACATCATGTGGTGCAGGAGCACCACGCCGCGGGACATCGCCTCCGCAGCAGACGCATTGCAGGTTACCGGAAATGACACCTCACCGATGTCCGCGTCGAAAAGCGACGGCACAGCGGCGTTAGTGGTTGTGGTCTGCTCGTCTGCAAGCGAAAGATCGTTGGGTGCGCCGCACGCCGTTAACGCGCACAACAGCACAGTGAGATAGGCTAGTCGCATCGCAAATCCCTTCCTTCGGTTTCGAGCCACTTAGCAAATGCTAACGCTTCTCACTCAGCTGAACCAGAAAACCAACCCGCCCCTATCCCGCTTAGCCGTTTTTATCCGGGCGGTTTAGGTTGGCCGTGTTTAGCAGGCTGCGAGTCAGTCGGTTACGCCAAGCTCCGATAGTCGCGGCATTGACCTTTGCCAGTAAAAGCATCCTTACCCAGCACTTCCAGCTCAAATCGCCATCGCCCGAACTGTCTGGTACTGATGCCTAGTTCGTCACAGACGGGCTTATCTGTCGTGCCTTCTTCGCTTGCTCTACGTACAGCCTCTTTCTTAAATTCAGCGCTATAGCGCTTGTACGGCTTTGGTTTCGTCATCTGACACCTCCAAGGGGCCTTCTGGCCCTATTCTAGGTGTCCACGGTGCTAGGGCAAAACCAGAAAGCGGAATTACCCTCCAGCGCATCCAACGTCCGCTTTAAAGAAATCTAACACTGTCGGTCAGGGCCAAAATCCCACTAATACACTTGCCTCCTAAGCATCGCTCAACCAGTCAATTTCAATGAAGAAGGCCAAGTTCGTTTTCAGCTGTTGTTGCACAATACTTTGTTTTCGATATATATCGTCTATTCGCGAACAGGCTTTACAGGCTTTTCTTTGCAGACACAATATGTGCTGGTGCATCAAACTCTACATTTCCGTCCGCTGTTCGATACTGGCTAAGTACTTCCTCAGCCTCCGCAAGTATGGTTTGGATTAGGGTTTCGTCCAGATCCACGCCCATGATTGGCAGCCATCCGCGCAGGTCAGCTTCCACCATCGCCCGTATGCTGGGGAATTTCGCTGTTTCATGGTAAGTCGCCACTGACACGGACTCAGCGCCGGCCTCCTCAAAGAGCGTCGCTAGTTCGTTAGGATTTCCAAGCGCAAATGGAGCACGCATAGCCTCAGCTGCGTGCTCGCCAGCGAGGCGCTCGAACAGTTCTACCTCAAGTGGATACGCTTCCGAATTTTCGAGCGAATCCCAAACAGCGACCGCGATTCGACCGCCTGGGACAAGCACACGCAGCATGTCTCTCAGGGCTGCTATACGATCCTGAAAAAACATCAATCCAAACTGACTCACCACCGCGTCATAAGATTCGTCGTCGTAGGGCAAGGCTTCTGCTGTGCCTTGTTGCCATTCTATTGACGGTGCCAAGTTTTTTGCGATTGCAAGCATGCCAGCGCCGGGGTTTATTCCGGTAACAGATCCGTTGATGCCGACCAATGGCGCAATGTGCCTGGCAAGAGTACCGGTGCCGCAAGCGACGTCTAGCACACGCTGTCCTGACTCAATCTGAGCAGTCTTGGCGACGTGTGGTGGCCACCGACTAAACAGGGCAGGGACGTGCAGGCTTTCGTATGCTTGTGCCGCGGCAACATCTTCCTCTGTCGCGTTAATGTCCACTCCACCCTCCCTGCGTAACTGCGATGAGTCGATTGCGGCTTCTCGTTGATACCTTTAGATTGGTGTGCATGTCAACAGGATCGATTGCCATAGCTGATACCAATGGGCGGCTCCTTCAATGCACTGAGGCCGTGCTACCCATCTACAGTTTGGCGAAGCCGTTCATTGCCAGCAGCGTTTTCTCTACCGGAGTAAACATAGACGCGCCTGTCTCGAATTGGATTGATGAGCAGGTGTGTCCGAGCAGCGCTGATATCTCCGTTGCCCAGTTGCTCAACCACACAAGCGGCTTGATGGACTACTTCCCATTGCCGGACTATCAAGCGGCCATTCGATCTGGTGCTACTCCTTGGTCGGATGAAGAGTTCATCGAGCGCACGCTGCGCAAACCGCTACTATTTAGCCCGGGAGAGCGATGGTCGTATTCCAACCCAGGCTACTGGTTGCTTTCCCAAATCGTACAGAAACAAACTGGGTTAGATTTCGATGCGGTGATTCAAGAGTTCATCGCCACGCCCTTGGGACTCTCATCTATTCATGTCGCGCATGGTCAGTTTGCAGACGACTTGCCTTGGTATTCGGCGCAGTGGGTTTGGCATGGCGTTATCATGTCGAACGCGCTCGACGTTGTGAAGTTTATGCGTTCCGAGCTGGTCAAGCCGCTCCTGAGTAATCTCACTCCTGTACCAGTCGAGCATCCCTTATGGACCAGTCCTCATAGCAGCTACGGCTTGATGGTGGAGCCAGGCGTTCGATACGGGCACAACGGTGACGGGCCCGGATACAGCGCTTCCTGTTTTCATTTCATCGAGAGCGGGTTAACGGGTTGTGTGTTAATGCCGGCAGACAAAGAAGGTGTAGCCATGGAGGTGCTGCTTGAGGAGATCAAGCAGTGCCATTGAGCGTGGTCAGTTCTATGAATCGTTCGATACAAGCGAGCCGCGTCCCATTGCCGTTCTTCGCTGAGCCGCTGGTAAGCGTATTGTAGGCTTGGCAAATCGCCTTATAGCAAACGCTATGGCGATGCATGAGAATCCAACAGTTCCGCGACTTTGCGGCACACCATAGGAGAACAACATGTCGGAATTTGGCAAGATTGACGTCAACCTCGATAACGGTGTCTTCACTATCGAGATCGGCGGCTTAGACGGCGACACTCACCGCGGCATCTCCCGCGCCTTCCGGGCTGCCCACGAATCGGAGGAGGTTCGGGTGGTCGTGGTGACGGGCAGAAACCGCTCGTTCCTCAATCCGACCATGTACGACGTCGAGTGGGTTGCCGCGTCCGCTGAACCGGCCAACATGCGAAGGATGTTCAAGGAGGCCGAGGACATTATCCGCGACTCAGTGGGCTGCGAGAAGCCGACCATTGCCAAGGTCTTTGCGCCGGGCGCACACAGCCTCGGGGCCTCCGTTGCGTTGGCCTGCGACTTTGTTTACGCCGCGGAGGACGCCACATTCTGCGATCCGCACCTGTCGGGTTTTGCCGTGCCTCCTGGCGACGGCGGCGCGCTGCTATGGCCTTCGCGAATTGGCCTCACCAGGGCCAGAGAGTTTCTAATGACAGATAAGTCGTGCACTGCGCAGGAAGCAGTGGACATTGGCCTAATCAATAAGGCAGTGCCGGCAGATGCGCTTGATAGTGAGGTTGACGCGCTGGTGCAGAAGCTGCTGTCGTTTGATCCCTTTGCGCTAAACCTAACGAAAAAGTGGCTCAACCAGTATGTGCAGCATGACCTCAATACCGTTGGGCTTGGCGCTCTTGCGGCCGAAGGCATCTTCTTGGCACAAGGGTCGAACGCCAATCCCCCCATCTTTCAAGGGGACAAGGAATGACGCCCAGCTAGCAAAAGCCAACTTGTCCGCTAATGCGAATGTAGGACCTGCGGCTGAACCAGAGCTTCAAAATCCCGGTACGCCAGCTTGATCAACTCTGTGTGCGAATCAGCGTTGAACGCGATTTGCTCATCCTGGCTCAGACTTTCATCGACATAGACTTGCATCTCCCGGAGATTGCCGAACGGAGACATGGCTCCGCGCTCGCAATCGGGAAACAACTCATCAAAATCGCGCTCGTCGGCGAGACTAACCATTTTGGCACCGGTCAGTTGTTTGAGCTTGCCAAGATGAACTTGAGACGTTGCCGGCTCTACCACCATCGCGGCTACACCGTCGATGAGCACCACGACGGTCTTGGCGACTTCACGGCCCGGAATATGCGCGGAGTGCGCCGTTTCCTGTGCTGTGTAGGTGCGTGAGTGGTTGATGAGCGTGTAATCGATCTGATGACTGTCGAGAAACGTTGTCAGTTGATGGGTCGACATGATGGCCTCCCTGTTTGAATACCCGCGTCGGCCATCCTGAACCGATGGGCGAGTCAGTGCAACTTGGTGAGCGAGTCTGAGATTTTTTAATGAGCTCGTAGTCGTGCAACGTGCGTTGCCAAGTTTCCAATCTCAGTGCGTTACCGCTTAGTCGTCCAAGTGTCGACCATAAACGCTCACAGCCCGGTGATTACTGCTTTCCCTTTCAACGACGCTCTCTGAGTAATCGAAATCGGTAATTGGAATAATGGGGTAGACCTTTATGACTAAAGGTTAGTAAACCCAGGTTAGTTTCACCAGTCGGTTAGGTCAGTGTCTATCCAGCTTACTTACACGTAGGACAATATCGAACTTGTTAAGCAACACGTATAGGCAGAGAGAAAATCGCGGCGTATGCTTGTTGGACGAATCGACGGAATGAACGGGTAGCCTCAGTACCCGAATGCGAGCAGAACACTCTCTTTGTGAAGGAGAGCTTTATGATGCCTCAGGAACTGTCGTTCAGAGACCTGCAAGTCACGTCTAGTGACATTGTGATTCGCAAGATCGGATGGCAAGACATCCGACAATCGCTTAAGGAAGGCTACGACGACTTCAACGCCGAGCCGAGCTTCGTCGCCTTTCTGTTCATAGTGTATCCACTGTTCGCCTTACTGCTGACGCTTGTTTTGTTGGGCGATAATCTGCTCTACCTCGCATTTCCGATTGTCGCGGGGTTCACCTTACTCGGACCCATTGTTTCCGTTAGTCTTTTTGAAATGAGTCGACGGCGCGAGGAAGGGCCGGACGTTGGTTGGCGCTCAGCGTTCGAATTTGTCCATTCATCGGCGTTTGCCCCTATCGTGGCGTTATCTCTAGTGATGATGGCGCTGTATGTCCTGTGGATATTCATGGCGCAATTCATTTTCTTTGGCGTGTTCGGTGCCGAACTACCGGGGTCGATCGCAAGTTTCGCCAACGAGGTGTTTTCGACGAGGCATGGCGCTGGGTTAATTATCTACGGAACAGGTATCGGATTTCTGTTCGCTTTCACCGCATTTGCGATCTCAGTATTTGCCTTTCCCTTACTGCTCGATAAACCAACGAGCTCGATTACCGCCATTAGCACGTCGATGCGAGCCGTCATTTCCAATCCGCTCATGATGGCAGTTTGGGCGGCGATAGTAGTCGTGTCACTTGCAGCTGGTGCGCTCTTGTTCTTAGTCGGCCTTGCTGCGGTCCTGCCGATATTGGGGCATGCGACTTGGCACCTGTATCGCAAAGTCATTGAACCCTGACCTACATGCCGTATTTGCCGACAATTGCGTCCCTTCTTCGTAGGTAGATGATTCCGCAAAACAGCCACCGAGCTCTGCGTTCGTTCATTGTCGATTACAAAGGATTGCAGACAACGCTTGTATTGCTGTCTTCGGCAGCGTTAATGTATTAGGCGAGAAGTCACTTAGTCGTTCTCACAACGCTTACCACGATCCGAAGGAGGTTGGGTATGGCACTTGGAGTAAACGACGGTGCAGTCCCGGCCGCCGCCGAATTGAGCCAGAACCTCTGGCCGTTTCTGATCTACGCCTTGTCGGTGGTTACACTACTGGCGGTCACACTGCTGATTGCCCGCGCTGCAGGCGCTAGAACCTCGCACACAAAGGCTACCGATCTCCCATTCGAATCTGGGGTCGTCCCGGTCGGCAGTGCAGACCAAGTCCGACTCACCATTGAGTTCTATTTGATCGCCATGTTCTTCGTGATCTTCGATCTCGAGACCATATTCATTTTCGCCTGGGCTGTCGCGTTTTATGAGTTGGGCTGGCAGGGCTTTTTCGGAGCCGCAGTCTTCATCTTCATACTGCTCGTCGCGCTGGTTTATGAGTGGCGCACTGGAGCACTCGATTGGGGCGTATTGCGGCGCGGTAGCCGCGCTGACTACGCGCGGACGGATCGGGACTGATGCGCTGGGAACTGATTAAGGTTGCGCCCGGCGAAGATATGAGCGCCGCCGACGCCCTCTACGATGAGCAAACCAGCAAAGGTGTACTCCTGGCGAAGCTGGAAGATTTGGTTGCTTGGGGACGTGCGCACTCTATATGGCCATTCAACTTCGGCTTGTCTTGCTGTTATGTTGAAATGGCCACCGCCATTACCTCGCGTCATGACATCGCCAGGTTCGGTTCAGAAGTGATTCGAGCAACCCCGCGTCAAGCAGATCTGATCGTCGTGTCCGGTACTGTGTTTCGCAAGATGGCTCCGGTGCTCCAACATTTGTACGAACAGCTACTCGAACCCAAATGGGTCATCTCCATGGGATCGTGCGCCAATTCCGGCGGCATGTATGACATCTACTCCGTAGTGCAGGGCGTCGACAAGTTTCTCCCTGTGGATGTATACGTACCAGGCTGCCCACCACGGCCGGAAGCGTTTTTACAGGGCCTGATACTTCTGCAAGAAAGCGTGGCCGCACGGCCACGGCCATTAGGGATCGACGACAAGCAGCATCGGTCTCTGCAAATTAGCCAACGTGACCTGCGTACACCGATACGGATGCAAGCCGACCAGCTCGCCGAGCCTGATACGGTGGGAAATGCGCCAACTTCAAAGGATTTGTTGAGAAGTACAGGGAAACCCAACGTGTTCTAGGATCCACTGACATGTCTGATGTCGCTGTCGAAGCACCTGAGTTACTGCCAGAGGTGATCACTCACCTCCAGGGACAATTTGGGTCAGCGTTGCACCCGCAGACAACCGTCGATCAAGTCCCAACATTCTGGGTACCTCGCAATTTGCTCGTTGACGTGCTCCGCACGCTGAAATCCGATCCAGCCTGCCAGTACGAAATGCTCTTTGACCTTTCAGCCATAGACGAGCGCGCTCGCGCGCACCGCGAAGGTCAACCTGCAGCCGACTTCACGGTTTTCTATCACCTGCTCTCACTAACCAACAACTGTGACATCCGCGTCAAAGTTGCGCTTAGCGAATCTGACTTGAGCATTCCTTCGATTGTTTCTGTTTGGCAAATGGCCAATTGGTACGAACGTGAAGTCTTCGACATGTTCGGGATCGATTTTAGTGGGCATCCAAACTTGCTACGCATCATTACGCCGCCCAATTGGCAAGGTCATCCCTTGCGAAAAGAACACCCTGCGCGAGCCACGGAGATGGACCCGTTCGCCATGAGCGAAGACTTTCTAAACTCGCAACAAGAGGCGCTACGATTCTCTCCGGAACAGTGGGGGATGAGCCTGGAGGCTAAGCACACGGACTTTATGTTCTTGAATCTAGGCCCGAACCATCCCAGCGTGCATGGCGTTTTTCGCATTGCGCTACAGCTGGACGGTGAGGTTATTGTTGAAGCCGTCCCAGACATTGGCTACCACCATCGCGGCGCGGAAAAGATGGGTGAGCGGCAGTCTTGGCATACCTACATACCGTACACCGATCGCATCGACTATCTCGGTGGCGTAATGAACAATCTGCCTTATGTGATGGCCGTTGAGCAGATGGCCGGCATCAAGGTACCCGATCGCGCCAAAGTCATCCGCATTATGTTGGCTGAACTGTTTCGCATCTCGAGTCATCTGGTGTTCTACGGCACCTTTGCCCAGGACGTCGGGCAAATGTCACCAGTGTTCTACATGTTTGCCGACCGCGAACGATTGTTCAGCATCATCGAAGCCATTACTGGTGGGCGTATGCACCCTGCCTGGTTTCGCATTGGTGGCGTAACCCAAGATCTCCCTACGGGTTGGGACGCTATGGTCCGAGATTTTGTTGATTACATGCCGAAACGCCTGGACGAATATCAGAAGATGGCGATGAACAACGGCATTTTGAAACGAAGAGCGATCGGAATTGGTGCTTACGACACGGCGGAAGCACTGGACTGGGGCATTACTGGCCCCGGTTTGCGCGCTACGGGATTCGACTGGGATATGCGCAAACAGCAACCTTACGGCGGCTATGATCAGTTTGAATTCGAGGTTCCTCTGGCGAAAAACGGTGATACCTACGATCGCGCGGTCGTACGCGTCGAAGAAATACGACAGAGTTTGCGAATTGTGCGTCAGTGTCTCGAGAACATGCCCGCCGGGCCTCATAAGGCAGATCACCCTCAGACTACGCCACCAGTCAAAGCCCGCACGATGCAGGATATCGAAACCCTAATTCAACACTTTCTCAACGTCAGCTGGGGGCCGGTCGTGCCAGCAGACGAATGCACGGTAAAGGTTGAAGCGACGAAGGGAATTAACGGCTACTTCCTGGTTTCCGACGGCGGCGGAATGTCCTACCGCACACGCATACGCACTCCGTCCTTCCCACACTTGCAGATGATCCCGCTCATCAGTCGCGGCTTCATGATCGCCGATCTAATCGCCATTATCGCGAGCATTGATTTTGTCATGGCTGACGTCGATCGCTGAGGGCACAGTAGTGAGTGAAGCACCACAAATCGTCAATGCCTTATCGCAAGCAGAAATCGATGCCATCGAAGCCGAAATCCGCCATCTGCCGGATCGACAATCGGCCGCTATCGAAGCCTTACAAATAGTCCAGGCGGCGCGTGGATGGGTGTCTGATGAAAGTCTAGAGGCTGCAGCCAAACTTTTGGACATGTCCTCCGCGGAGCTAGACAGCATTGCAACGTTTTATAACTTGATCTATCGCCAACCCGTGGGAAAGAACGTGGTAATGGTATGCGACAGCATTAGCTGTTTTGTCATGCATGGCGAAAAGCTGCGTGATCGAGTGCAGCAACATTTGAACGTTGGCATGGGTGAAACAACAGCCGACGACTTGTTTACCCTATTGCCCATTGTGTGTCTCGGCGCCTGTGACCGAGCACCCGTCATGATGGTAGGCGACCAGCTGTTCGGTGGCGCAGAAGTTGACGATCTCGCCGCGCTGTTTGCCAGGTTTAGGCCATGAGTTCGCAATCGCCACCCTCAAAGCCTCTGACTGAACGCATCCAGGCGGTTGGGGACCGAGTCGACCTCGCAGCCTACAAAGCGTCCGGCGGTTACTCTGCCGCCCGCCGCGCTGTTACGCAAATGAATCCGCAGGAGGTTCGCGAGCTTGTTAAAGAAGCCAACCTGCGAGGGCGTGGTGGGGCAGGGTTCCCGACCGGCGTTAAATGGGGATTTGTGCCACCGCCGGAACGAGCTACCCCGGGCCACACATATCTGGTGTGCAACGCTGATGAGATGGAGCCGGGTACGTTTAAAGATCGGCACCTTATGGAAATGGATCCACACCTTTTGATCGAGGGCATGATCATAGGTGCCTACGCCATTGGCGCTGACTATGCATACATATTCCTGCGTGGGGAGTACCACGAGCCATTCCGGCAACTCTCGCTGGCGATTGCTGAAGCTGCCGCAGAGGGCTATTTGGGCGAGCAAGTATTCGGTACTGACTTCAGCTTGACGTTGGCGATCCATCGCTCTGGCGGTCGTTACATCTGTGGCGAAGAGACTGCGCTCTTAAACGCACTCGAAGGCAGACGCGCTCAACCCCGCACGAAGCCGCCCTTTCCCCCTGCGAGTGGCGCCTGGGGTCGGCCAACGATCGTCAACAATGTAGAAACGCTGTGCAATGTTCCTGCAATCGTTCGTCATGGAGCAAGCTGGTTTCAAGATCTTGGCTTAGGAGAAGATGCTGGCACTAAGCTCTATGGCGTATCCGGTCGCGTAAATAGTCCGGGTTTGTGGGAGCTTCCCATGGGCACCACGATCCGCGAAATCATTGAAGTGCACGCGGGCGGAATGCAAGCAGGTTACGAACTGCGCGGCTTATTACCAGGTGGGGCGTCTACAGACTTTCTTACTGAGCAGCACTTAGATCTGCCGATGGAATACGGAGCAATCCAAGCAGCTGGCAGCCGTATGGGTACCGGCACCATGATTTTGATGGATGACTCGGTTTGCCCGGTCGCCTTGTCGCGCAATTTGCAACACTTCTTTGCCCAGGAATCCTGCGGATTTTGCACGCCTTGCAGAGAGGGCTTGCCCTGGGTAGAGCAACTGCTGGCAGAGATCGACGCCGGTCGTGGTAAGCCGGGCGATCTCGACTTGTTAGAGCAGAATGCCGCCTTTATCGGCACTCCTGGAAACACCTTCTGTTTGCACGCCACGGGCGCCATCGAACCGTTGGCCAGTGCGTTGAAGTATTTCCGACGCGACTTCGAGATGCACATTGAGCAAGGGCGGTGCCCCTACCGATCATCTGCCGAAGGGGAAGCTTAGGTTATGCCGCGCATTACGGTAGATGGTCAGGACTATGACGTGCAGGACGGACAGAATCTTCTACACGCCTGTTTGTCGCACGGGCTAGATCTTCCCTATTTCTGTTGGCACCCCGCGATGGGTTCGGTCGGCGCTTGCCGGCAGTGCGCTGTGACGCAATATCAGGACGCCGACGATACCCAAGGACGATTGACGATGGCGTGCATGACGCCGGCCGCAGACAGTGCTCGAATTAGTATTAAAGCACCGAACGCTGAGGCATTCCGTGCCTCAGTTATTGAGTGGTTGATGGAGAATCACCCCCATGACTGCCCGGTATGCGAAGAAGGTGGCGAGTGCCATTTGCAGGACATGACGGTAATGACTGGCCATACCAAACGCCGATATACCGGCAGCAAACGCACCTTTAACAATCAGTACTTAGGGCCGCTGATCAATCACGAGATGAACCGTTGTATTACCTGTTATCGCTGTGTTCGGTTCTATCGCGATTATGCGGGTGGCACTGATCTCGCGGCCTTCGGCTCTCGCGATCGCATGTATTTTGGTCGCGCAGAACCGGGCGTCTTGGAGAGCGAGTTTAGCGGCAACCTGGTAGAGGTTTGCCCGACCGGTGTATTTACCGACCGACCGTTTAGTAAGGCGTATTCACGTAAGTGGGATTTGCAATCTGCACCCTCGATCTGCAGTGGTTGCTCGCTCGGTTGTAATCTATTGACGAGTGAACGTTATGGCGCGCTCAAGCGTGTTCACAATCGCTACCACGCTGACCTCAATCAGTATTTCATTTGCGATCGTGGCCGTTTTGGCATGACCTACACAAATAGCGAATCGCGCATTCGCCTAACCGGTGAGCGCATCGAACCGGGTGTGTTTCGGCAGATCTTACCGGCTGATGCGGTGGCTAAGTTCGCTAGCGTACTCGCTAGTGGTTCTGCCGTAGCCATTGGCTCACCGCGAGCGTCTATGGAAGACAATTTTGCGCTGCGGCAATTGGTGGGCGAGAACAACTACTGCAGCGGGCTATCTAGTAACGAAGGCGCTGCAATGGCGCTAGTAGGAGAGCTGAGCGATTTACCAGCGCCTAGCCTACGCGCTGTTGAAGACGCTGACGCAATTCTCATTCTTGGCGAAGACGTCCTCAATACCGCACCTCGATTAGCGTTGGCCATTCGCCAAGCAACGCGCAATCTAGCCGATACCATGGCCGCCGAAGCAGGCATTCCGCTGTGGCAAGATGCTGGGGTGCGTGGCCATGCACAACACAACGCCAACCCGGTTCTTGTGGGCACAGTTCTGCCCACGGGATTGGACGACATTGCCACATTTAGCCTGAATGCCAGCCCTGCAGCTTTGGCGCGATGTGGCTTCGCCATCGCCCACCGCCTGGACAATGACTACGTTGGCGCTGCCGATCTGTCAGCGGCTCAAGCACAGTTTGTGGAGGCAGCCGCTCGAGCGCTTGGCGAGGCCAGGAGACCTTTGATCGTTACCGGTGTCAGTAGCGGAGAACACGGGCTGTTAAAAGCGGCTGGCAACATCGCCCAAGCGCTCAACTCTGCACAGCACTCGGCGCACCTGTTGGTTTGTGGTGCCGAGACGAACAGTTTCGGCGTGAATCGTCTAAACGCGGGTCTCGACATGGACTCAGCGTTAAATGCCGTCATCGAAGGCAAGGCCGAAACGCTGATCGTCATGCAAAACGATCTGTATCGACGAGCAGATCCGGCACTCGTTGGAGCGGCCGTTGCCGCCGCTAAGAACGTCGTTGTACTAGATAGCTTGGACAATGCCACCGGAAACCACGCCAACTTGGTGTTTCCCGCTGCCACCTTCACAGAAGCTACCGGAACCGTCGTTAACTACGAAGGTAGAGCGCAACGGTTCTATCAGGTGTTTGTTCCAAAAGACAATATTCTGCCAGCTTGGCGCTGGTTCTCGGCGGTGAATCAGCGGCTAGGCCGCAACGACACCAATTGGCGACAGGTCGACGATGTGTTGCATGCGCTCAGCGCTCTAGCTGAATTTTCTGGCGTCGCGGGGGTCGCCCCCAGTGCTCTACAGCGCAGTGCTGCCGGTCAGAAAGTGCCTCGAGCGCCACATCGCTATAGCGGCCGCACAGCCATGCATGCCGACCAGACGTTGCACGAACCGAAAACTCTAGTGGACGAAGAAACCCCTTTCGCCTACTCCATGGAAGGCGAGAATCGCAACCAAGCGGGTAGTCTAATACCGTACTTCTGGTCGCCAGGCTGGAACTCCAACCAATCGGTGTTCAAGTTCCAAAACGAAGTAGGCGGCAGTATGCGCGGCGGCGATCCTGGGATCATGCTACCCGCAATACCGAGGGGTAAAGGCGCGCGCTTCGATGCTCCGCCCGCGTTGGGTCAACCGAGGAATGCTGAGTTCGCGTTAATCCGCTTACCGGTGCTGTTCGGCAGTGACGAGTTGACGGCCTACGCGCAAGCAATCGAAGAACTCACACCCGATCCTTTCGTTGTACTGCATCCAGAGGATGCACGAGCGCTGCAGGTCGCTGACGGTGATGGCGTGCTCTGTGGCGAGGATCAACTGGAAGTCCGAACCCATGCGGCCATGACGCCCGGTTATGCAGGTGTTTCCGCCGGGTTACCAAACGCACCAGCCTGGCTGCCGGACACGCCTGTTGCGCTTAGGCGAGATCCGGATTTCGTAAAACGCCCAACCATAATCGCGAGGGGCTGACGCATGGCGCCTGAATTCCTCATGATTCTGCCGGTGCTACTTGGAGCCATGTTTACGGCTGTGCTGCTTGTGTGGTGGGAGCGCCGCTTGTTGGGCTTTTGGCAAGATCGCTTGGGGCCGAACCGATTAGGCCCCTTTGGCGTTCTACAAATGTTCGCCGACATGATCAAGTTGTTTACGAAAGACGATTGGATACCACCGTTTGCGGATCGGGTCGTATTCGTACTCGCCCCGCTGGCCATCGTCGCCGGAATGTTGATGGGCTTCGCCGTAGTGCCGTTTGCACCAGAGCTATACATCATCGATCTGAATATTGGCGTTCTGTTCTTCCTCGCTATGACCTCTTTAGCAGTCTATGGCGTATTGCTAAGCGGTCTTGCGAGTAACAATAAGTACGCGTTGCTCGGCGGATTGCGTAGTGCCGCTCAAATGGTTACTTACGAAGTGTTCATGGGTTTATCGTTGATGGGCGTGGTCATGCAAACTGGCTCGTTTAACTTGAACGACGTGGTCAGGGCTCAAGAAGATGTTTGGTTTTGTGTGCCACAATTTGTTGGCTTTGTGGTTTTTCTCATCGCAGGGGTGGCTGAAGCGCACCGATTACCCTTCGACCTACCCGAGGCGGAACACGAACTGACGGCTGGTTTTCATACCGAATACGGCGGCATGAAATTCGCCTTGATCATGGTCGGTGAATACCTGTCGGTCATTCTTACGTCGGCCATTCTCGTTACGCTTTTTTTCGGTGGTTGGCTCGGACCTGACTTTCTGCCACCAATTGTATGGTTCTCGCTGAAAACCTCGCTGGTGATTTGCTTTTTCGTTTTGCTAAGAGC
>JBPCXR010000008.1:0-12898 GCA_051027215.1 Pseudomonadales bacterium | reverse complement strand
ACAGTATTCAGTACTTACAAGGCGACCATGAACCGATGACGGTTGACCCGAATGCTGAAGCACCGATCATGACGTTGCTGGCAATCGTGGCTTCCATCATTTTGATATTTGGATATTCCTTCGGTTTCGGCAGACGCGACGCAGCGAACCAATAGGCGTCTACCTAGCGTCGAAAACGAGCGTGAGACCGTGTGGCGTTAATGGCAGGTCTCTGGTTTCGGAACCCGTGGAGGGACACGAGAAGTCACAGTTCGCGAAAAACGTATCTTCTTAACTATTCACTGCTGATCCCGCGTTCGCATCCTCCGTCAGCCCCGTATCGGCAAGAAAGGCCGCATCTTTCTTCGCCTGGTTTACCGCATCGGCTGATGGGGCTGCCCCGTATCGATGCGGCGGAACGGGAAACAGACGCGGACGTTTGGGCTCTGTGTTTCAATCACATTCAGGTTGTCATAAATCGAGTCTTTCCAGAATTCGTGGCTTATCCGCCTGATTAGACAATCCTCAAAGACATCCGTCTCGACCCGGAATCCGCTGCACAAATCGTTATTCCAGAGTTGCCGATCTAAGTATGTGCTTATTGAAGTCCGGCAAGCGAAGTCTCGAAGGTCGTTTGCTCAGCCACATGGCTGAACAGTTTTGTTGAAATAGCTATCCCCTATTGAACAGTACCAGCACGCGATTACCCCATCCGGACATCGCGATGTCAGTCCAGCCGTCGCCATTAAAATCACCAGTTTCCAGAGTCCTGGCGCCACGCCCTGCTGTAAAGTGAATCCCTTCGTCGAAGGTAGAGCCGCCACGATTGAGTAGTACCGAAACACGGCCTAGATCCGGGGTCAGCGCGACGATGTCCGGCAATCCATCTCGGTCGATATCAGCCACTGCAACCTCCTGGGCCCTGGATGAGGTTTGTAGATTCACTCGCTCGAAGAACCCAGCGGAACCATCACCCAGTAGAACGGTGACGCGATCCTGACTATCCTGTGCGAGAACAAGATCTTTGACGGAATCACCATTGATGTCGGTTACAACCAGGTCGTGCGTTGGAATGCTAGGAAGCGCGTCAAACGCTTTGGTAAATTCTCCCGCGCCGCCATTGCGATAGATCGCCACCTCATCACCTGCTGTGACGAGATCGATGTTGCCGTCGCCGTCGTAGTCCAATCGATCAAGCTCTGCCACATAACCTTCGATGCTGCTCATTTCGCCAGCCGCCAGACCGGACTCGCTAACTTCCACCAGGGTCACGCTGCTCTCTCCCCTGGAATAGGCCAGGAAATCTGCTGCGCTGTCACCATTTGCGTCGAAGTACTCGATGTGGCTGACGTCGCTGTCCTCGAGCAGCCGCTGTGGTTCGGCATAAGTCAGCGAAACGTCGATGCGCTCGTAGTAAGAGAAACCGTTTGCTGTCGTGGTAACCACGTCTTCGTGACCGTCGCGGTTAATGTCTGCCAGAAGCACATCTCGGGCCGAAACACCGAAATCAATATCAATGGATTCGAAGTCCCCGTTGGCAGAACCCAGCAGTAGCTCCCACATGCCGTAGGAAGCTGATCCGAGTATGTCAGCCACCGCATCAGCATTGAAATCCCCCACGTGGATCCCGCCGAATTCTTCGATCGACGATTCGGTCATGGTGTGGACGTCGAAATTGATTACAGCAGTGGCTGGCGCGACGTTGACGGTGACCGGCACCTCTTTCGAGACATGGACGCGCGGCCCCAGACCACCGAGGGCCGTGTAGTGTTCTTCGTACACAGTCACCTCCAGCGTATGCGTTCCCGCTGGCGTATTCATATTCGTATATATCGTTACCGTGCTCGTGCCACTGGTAGAGAAGTGATGCGGCTCGCTCCTGCAGACGCTGTGCTGCAGGCATCCCTGTCCTGCCGTAATCGTCAGACCTCTCGAATAGTCGCCTTGGTTGATGACCTCGGCGGTTAGTGTGAAGCTAGCCTCAGACCCCTGTTCGACGCTGACAGTCCCCGTCGAGACCGAAGCGTTGATCCCCAAAGGTCCGGGCGCACCGGGGTTGCCGATTTGGCTCAGGCCGCCCCCTCCACCACCGCCACCTCCGCAGGCTGCCAGAGATGTATAAAAAAACGCAAAGACTAACGCTCTGAACACGACATTCTCCCGATGTCCATTACGCTTTAGTTGGGCCGAATCACGGAAGCTCCATTGTGGGAACTACCTAATATGTTCCCGGGAGGTCTGGCGCGTGGCAACGGGCAATCGCGCTTTGTCATCGAGGTAGTAAAAAGTGGGAGCTATTCCGAAGGTCCGCAAAGGATAGTTTTGAGATCCCTAGCCAGGCTCTGCGAGCGCCTGCTTAACCGCCAAAGCCGAAGCTAAACACAAATCTACTTCGATCTGCTCCAGAGCAGACCCTCAGATTGGCGATTCAGAGGGCAATAATCGGCCACAAGCCGACAGCCTTAGTCGCTCGTTGCTTCCTGCTCGAGAATCTTGAGTATTTGATTGACCGCATCGGACACGGCTTGCATGTCACGCACAGCGAGTTGCTGGATGAGCAGCCTATCGCTCACATGAACAAAAAACTCTCTGTCTGCGTCCAACGGGTCTCTGACGATCCGATCGCGTGCACCAAACAAACCTCTAAAATCGACTTTTGAGGCTAGATACGGCCGCCAACGATTGTCGACGCCCAGGGCAAGCAATGCCTCTTCTTCCTTCAAATCTTCAACAACAGCTGACCACCTAATCAGCAGATCTGCCAATGGCTGATTCTCTACCAATCGAGAGGCTTCATTGTTCAAAAACACCTCAACAGCGCCCGAGCCTGGGTTAAACGTGGTAAAGCCAAGAAAAACTTCCTTTAGCATTCCATCGGTTTCGGCGTTAACCGGCAATACGCCGTCGTGTTCGTAGAGTTGAACGGCGGCATCCAGAGAAACCTCGTGACGGCGCATGACATCGTCTAGGTCCGTTCTGATTTCCATAAAGTCTGCGTAAAGCCTATCAATCAACCATTGTGCGGCCTCATCCTCCTGGCGACTCTCCCACCAAGCATCAACGGCGAACGCAAACAGAATGCTTGCGACTATTACGCCCCCTTCTACGATCAGCCACTTGAACGATGGTTGTTCCACGAAATCAGGTTAACCAAATTCAAGGACGACGGCTATGGGTCGAAAAGAGCCGGTGGTGAATCCATTCTGAATGACGGCTTTCTCAATAGCCGACGTTTGATCCACGTGCGTCTACTTCCGGGTTCGGCCAGAAGCGGACAACTGCTGCGATCGAATTGATTGCGTCTCGACCGGGGATTGGGGTGTATACCAAATGGCTACAAGGAGACGCACACTAATGTTTCGAAGTTCTAATAAACAATTTGATCTTGGATACGCATGAGCATCTACTTTTTTGAGCGTTATCCTCGTACTTGCGCTCGGAATATTGCGAGGTCATTGGCCATAGATGGCTAGTATTTCCGATAGGGAGATCTATGAAAGCGCTCACTATCACCACCGCGATCGAGTTAGCCGTCTACGTCTACGCAGGGGATGAGTGCCCAGCCGCTATTCAGGATGATTGTTACGAGTTGGCAGGCTCCATTCCCCGGTTGTGCAACTTATGCATGAGTATCGGCGATGCCCATGATTTTGAACCTGGCATAAATTCAAACGGTCCGTTAGAAAGCTGTACTCCGGAATCTCAGCCGGTACTGGATAACTTCAACAAGCGAAGTGGGCAGGTGATCCCACCACGCCGACTATTCAACGAACACAACCGTTAGGAGACTTCCAATGAAATACGCAACATTCGTCCGACTTCCAAGAGCACTTTGCTCTTGTTTAGTGCTCGCATTATTTAGCGCTTCCGCCCAGGGTGATGCTCCGACCCCGGTAAGCTGTGGAGACACACTGATGACGCCAGGAAAGTATGTTCTGACAAGTGACCTTGTCTGCGATCCGCCTGCGATCACGATAATGGCTTCACGGGTACACCTCAATATGAAGGGATATAGCATCACCAATGCGCTTCCCTTTGGATTAGGTCAATCTGGTGTTGTTGTGACGGGCTCGAATGGCCATGTTGTCAATGGGGCCGTGCATGGATTCCTCTTTGGCCTGCTAATCACTGGCGACGAAAACAAGATCACGAATGTAACTGCTAGCGGCAACCTCATCGGAATGTTTCTATGCTGCGATGCGGAGGCAAACCGAGTCATTGGCAATACTGCCAACAACAATCTGTCCGCTCCTGAACTCGAAGTTGTCGGAGTCGGGATACAGGATTGGGATGGTGCGAAGAACAACATAATCAAAGGGAACACGGCCAATGGGAACGATGCTATCGGGTTTCTTATTGGCGATTTCTCTCCCCCACCTATACCGATGAAAAGCGCCACGATTACGGGCAACACGGCAAACTACAATGGCGATAACGGAATCGTGATGCTCGATGGCGCAAATGGCAACCTAATACGCGGAAACGAGTTTGTGGGTAACACCAACTTTGGAATAGCCAGCGGAAGCTTTACGAATAACTTCCCGGTGGACAACTTAATTCAAGGAAACACGGCAGTGGATAATGGAAACGCAGACGTTGCCGATTTCGATCCCGCTTGTGCCAATACGTGGAAAAGCAACACGTTTGCCACCGAAGGAGGAGTAGATCCTTCCTGTACAGATTAGCAGAGCTAGGGCGTAGTGAGATCTGGGCAGGTTTCAACATGCGTTATCACCTGGAAGTCCGATCGACAGGATTCGAGTGCACTGCGAACCAATTCTAGCCACATCAATGTGGCCTATGCGCAGTAGTGTTGTGCGTCAGAAGGAAGTCCTGCTAGATCAACTAGCATACGCACATGATCGCGATTGGGCAGTTTGACAATAGATTAGTGACCCATTTGGGTCGAAACAAGCCTATCGCTTTCAGGCTCACAGCGGCAGCTATTCTCAATAGCTGCCGCTCGTTCACCTGCGACGACGGTCGCTGAGCGGCCAGGAACGGCCCTCCATCGACCAGCCAACACCCGAATTGTCTAGGAGTCAACGTGTCGGAGGCTCGGAATTGCTTCTTCGATGAATCGAATAAACTCCTCAGTAAAGCCGCCACTTCCCGAGCGCATGAATTCAAAACTCTTTTTGAGACCCGGGAAGAGATCAATGAAAACGCTAAATCCCCGAATCCTCGCCTCAAGCAGATCATCGTCCAGCATGCCATTTTTGTGATGTAGGTACACCGTCTCCAAGGATCGATAAGCTCTATTCCCGAATGCTCCAGCAAGGATGTTCTGCTCCGCTGTAAGCTCGTCTCTCTCGGAGAGCGTTTGCAACTCGGCCAGTTCCAGACGGTGTTGAGCGTAGAAATCGGAGAAGGCTGTCTCGGTTTGATTTAGCGATTCATATATAGACGAGCGAACTGCCTTCGTGTTTTGGATAGTCGCTTCTCGGCTTTGTTTCACCTGGAGCGCCACATACACAAGTGTCACAACGACTGCAATTGCGCCCGCGAACTCCCCAAAGTTGCCCAGCAACTGGGCCGTAGACATGAGATCCATGATTCTCTCCTCCTGTATATTGTTGGAGGCTAACCTAGAACATCAATACCAGCGAACGACGGGTATGGGTCGATTTGAGACCTCACCCAATCCTCAAACGTACCTCAAAGTGGATGCTGAGCTCCGCCGTACTTTCCGGCACAGCAGCTAACCGGCGAAGGGTGAGGCTTAAAGCACCCCCCCGCAGGGACCTTTCACCTGTGCACGTCGGGCCGATCATCCCAAATTGATGCGTCTTTAGAATCACTTTTGTCTAAGAAACTGACCTCGTTCAGGTCGACGTCTCCCCTCACACCGACAATAAATCGGTCCAACAATTTCTCAGCTACCTGGCGCGATTCGTGAGGACCTTGATCCCCCTCGCGGGTCGCGAAACACCAGCCACCATTAGCCTGAAAGATGCGGTCTTCGCTGCGGAAGTGAGTTCTTTCGTCTGCGTCAGTCTTTCGCATACGATCATTGTGCATCTCCATCCCCTCGCCCGCAATGAAGTAGACCGGAATGGAAGATCACTCTGTAGCTGACGTTCAATTCTTAAGCCCAACCGTCGTTGAACGGCCAGAAGCAGTCTTTCCGAAAGAATGTAGTCACACTCGATTCTAGGCTTTCGCGGTCCTAGAACCTGTTACTTAGAGGATAACCACCAACGTGAGATACAGTGTCAACGAGGGTAATCCCTCTAGATTTGAACCAGTTCTTTGCCATGCTGTACTGCCATCCTGGTTTACTTCCGTGTGCAACGTGTCTATTCAAATAGTACAACGCCTCTTCTTCCGTCCCACACTTCAGGAAAGCATCGCGGATCAAGTCATCACTAGTACTTAAGCTGGAATATAGGACTCGCTGGGTAGCTAGCTCACGAACGCGCTTGTCTTCTGTGCAAAGGAGGTCTTTATAGTGCTGGGCGTCCACAGTTCCCATCTGCATCAGCTGTTTATGAAGAACCTGATCAATTCTCTCACCGGAGTCCCCTTTGTCGAATTGTTGCCTCGACCATGCGTCGATTTCTTCGATTGATGGATTGTATGCCCAGAGAATCTTACGAGCCGTACCTGCTTCGCCTTGTTCTTCACCACTAACCCAAGCGTTGACCTCATCGGTTATGCACTCGGACGCATCTGAGATCACGGTAAGGTACAAATCTACGACGTAGGGTTTAGCCTTAAATATATATTCAGCGCAAGCCAGGCTATGTGCGGCTTTTTGGTCCCACTCCTTTAGCAATTGGAAGCCCGCTGCTAGCCTCTTGTCTTCTATCTCGTTCAGTTCATGGGGAGGCTTTGCAAACTCACTTTTTATAGTCTCTAGCACTATCGATTTGTGTGCTGACAAATATTTAAAGGCCCTAGATTCTTCGGCTAGTCTTTTCTGGGGGCAGTAACGGCTAGTTTCATCCACATAGGCATCGTATGCGTGTTCAATCAAAAGCAGCGGATCAATTTGGTTAAACCAGTCGAACATCTGATTAGCGAAGATTTCTGAGTCTCGGTACGCCGCACGATTTGAAGGCGAAATAGCTTGGTCAGTGCGCAATGTCGTATAAGGCCACATGGCGTTTCGATGGTTGCCGCAGTACCCCTCACCGCCATGTCCAGTTCCGTATCCTCCAGCAACAAATAGCTCGCGGAACTGCTCAGTAAGCTTCTCCGGATAGGATAAGACAAGATGTTCGAGCGAACTCAAGACAGCGTTAACGCCACCATAGGCTCGAAGCTCATTCTCTAGTTTCTTCCATTGTCTATTTTCGATATTTGTATCTGACAGCCCTCCCTTCTGAACGAACTCGAAGATATCCTTGCCCGCGTCAAATGCGAAGCGGGCAATATCGTCGTCATCTACCGTGTTTGCGTAGAGTTGGGCCATGTGAAAGAGATAGAGAAAGTCTGCCACCTGAGGTGTGTATCCAAGGATATCTCTAGCCATGCTGTGAAACTCCAAATCTTTCCCATCGCGAGCTAACCTGCCGGACCACGCTAGCCGTTTATCCTGGATGTACGGAGAATCTATGCGGTTGTTAATGAGTTGGCGAACATAGTCAAGATCTGAGGCCTCGATTTGAGATACATCTACGTGGCGATTGTAAATCGTCTGCAGCGATCTAGGATCATCGCCGCTGCAACCCGGCAGTAGAAATGAAAAGATAATAATTAGTCTGGTCATATCCGGAAAACTCGCCATTCTCACACCCAGCAGCCATCTTATATCTGGCCAATTTGAAATGGCAGGTGCGGGTCGACTCTGGTCTTCCAAGATCGGGCGATGAACGTCGGCTATGCCAGGCCACGTGATCTAGCTCATGAAAAATGGTCGATGACCCCGATAGCCGACCTTCCCGAGCCCAGCCTCACGGGCTCTAGTCGGCCAGGCGCAGACACGACGGCGAGAACAACAATTTCCCGCATGCTATATTTCCATGCTTCGAATCCTTGGAAGGGAATTAAGTGAATTATGGTGAATCCATCCGCACCTAGTGAATCGCAACTAGCGATGCTTATGTCTTTACCAGAAGGAGCGCCGGTTGCCGCACTCAACTTGTTCCAGTTTAACGCAAACGCTCAATATCAGTTGGGCGACCCTGAGTTCGATACTCCTGCAGCGAACGTAACAGGTCAGGAAGCCTACGCAAGATATAGCGCTACAGCTGGTAAATTCATCACCGACCTGGGTGGCAGAGTGGTTTTTAGCACGCCAGTAGACCAAGTGATGATTGGGCCCGCTGACCCTCAATGGGATCTAGCAGCGATAATGTATTTCCCAACACGCAAAGCGTTTATGGAGATGCTCTCAGATCCGAAATTTCAAGAAGCATCAAGGCATCGCAAAGCGGCGTTCGCGAATCACTGCATGCTTCACTTGGCAGGCGATCCGTTTAAAGAGTAGACACTTAGGCGTTGCGCTTCGCAACCCGATGTCTTCTGTGGGTCGAAAGTGAGCCCTCCCGCCATCGATATAAACGTCGGCTTATGCCTCTTTGCCGTTTCCCCCGATAGCAGACTAAATCCTCGCTTAATTGTACCGCCGGATTCGGCCACAAGCTGCCGTTGCCAATGGGTTCAGGTATGGCTCTGCCCACCGGTCTGCGCCATACGAAAGAACCCACTCAACTACCTCGCGAATGGTACTCCTTAGTAAACTCCAGGAAACAACCGATACCTTACGCGGCTTGTGTACTCTCGATATCCAGGCAACTCTTCTTGTAGAGTCCGGTCTTCCAAGGCGGTTCTAATCACAGCGACAACCAGCGCGAGCGCCACCGGAATGAGTGTCCACGCTGAGTCCAAGGCCAGCACAATGCCCGGCATTGCCAGAAGATTTCCAGCGTAACCCGGGTGCCGGACGACCCGGTATGGGCCGCTGTCGCATACCACGTGTCCTCGATCGGTTTGAATGCGCACCATGCTGGAGAAGAAGCGGTTCTCCGCCAGAGCCCACGCAGCGAAGGCGTATCCAAGCGCGACTAATAAGATACCCGTGATGTTGAGCCATATGGGAAAAACGGGGTCCCAGCCGAAGCGGTGATCCAGCCCTGCCACAATAACCAGTGGGAAGGAAACGCTCAATGCCATCAGCGGGGCAAGGACTTTATCCCATGCTTTCACGTTTGAAGCGTCTAGGGAGTGGGTTCGCTCCGCCATTATTCCTGGATGCCGCCGCTCCGCCCAGATGCGCCCGGCGATACCCGCGATAACGATAAGCAGGGAATAAACCCACGCCTGCCACCAACGAACATCCCCTCCGCAAACCAATAAAATCAGAGGTATAGAAAGATAGACTATGGTCAGGCGAAACCACTCGCGAGGCGTTATCGTCTGAACTGCTTCTGAATCAATCATTTTTGATTCCAAACCCTCCGCCCGATTAATCAGTAGGTTTCAGCCACAAGCAGATTCTTGAGGCCAACCATTTCACAGTCATTCCGCGTCCACGTGAGCGAGGATCGCGTCAACGACAAGGGAGATGGGCTTCGTCGCGTCGATTGGGATACCGTCATTGGGAACATCCTCTTTAGTAGCGTGTAACCGAACAATAAGACGCTTCTCTTCTGCTCGCCCACCCCATTCATTCGTTGGGCGTTTACTTAGGCGGCGACTCAGGGTGTCCAGGTCAACTTCAAGTACAAACACCAGATCGAAGAGTGTTATAAAACGACCAAAGTTTCGAGAACCGCCGCAAAAGTACGATGCGGTATGGCTTTGGTCAGCGACTAACACTCTGAGCTTATCGATGTTCCAGAGATGATGTTCATGGCCCTCGGTAATTGAAGGTTCACCAGATTTTGGATCGACTTGATAGGCCAATTCTCTGTCACCGTGGATCGCATGGTAGCCACGGCGTTGCAGCTCATCACACACTGACGTTTTGCCGGTGCCGGAAACGCCTTCAATAAGATAATTCTTAACACCCATTTCTCGTACCAAACAAGAGGCATCGGGCGGAAACTAGACGCGAACATGGAACAACCATCTTAGCGCTTAGACTGATTGAATTAGGTCAGAATTAGACGTCAGATTGCGCGGCGAAGACGGCAGCATTCAGCCATGAACGGGCAGCAACAGGCTCCAACGCTATTCTTTTCCGCTGTCGTACATCGCCTCAACGTTATGCCCATCTGGATCATGTACAAAACACGCATTCTGCACCGAAGGCAACTTTATACTCTAATGGCGCAAACGCTTCTTCGTAGAAACGTTTGCTCATTTGCACGTCTCTCACGGCGATCGTTATGTGGTCAATCATAATTGAATACTTCCACGAACTGAGTGAATTGCCAAGAGTGAGTCTGACCGCTCCGGGTCGAAAGCCGCGGTCCACCACGGAAAAGTACTCTCTATTGATTCGTGTTAATGCCATCATGTTGAGTAGCCAAAGTTGGGCTGGTCCGTTGTAGCGGATCCAGCCCAGGGTGGCAGTATGGCAATGCTTCAGAAGTCGTTGCCTAATGCTGATTAATCGATTCGTCGGAAGTAGGCGTTCAAAGCATGACAGGCAAGATGAAAGCGGTGTACAGGCAGGCAGCCCTCTTTGGTTCCCTATCTGTGTCTCTGGCGGTAAGCCCGGTGCGGTCGTCGCACTGCGGGCAGATATGGATGCCTTGCCGGTAACCGAACGAACAGGGCTTCCATTCGCATCCACCGTTACTATGGAATGGCGTGGACGCCAAACGGGCGTGATGCATGCCTGTGGTCATGACGCGCATATGGCGATTCTCATGGGTGTTGCCGAAGTACTGGCAGGGCTGCGCCAGCAAATAAGGGCGCGCAAACTCACGGCTCAATGCCGTGGAGCGGTGTTGATCCAATCACCGCTGCGGCGCAGATCATTAACGGCCTGCAAACCATCGTTAGCCGACAGATGGACATTTCTAACGCGCCGGTGGTTATCACCATTGGTTCGATCAACGGTGGCAATCGCGGCAACATCATTCCCGAAGAAGTGGAAATGACTGGGACCATTAGAACGTTCGATCCGAATATGCGAACCGATGTGCACAAGCGGATCGAGCGAACGGCCGCGCTGATCGCACAGAGTTTCGGTGCGGCAGCGGTCATTCTTCTCGGGCCGTCTAACCAGTAGCACACATGAATGGTCTCAATCGAACGCTCTCTAGGCTCAACCGGCCCCTCGTCGAAATCATGGTACAAGATGTTTGAGAACTACCTACGACGGCCTCAGTTCTTGAGCGCTAATCAACTCTATGACTTGTTGGACTCGCGGAGTTTTGGAAGATATCTGCGTCGGCCCGTCCTTGTTCATGCGAAAGTCACAATGATCACATCCATCTGCTAGCGTCTGCGTTCTTACCAACCCCCATCCGAATGCCTCACTCAGCGCGATGTCCGACATGCATATATAGGGTGCAAACTCCGCGCCGCCATGCTTCATCACAAAGTTGTAGTTACCACAGCCACGGTAGTTAATACCAAGATCGAAGTCTTCGCGGTCGGCGTCTAGATACTCGATCTCAAATTCGCCGAAACGCCCGATCTGTCTGAGTGCCGCACGCCGGGCCATTACTTTACTAAGGAGCTTCGAAAACATCACTTGCTTCAAAAGCCAACGTTTCCATTTGGGGACTGTGTTTGCCCTGAGCCGAATCGCCTTGTGGCAGAGTTGCCAGATGTCTTCCACTGGCATATCAAGTTTCTTGAGTCCCTTGTACGCAGCTAGTTCTTGCGCCGTAATGATAAGAAACTGATTCAACATCCTTGCTCGAGATCCGGAGATACGAGGAATTTCCGGTATGAGCAGGTTGTATTCATCGCGAACCTTCGCATACATCTGTTGGGCGTTGGCCGCACCGTATTTCGCACGAAGGGATTCATCCATCAATGCACAAGTCCGGTCGAAGTCCTTTAACAGCTGGATTCTTTGCGCAGCGTTGTATCCGCTTGGGTGTCCAGATGGCGCTTGCAATATGGCCTGCCATGCATCTCTGGCGACTTGCGGGGCATCGCGTTCAATCAAGTCACCATGTGAAATGACGATGCGAGCGAAATCCCAAGCCAACACGCGTTCCAAACTCTCCTTCGCGGCGGCTTTGTCATTCCAACCCAGCTGGTACTCTGGCGCTGGCATTGGTCGATTCCACATTCGGAAGACGTACTTCCACCAAAATCGCAATACCCAATTTGCTTCGGTCGTCTTGTCGCCATAATTTTCGATCACGTCAACCACAATAAGAGTTCGAGTCGGGCGGTGGAAAAACGCGACTTCATGTATGAACCGCGATCCACGAATCAAGACCTGGTCAATATCTGCCGACCATATCGAATCAGGCGTATCGCTGAGCAGACGTGCATTTGCCAACGTTCGGTCCTTTTTTTCCACACCAGGACAGACGAACACCTGTGCATCTGGGAAGGCATCGGCAAATGCTCGCACATTTAGATAGTGGTAGTTACCAGGGGCTACGATTGCGCCGACCCTACCAAGTGCATCAATTTCCGCTTTGGTTGTCGCATCTAGCGGGCACGGGGAGTGGACTATGAGACTCCCGTCGGATAACCGGATCACTGCCATCCGCGCATTAAACCGGCAACCAGCATAGCGGATCGGGTACTCCTTAAGCCAAATCCATCCGGGAACGTACTCTTTAAGCGAAGTTGTCATCGTCACTCTCACAATTCAAGGCACAGCAGCCAGCCAGGACACGGCGCACCTTGTTTACTTCCTTGTACGCTTCAGATAGTTGCTCGAGTACTGGGAATTCTACGTATCGCTGGTGTAACCGTAAGGCAGATGTGAGGCGATAGCGGACCTTCGTGCTACCTACGTTAACAACCGGTTTCGCCAGTAACGGATTTCAAGCAAACGTTGACAATCTAACTGGATTGTCGTTTAACTCGGTAGCCCAAAGCTATCAGC
>JBPCXR010000007.1:0-23302 GCA_051027215.1 Pseudomonadales bacterium | reverse complement strand
CTGTGATTCCATCACTGGCTACCTCGTCCAAAGGCACATAGTATTCGCACGGTTTCTGCCCAGCGTTTCTACGCCGCAGTTCGCTGATCGAATCAAGGACGACACGGCCGCATGATCAATAAATGTCTCTTTCCCGTAGCTGGTTATGGAACCCGGTTTTTGCCAGCCACAAAGGCGATGCCGAAAGAAATGTTGCCGATTCTAGACAAGCCGCTTGTGCAGTATGGCGTTGAAGAAGCCTATGAAGCGGGTCTTACCGACATGGCATTCGTTACCGGCCGCACCAAACGCGCAATCGAGGACCATTTCGACACCAGCTTCGAATTGGAACACCAAATCCGTGGCACAGGAAAAGAAAAAGCGCTTGACGGAATTCGAGAGCTTATCGATGGCTGCACCTTCTCCTACACACGCCAAAGAGAGATGAAAGGCCTTGGACACGCCATCCTTACCGGCAGAACGATCATTGGCGATGAGCCTTTCGGTGTGATCCTCGCGGACGATCTGTGTTTCAACGATGATCAAGGCGTGCTGAAGCAAATGGCCCAGCTGTTCAATCAGTTTCGCTGCAGCATCGTCGCCATTGAAGAGG
The DNA here is from genome assembly GCA_051027215.1 of Pseudomonadales bacterium. Classification (GTDB taxonomy): domain Bacteria; phylum Pseudomonadota; class Gammaproteobacteria; order Pseudomonadales; family Azotimanducaceae; genus CALHVX01. The sequence goes on along the minus strand of JBPCXR010000007.1, from coordinate 22,710 downwards.
TGCCCGCTGACCAAACTCACAAGTACGGCGTCATTGCCGGTGAACCGATCAGCGACAGCCTGTTTCGTATTACCGACATGGTGGAAAAGCCCGCGCCAGAAGAGGCGCCGAGCAATCTGGCTATCATCGGCCGCTATTTGTTGACGCCTGACATCTTCGAGATTTTGGAATCCACGCCAACAGGCAAAAACGGCGAGCTGCAAATCACTGATGCGTTGCTAACGCAGGCTCAGCGCGGCTGTGTGATTGCTTACAAATTTCGCGGTAAACGCTATGACTGCGGCAGCGTTGAAGGTTTCGTAGACGCAACCAACTTTTGCTACGAGCAGTTTCTTAAACGCTGAACGCACCAGCTCTGGACGAAGACGAACATGGACTATCACTCGAACGGAAAACCAGCATGTTAGATATTGTGCAATCCGGTGGCTGGCTCATGGTGCCGATCTTGCTTTGCAGCATCGTTGCCGCAGCCATCAGTGTAGAGCGACTTTGGTCTTTGCAACGCAGCAAGATCACGCCTAAAAACCTGCTTGCGGAAGTCTGGGGGGCGAACAAAAACCGTGAACCTGATCCGCAAAACGTGCGCGAGTTGAGAGCCTCCAGCCCTCTGGGTCAGGTGTTTGCTGCTGGCATCAGCAACAGCCGGCGTGGCCGAGACATCATGAAAGAATCTATGGAAGAAGCCGCTGGCCAAGTCAGTCACGACTTAGAGCGCTATCTCACTGCACTCGGTATCATTGCTTCAATCGCCCCGCTAATCGGGTTGCTGGGCACTGTGGTCGGCATGATCCAAGTGTTTTCTGTCATGCTCCTCGAGGGTGCTGGCAACGCCAACGTTCTCGCTGGCGGCATATCAAAAGCATTGATCACCACAGCGGCAGGTTTGTCGGTCGCAATTCCTGCATTGATATTTCATCGCTTCTTTCTGCGCCGCGTCGATGAGCTAATGATTAGCATGGAACATGAAGCCAGCAAGTTGGTGGATATCATGCATGGCGGCCAAGAGGATCCACGGCTGTGAAATTCAACCGCGGCAATCGAGAAGAGGTCAACGTCGAGCTGACCCCGCTGATCGATGTGGTTTTCCTGCTCTTGATCTTTTTCATGGTGTCGAGCACCTTCATTCGCGAAACACAGCTGAAGATCGATCTACCAGAGGCTTCGGGCGAACTACAGGAAATCGAATCAGACGTGCTCGAGATTGCGGTGGACAAACGCGGCGAGTACGCGATCAACGGTCGCATCCTGGTTAACAACGAATTGTCAACCCTAGTGCGAGCATTGCAGGAAGCTGCGAAAAGTGTTGACAAGAAAGAACGGGTGATTGTTACGGCAGATGCTAACGCAACTCATCAGGCTGTGGTACGTGCCATGGATGCGGCAGGCAAGGTAGGATTGACTCGCATTAGCATCACCACACAGCAGCCGGAAGATGAAGGGTAACGACTGGTCGACTTATCAGCGACTTCTTAGCTACGTCAAGCCCTATTGGCTGCTCTTCGTGCTGGCCATTGCCGGATTTCTGATCGGTAGTGGCGCCGAAGCATATTTCGTAAATCTGTTCGGCGAATTGATTGACGAGTGGGATCAGGCCGACAGCAAGATCTTGCTCAGCATTCCGATCATCATGTTTTTGGTGGCGATAGTTCGCGGTCTCGGGGAGATCGTGGGCGAGCTATTGCTGAGCAAAATTTCCTTCAGCGTGGTACACGAACTCAGAGCGCAGCTAGCCGATCGGTTGCTGTCCCTGCCAAGCGCCTATTTCGATGCGAGCAGTCAAGGTCACTTGGTTTCTCGCATCACCTTCAACGTTACCCAGCTTCGTGATACGGGTACCGATGCATTGAAATCGCTCATTCAGGACGGTGGCAAAGTCATCGTCTTGTTCGCCTGTATGTTGTATCTGAGCTGGAAGCTAACGCTGATATTTCTGGCTGCCGCACCACTTGTGGCGCTGGTTGTGGGTTTTGCCAGCCGCCGCTTTCGTCGCATCAGCCGCCGCATTCAACACAGCATGGGTGACGTGACCCACGTCGCCTCAGAGATGGTTTCCGGTTATAGAGTGGTGCGCATATTCGGTGGGGAAGGCTACGAGCGTCGGCGTTTTAACCAGGCCAACAACACCAATCGCCGGCAAAACTTGAAGATGGTTGCCACCAAGGTTTCCAGCACCCAGCTCATTCAGGTCATGGTTGCAGCAGCACTGTCCATTCTGATTGCGATGATGGCTCGACCAGAACTTGGCGGCGATCTAAGCACTGGTGACGTAGTCAAGTTTCTAGGATTTGCCGGTCTGCTTGCTCGACCGATACGCAAACTCTCGGAGATCAACGCTCGCCTACAGCGTGGCCTAGCCGCGGCGGAGGATGTGTTCGCGCAACTAGATGAGCCGGGAGAGCAAGACAACGGCAAGCACGAAGTTGAACGCGTTGAAGGTCGCATCGAATTCCAGGGGGTTAGCTTTGGCTACGAGACCCGAGACACTGCCGCGGTGCGAGACCTTTCTCTGAGTATCGAGCCCGGCGAAACCGTGGCGTTGGTCGGCTCCTCAGGCAGCGGTAAATCAACGTTGGCCAGCTTGATCCCAAGGTTTTATGAGACCGGGGAGGGCAGTATAACCGTTGATGGTGTTGATATTCGCGACTACACCCGAGCAGCACTGCGCAGGCAAATCGCGTTAGTGAATCAGCAAGTCGTGCTATTCAACGATTCGCTAAAGGCCAACATCGCGTACGGCGGTCTCGCCGAGGCCAGCAACGACGACATTGATGACGTGGTTGAACGAGCACACGCCAGCCACTTCGTGGCCGAGCTTCCGGAAGGATTAAATACGTTAGTCGGGGATGACGGTGTGCGCCTTAGCGGTGGCCAGCGGCAACGCATCGCCATCGCCCGCGCGCTACTAAAAGACGCCCCGATCCTGATTTTGGATGAGGCGACATCAGCGCTGGATGCGGAATCAGAACGACGCATTCAAGCCGCGCTGGAAGAAGCCATGCGCGGACGCACCACCATTGTGATCGCCCACCGCCTGTCGACCATTGAGAAAGCTGACCGCATACTGGTACTGGAAGATGGCCGCATCGTCGAATCCGGCGCCCATGAGGAGCTGCTAGCCCAAAGCGGTGCCTATGCTGCGCTGTACGATGCGCAGTTCGACGATGAGAAGCTGAGCCGCGGTGACCGTCGCCGCCGGCAACAAGCACGCAAACGCCGACTACCAAGCAAATCGCAAGAACCCGCGCCAAAGCGGCGTGCCAACGGTGGTTACCAGAACAGCCTTGAATCTAGGGTTTGGTATGGGCAGTCGAAAATTTCCAGCGCCCTAAAACCTGCTTCCTGGCTGTTTGAGCGCAGCGCCGGGCGCCGTCGTGATTCCTATCGATCCGGCAGCAAGACGCCCTGGCGAGCCGCTGTGCCGGTCATCGTCGTCGGCAATATTACGGTTGGCGGCACTGGTAAAACCCCATTCGTTATCTGGCTGGCGCGCTGGTTACTGGCTCGCGGGTTCAGCCCAGGAATCGTCTCTCGAGGCTATGGCGGCACAGCCAGTACACCGCTGCGCGTGAACCCAGATGCGGATCCGCACCTGGTAGGCGATGAGGCGCCGCTGCTCGCCCGTCGTGCTGGAGTTCCTGTGGTGGTGGGCAAGAAACGCGTTGAAGCTGTACAACTGCTACTGTCTTCTGCAGCGGTCAACATCGTCATCAGCGATGACGGCCTACAGCATTATCCGCTGGCAAGAGATATAGAGATCGCGCTGGTAGACGGCGTCCGCGGTCTAGGCAATCGCAAACTTTTGCCGGCTGGCCCGCTCAGAGAACCACCAGAACGCTTGCAGGAAGTTGACTGGGTGGTTAGCAACGGACAAGCATCCGGCGTGGTCGAGCAGGAGTCCATTGCCTCAGTGGTACCAACCGCATTCGTGCGCTTGGGCATTGTGCCCGAACGCCTGTCGGTTGATGACTTCGTTAATCAGTTCAAAGATGTCCACGCCATTGCCGGCATTGGCAACCCGGGCCGTTTCGCCCAGACACTGCGCGACATTGGTCTGCGTCCCGCCATGCACGCCTACCCGGACCACCACGAATTTGATGGCACAGAAATGTCGCTATGGCAGCTAGGGCCGATGGACAAGCGTCCGTTCGTCTGCACGGAAAAGGATGCCATAAAGCTCAGCCGACACCTCACTGGCGACGAACACTTATATTACCTCGAGATAGAACTGCGCCTGCCCCAGGACGCTGAGGCGCGACTGGAAGCGCTGTTGAAAGAACGCGGGATCGCCCCGTGACCCACGAATCGTTGCCGCGATTTCACGTCATCATTCCGGCCAGATACGGCTCGACTCGCTTTCCAGGCAAACCTCTGGCAAAGATCGCTGGCCGGCAGATGGTACTGCGAGTGGTAGACCAGGCATTGCGCTCTGGTGCTGCAAGCGTTGCCGTGGCAACAGACGATGAGCGCATCATCGACGTAGTACGCAAACAAGAGCTTGCCCGGGTAGAGGCGGTTCGCACCCGCGATGATCATCCCTCGGGATCCGATCGCGTGATGGAAGCGGCGGAAAAACTGGCGCTCGACCAAGACTCCATCGTCATCAACGTTCAGGGCGATGAGCCTCTGATTCCCCCTGAAGCGATCCAGCAGGTCGCCACACTACTGGCACAAGCCCCTCGAGTTGGTGCCGCAACGTTGTCCGAACCCATCAGTTGCGCAGAAGATCTGTTCAATCCAAATGTCGTTAAGGTGGTCAGCGATGTGCACGGGCGGGCGCTGTATTTTTCCAGGGCGCCAATCCCTCATGCTCGTGAGCAATTCGGGCAGCCCGGTAGTCCACTACCTAAGCTTGCCGAAACCAGTGTAGAGAGTGGCCTGTGGCAACGTCACATCGGCATCTACGGTTACCGCTTGGCCACCCTGGCCAAATTTGTCACCTTGCCAGTGGCAACGTTGGAGGCAACAGAGTCGCTAGAACAACTGCGGCTATTGGCCAATGGCATCAGCTTGGCGGTGGCGCCAAGCACCGTGTCCATGCCTGGGGGCATAGACACACCGGAAGACCTGGCTCGAGTCGAAGCACTGCTCAGCACCCCGGCAAACCCATGACAACGATTCAATCGACCAGTGAGCTACAGATCCAGTGGCTCGTTGACGCTGATGAGTGGCTGCACATCCTGGCTCCGCAGGTCCGCTGGGAAACAGAGACGATAACGCTGTTTGGTCGTCGCCGGCAGGTCCCGCGACAAGTAGCGTGGTACGGTGAATCTCACTTGTGCTACCGCTACTCGGGCACTGACCATCGTGCAACGGGTTGGCCAGCCGACCTGGCACGGCTGCGGGATAGGATTGCCCAGATGACCGGTGTGCAGCACAACTTTGTGCTCTTGAATCGCTACCGCAATGGCAACGATTCAATGGGCTGGCACGCCGATGACGAACCTGCCCTCTTGGGAGACGTTTGCTCACTGAGTTTGGGAGCCGAGCGGCGATTTCTCTACCAGCTACCGAACGGCGAGCGCCACCGAGTCCGGTTGGGTCATGGCAGTGTGGTTACGATTCCGCGGAGCTGGCGTCACTGTCTTCCGAAAACTCGGAAACCCATCGCAGAGCGGATCAATCTAAGCTTTCGATGTCTACGATGAATCCACAGAAGCAATGGTCTTTGGATGGCCACAACAGCCTCGGTGTACATAGCGTTGCCGATTATGGTTTGGTTGCGCGTAGCGACGCTGAGTTGATCGCGGCAGCCGATTGGGCCACAGAGCGCAATGTGCCGCTAACGCTTCTGGGCGGGGGAACCAACGTCATACTGGGCCCACGGCTGCCTGGATTGGTCGTGATCGTCGCTAGCCGTGGTCTGGCAGTAGCTCGACACGCAGATTCGGCGCTAATCACAGCCAGTGCGGGAGAAGACTGGCACTCCCTCGTGCGCTTCAGCATTGGCCAAGGTCTAAACGGCTTACAGAACATGGCTTTGATTCCAGGGTCTGTGGGAGCAGCGCCGATTCAAAATATCGGCGCCTATGGCGCCGAACTGGCGGATTACTGTGTTGATGTAGAAGCTTACGACCTGACTTCGCGACGCATATGCAGGCTGTCGGCCGCGGACTGCTGCTTCGGTTATCGAGACAGCTGCTTCAAACAGCGTGATCGTGGCCGATACCTCATTCTTAGCGTCAGGCTGCGCTTGCCAACCCATGCTCACATCCCACCGGCACAAGCACGCTATGGGGACATCAACCGAGAACTAGAGGCGATGGGCATTTGGCAGCCAACACCTGCGCTGGTGGCCGAAGCAGTATGTCGTGTTCGCAGGCGCAAATTGCCGCATCCAGCGCTCCTCGGCAATGTCGGCAGTGTGTTTAAGAACCCTGTAGTGCCAAGGTCCGAAGCCGAAACGCTGCAGCGCGAGATGGCTGACCTGATCATGCATGAACATGCCGACGGCATCAGACTCTCAGCCGCACAACTCATAGACAGGGCAGGGGGTAAGGCACTTTCGGTGCATGGCAGCGCAGTTTGGCCACGGCAACCGTTGGTCTTGATTCAGCAGCAACGGGCGCCCGCACCCACTGCGCAGGCATTCTGTGAGCTCATGTCTGCTATTCGGGAGAAAGTCGCCGACTGCTACGGCATCGAACTGGAAACCGAGCCTCAGCGGCTCGGTGATCATTCGACGCTATAGCGCCCGTAGAACTATCCCTTTAGCGAGACACCTTGGGCTTTCAGCTCCGCTTCTCGACGTCGCCGACGGACTTCCCGAGGATCGTTATAGGCTCGTGTGGGCTCAGAACTCTCGCTCGCTACGGCGCTTTCCGGAGAATCGGCGGATGTTTGGCCGTCATCTTGCGCCATCGGGTTTACCGGTTCAGCTTCCGCAACACTGCTCGCTTCATCGCTAGCGACGATTGTTTCGGGCTGCACAGGCACTGCAGATTCGCGCACCTGCGAAGCTGCTGAGACCTCGTCTGACGCTGCTGCGGTAGCCACACCAGCAGTTACGCTTGCTGCCATGTTGGGGGCTAGCTCTGGCGCGCTGCTGTCTTTCGGTTCAATGCTGGGTTTGCTCTGCGGAGTGTCGCTCTTGCTGGCACGATTGCTTGGTCGGGCGCCACCATCCGCTTTGCCTGCTAGCTCGGCTCGATTGCGCTGAGGTTTTCTCTTGCTCTCTGCCAGCGCTCCGGCGCCCGGTTGCCGAATCGCAGGGTCGACGTTGGCCCGAGTAGCTTTCGGCCCATTTGCTCGCCTGCTTGGTGCGCTTTGCGCATTGTCCGCAGACTCCTTCGGTCGCGTTGCCTTGGCAGCCCGAGGCTGGCGTTCGCCGCGCCCTTGGTCTGCGCCTTTCTGCTCATTCTTACCACGCTCTTCGCCAGAATTTCGTCCACGCCCGCGGTTCTGGGGTGACCGACGGCGACCACCTGAGCCGTCCTGCTCGCTGTCTGCTCTCTGCCTGGACTGTCCACCCCGGCGGCCACGGCTTTGATTACCAGCGCTACCGTCAGCGGCACCTTTGTCCCCAGCAGGGCGTTTATTCCCACCGCGATTGCGCGGTTTTGCGGCTCGATCCTGATTTCCGCGCGCGGCAGGAGCACTGGCTTTTTGTGGCGGCACTGCTTCGACTTCATCAGTAAACAGGCTGCTGACAATGCGCTTAATGAAACCGGGCTTCTTGTCGTTGGCAGCGGCCTCGGGCTGAGCACGACTCGGCGCAGCTGTGGGCGTAGCAGCTGTCGACGGCGGCGTAATGGCTTTAGGCTCTGGTGCTTTAACCGCAGCTTGCTGACTGGTTGTTGTGCGTTGCGCTTCCCGCTCAGGCTCTTGAATAGGCGTCACCTCCGCCAACTCGTAGGTGGGCAGATCCGGCTCTTGATCTGCTTGATCTTCACGCAAGCGCTGAACCTCGTAGGCAGGCGTTTCCATATTCACGTTGGGGATGATCTGAATATGGGTTTGCGTCCGCACCTCAATGTCTGTCACTTCCTTGCGTTTTTCGTTCAGCAGGAAGGACGCGATGTTCAGGGGCACCATGGCTCGAACCAGAGAAGAGTGTTCTTTTAGACATTCTTCTTCGACGACCCGAAGAATAGCGAGGGCTAGTGGCCGAGTATCACGAATGCTGCCTTGACCACTGCACCGCGGGCAAACAGTTGAGCTGATTTCTTCTAACGATGGGCGTAGCCGCTGACGCGACATCTCCATTAGCCCGAAGCGGCTGATGCGGCCAATTTGGACTCGAGCGCGGTCGATGTTGAGCGCTTCCCGCAGCTTGTTTTCTACTGCACGCTGATTCTTTTGGGCACTCATGTCGATGAAATCGATCACGATCAAGCCGCCCATGTCGCGCAGCCGCAGCTGTCGCGCAACCTCTTCGGCGGCTTCCAGATTGGTGTTGAGGGCTGTCTCTTCGATGTCCGCGCCTTTGGTTGCTCGGGCGGAATTGATGTCGATAGATACCAGCGCTTCTGTCGGATCGATCACGATGCTACCGCCGGAGGGCAAGCGAACATTGCGCTCGAAGGCCGTCTCGATCTGGCTCTCGATCTGGTAACGGCTCAGCAGCGGGATATCGTCATCGTAAAACTTCACTTTGTTAGCGTAGTTCGGCATGACCTGGGAAATGAACGTGCTTGCCTCGTCGTACGCTTCTTTGCTGTCAATGAGAACTTCACCAACGTCTTTGCGCAGGTTGTCTCTGATTGCGCGCAGGATGACATTGTTCTCCTGATACAGCAGCGAGGGTGCTTTCTCCGTCTCTGATGCCTGGCAGATGGCCTCCCAAAGCTGTAGCAGGTAGTCCAAATCCCATTGCAGCTCTTCGGCACTGCGGCCGACGCCAGCAGTGCGCACGATGACGCCCATGCCCTGAGGTATGTCCAACGCACTCATGGCGCTGCGCAGCTGCTCCCGATCCTCGCCTTCGATGCGGCGAGAAATGCCACCGGCGCGGGGGTTGTTCGGCATCAGCACCATGTACCGTCCAGCAAGACTGATGAACGTGGTTAGCGCAGCACCTTTGGTGCCGCGCTCTTCTTTGTCGACCTGAACAACAATCTCTGTGCCTTCACTGACGAGCTCAGCAATATTCAGCCGCGACATTTCTGCGGGCTTCTTTTTGAAGTACTGACGAGAGATCTCTTTTATCGGCAGAAAGCCATGGCGTTCGGAGCCAAAGTCGACGAACGCAGCCTCCAAGCTGGGTTCAACTCGGGTGATCCGAGCTTTGTAGATACTGGCTTTCTTCTGCTCGCGTTCGCGGTTTTCGATGTCTAAATCGTGAAGTTTCTGGCCGTCGACCAGGGCCACCCTGACTTCTTCCGCTTGGGTGGCATTAATAAGCATCCGCTTCATGGGCTGCATTTTCCTTTGCTAGCGAGTAGCAAGGCGACGATGCATGGCAGAACTCGGTGCCCAGGCGCGTACGGTTTCCGATTCCGGAACAAGTCGCCTGTGCCTGCGCTAACAACCTCGATCAGAGGTCGCGCAGACGCTACTGGGCTGGCCGAGCGTTGACACAGCGACAGGGTTGGTTGTGCACCCTGTGGCGTCTATTGTTCGGCGTTGTCATGGGCCAGACCTGCAACAGCGATTTACCCAAAGGCGATCTGCAGGCCGTGCGCGCTAAATTCTGCTGTTCATTCGCAACTACTTCAGTTTCCGGGAGTTACCTAGTTTGCTGGACCGTCCAGCAAATCCGGAATCTGGATGCGCCTAAATCTACTCAGAGCAACGAGCGGTCTCAATCAATTGTGATCCGTGGGACCCACGCTGCTCGGTTACGTTCAATCAGGCAACTGGCCTGAAATTAATTGCTGTTGCTGCCGGACTTGCCTTGCGGTTTGCGCACCGCTCAATCAAGACAATCCTGTCGTTCCGGGATTTATGCGCTCACCTGATGTTCGAGGTAACGCACGAGAGCGCAGCGGAGGCCATTCAACTCAAATTCAATGCCAGTAGGCAGAGGTTCTTTGGGGCTTCACCCGGGTACCCTATCTGCGTACCCTGCGCTGTCTTAATCACAACAGTACTTGAAGCTTAACAGTCTTGGATAAGTCCCTCAAACATCGAGCAAAAATAAGTGTCTGAACGCACACCAGCGCGGTTGGTGGAGGTTGACCCTGATCACCACGGCCAACGACTAGACAACTATCTGGCCAGATTGCTTTCAGATCTGCCTCGCAGTGCCATCTATCGCATCATTCGCCGGGGAGAAGTCCGAGTCAACGGTGGCCGCAAACAGGCCCGACACAAACTGCAGGTAGGGGATCAGGTTCGCTTGCCGCCGGTGACCGAGCGCGAACCACAGACTCCCGTGGCGGCAAGCGATGCACTGATTGCCGGACTGGAAGAGCGCATACTGCTGGAAACCAAACACCTGCTGGTGATCAACAAACCGTCCGGCCTGGCAGTACATGGTGGCAGTGGCATCCACCTCGGTCTGATCGAGTCCCTCCGGCAAGGGCGCCCGCATCAGTTTTTGGAACTGTGTCACCGCCTGGACCGAGATACTTCTGGCTGCCTAGCCATTGCCCGCACACGCCGCGGCCTTTTGGCCATGCAATCTGCCTTCAAGCTGCAGCAAGTGAGCAAGCGCTATGAGTTGATTGCACAGGGCCCATGGCAGACTAAAGATCGCAGCGTGCAGGCGCCTTTGCTGCGCTATCAAACGGCTCAGGGAGAGCGACGAGTAAAGGTCAGTGTCGACGGCAAGGCTAGTCGTACAGACTTCCAGGCCCACGAAGTGCTGCCCGGGGCTAGCCGAGTGCAGGCGACGCTGCACAGTGGCCGGACCCACCAGATTCGAGTTCACGCCGCTTACTGCGGGCATCCAGTCGTCGGCGATCAAAAATACGGTAGCCCGCGCCAACGAGCCCATTGGCAAGCCTTGGGTATCGACCAGTTAGCGCTGCACGCATTGCGCCTAAGGGCGGAACTAGATGGGGAGCGGATTGATGTGACCGCGCCACTTCCAGCCCGTTTTGAGAGAATCTGGCAGGTTTTTCAATCCGAGCCCAGTACCGGCTGACCGAGGGTCGCGAGTGCACTGCACAGTTTAATCAGCGGTAACCCAATAAGAGCCGTGGGATCGTCGCTCTTGATGTGCTCGAACATGGCAATACCTAAGCCCTCGGATTTAAACGCGCCGGCGCAATCCAACGGCTGCTCAACGGCCACGTAACGCTTGATCTGGCCGATGCTCAGCGGCCTGAATTGAACTTCGGTGATGTCCAGTTCAGAGACTTGCGTTCCGGAAGCTGCATCGCGGACATGCAAACTGGTATAGAAGGTAACGCGATTACCACTGAGCGCCTGCAACTGGGCAATGGCATTTGGCTCCGACCCTGGTTTACCGAGCACCCGCTCATCAACGCTGGCTACTTGATCCGATGCCACAATGATCGCGTCTGGATGAATACCGGCCACTGCTTCGGCCTTTGCCGCCGCCAAACGCAGAACCATGTCTGCGGGCAGTTCCTCCGCCAGAGCCGTTTCGTCGATGTCTGGGCTGGTCTGGGTAAAGGTGATACCCAGCCGTCCGAGCAACTCCGCCCGGTAGCGGGAACTGGAACCCAACACCAGTAATCTGGCGCTGGCAGCGTTGTGGGCCATTAGCTGTCCAAAAAATTTCTTACTTTCTGGGACTTTAGCAAACTTCTGCTGGCTACAGTCCGAATCCGAACGGGCTGCTTCGGGCCACGATCAGCACCTTTACAGTCTTCCAGCGCCTCACTATGATGGCGCCCGCTATGAACACCCCCCCAGGCACGCGCCTGCGCATTGCAGATCTGGCCCGGCGGTCCGTATTCAAGCATTCGATTCCAGCAGGGTCACTTACTCGGTTAGCAGCCGTTGCCGAGGTGCGGGAGTCGATCCATGCGGAGTTTGCGTTTCGAATCGATGCCCAGAACCGGCACTGGCTTAGTGGTAAGGCAAGCGGCACCGTTGCCCAGGAATGCCACCGTTGTCTCGAGCCAGTCACCAGGTCCATCAGCAGTGAATTTGATCTGTGGCTAGTGACGGAGCGAGAGCTGCCGCATTTGCAGAAATTGCAGAATTTGGACCGAGAACAGCTGCTCAGCGCTGACCTCCACGTTTTGATTGATGATGTCGTTGACCTACACACATTGATCGAAGACGAGCTGCTACTGACGCTCGACAGCCAGCCATGTCAGGACGCGGCCTGTCCAAGCATGCCGGTGATGACATACGGGGCGGAGTCGGAGGTTCAGACTTCCGATGAGCAAAGTCAGCACGCCGCTGAAACCCATAGGCCCTTTGCAGAGTTGAAGCAGCGTCTGCAACAGAAGAAAAATCGGGACTAGCCGGAGCAATTCGGCAAGGCTCAATGAAATCGCCGACAGGCGGTATACTTGTAGATATCGATACTCAGGAATCCACACCATGGCAGTCCAAAAGAACAAATCGACCCGGGCACGGCGGGGCAATCGCCGCTCCCACGACCAATTGTCCAAGCCGACGCTGTCGGTAGATGGCACTTCAGGAGAAACCCACCGCCGACATCACGTATCGGCTGATGGATTCTACCGCGGCAACAAAGTCGTTGATCGAAACGACTGAGTTGTTGCTCATTGCCTGGCTTTACAGCCACTGGTCCAGCGTATCGGATCAGTGAGTGCCAGGCCGATCATTGCCATTGATTGCATGGGCGGCGACGTCGGCCCGGCGATTACCGTGCCGGCAATATTTGCCTTGCGGCAACACGCCGACTTCCTCCTTTGCGGTGATCAAACTCGCATCGACGCGCAGCTTCGCAAACACTCGACGGCAGCCGGGCAGACAGTCATCCACGCGCCAGAGTCGATTTCCATGAGCCAGGGACTGCGTCGGATCCTGCGCGACCGTCGACCAACCGCGCTGCGGGCCGCCCTCGATGCACTGGCTGACAATCGAGCCGATGCGGTAGTTAGCGCTGCCGATACCGGAGCACTCATGGCGCTCGCCCGGCATCGAGTCGGAATGCTGGAGCAGGTCGACCGGCCTGCGATCGCTAAAGAAATCATTGGCAAACGCGGCACCTTCTGGATGGCGGACCTCGGTGCCAATACCCGCTGTACGCCGGAGCAGCTGCTACAGTTCGCCCGCATGGGTGTGGTTGCTGCACAATCCTTATCGGACCAACAAGCGCCTCGAGTTGCACTGCTAAATATCGGCACCGAGGAAGGCAAAGGCCTGAATCGTTTGTCAGTTGCGGGGGAGCTCCTGCAATCTCTGCCCGGCATGAATTTCGTTGGTTTCATCGAGGGTAGCCGTCTGTTCGACAACGAGGCCGATGTGATTGTCTGTGAGGGATTCGTCGGGAACGTCACGCTCAAGGCGATGGAAGGCACGGCGGCAATGGCAGAGCACTTGCTGACTGAGCAACTCGAGGCCACCCGCGGCTGGCAGCGTTGGGTGCTGTCCATGCTACGCCCAACGCTGCGGCGCGTACGCGGTAGTCTGGACACAGACAAGTACAATGGCGCAGCTTTTCTCGGGCTTCGTAAGGTGGTGGTCAAAAGCCATGGTGCAGCAACCCAGACGGCTTTCACTCACGCTCTACAGAGGGCTGTGGAAGCAGTGCGCGGGGCGGTTCCGCAAGTTATTGCCGATGGCCTAGGCCAGAACCCGGCACAACCGTTGACCACATTTCGTTAGCAGGGAGGATCGCTGTGAGTTTGGGATTTGTTTTTCCGGGGCAAGGTGCCCAAGCCGTTGGCATGCTCTCCGAGTTCGCCAAAGTCGAACCCAGCATTCAGGCGCGATTTGCCGAAGCCGCTAACGTCATCAATGCCCCGATTGACGAATACGTTTGGCAGGGCCCAGAAGAAACCCTCAATCTCACCGAGTTTACTCAGCCGGCGGTCCTCACGGCGAGCGTCGCCCTCTGGGAAGTTTGGCAAAATAGAGGCGGAGCTAGGCCGGCACTGCTCGCTGGGCATAGTCTCGGAGAGTACAGTGCGCTGGTATGCGCTGGTGCACTGAGCTTCGCAGAGGGTGTCAAGCTGGTTCACCTACGCGGCCAATACATGCAACAGGCGGTTGCGCCGGGTGAGGGCGCAATCGCCGCTATATTGGGTTTGACTGACGAGCAGATCGGCCAGTGCTGCGAGCAAGCTCCCGGGCTGGTCAGCCCAGCAAACTACAACGCACCGGGGCAGGTCGCCATCGCCGGCGAGCACGCGGCTGTCGTTGCGGCGATCGAGTTGTGTAAATCCGAGGGCGCTAAACGTGCGGTTATGTTGAATCTCAGCGTACCCGTGCACTGCGCACTGATGAGTCCCGCCGGGGAACAATTACAGGCGGCAATCGAAGACTGCGATCTGCAGATGCCGCAGATCCCCATCGTGCACAACGTTGATGCCCAGGTCGCCGAAACCCTAGACACGCTAAAGGCAAAATTACTCGGCCAATTAGCCAGCCCTGTGCAATGGACGGCTTGCGTTCAGCAAATGTCCGCGCTCGGCGTAAAGCGCGCCGTGGAGTGCGGGCCAGGGAAAGTGCTAACGGGTCTGGTAAAACGCATTGATCGCAGCTTGCCGGTCACCCAAACAGACAGCGACGAGGCGATGACCGGCAGCCTCGCAGCAAATTCAGGCGCGCAAGCATGACTGCGGCAGCTGCGCAGCCGACAGTTGCATTGGTTACCGGGGCATCACGCGGAATCGGCCGTGCGATTGCTTTAGCACTCCAAGCTGAGGGCCACTATGTGGTTGGCACAGCAACCACGGATGCTGGTGCCCAGGCGATCACCGAAACCTTACGCAGCGCTGGCGCGCAAGGTGAGGGCGCCGTGTTGAGTGCAAATGATCCAGAAACGACTACCGCCTTATTTTCCCACCTCACGAAGACTTGTGGCCCAGCGGCGATTGTTGTCAACAACGCCGGCATGACCCGCGACAACCTGCTATTGCGCATGAGCGAAGAGGAGTGGCAGGCGGTAATGCAGGCCAACCTCGCCTTGGTGTTCCGTGTTTGTAAAGCTGCGCTGCGCGGAATGATGAAGGCACGATGGGGCCGAATCATCAATATCAGCTCAGTGGTTGGGCGTTCCGGTAACCCGGGACAAACCAACTACGCCGCGAGCAAAGCAGGGCTTGAGGGTTTCACTCGCTCATTGGCGCTCGAAGTTGCGTCGCGCAACATAACAGTCAACGCCATTGCGCCTGGTT
Organism: Pseudomonadales bacterium; assembly: GCA_051027215.1. GTDB lineage: Bacteria > Pseudomonadota > Gammaproteobacteria > Pseudomonadales > Azotimanducaceae > CALHVX01. The sequence goes on along the minus strand of JBPCXR010000007.1, from coordinate 7,540 downwards.
TTATCGAGACTGACATGACTGCTGCCTTGTCTGAAGAACAAACTCAAGCCCTGCTAGCGTCCATTCCCTTAGGTAGGATGGGCCGTGTCGCAGACGTGGCTGCAGCGGTGTTATATCTCTGCAGCTCAGGCGCAGACTATGTGACTGGCGAAACGCTGCATATAAACGGTGGTATGCGTCTTGATTAATGGCACAATGTGGATAAATCTGGCCAGAACACCAAGACTTGAGTGTCCTTGAATTGGGGTATGGCGGCCTATAGAATTCGCTCCGCCCTGCACCCATTGAATGACGAAACGGGAGATCCCCCTGCATGAGCAGTGTCGAAGAACGTGTTAAGAAGCTGATTTGCGAGCAACTCGGCGTAAAGGACGACGAAGTCAAAGACGAAGCTTCATTCGTTGAGGACCTGGGTGCTGATTCGCTAGACACCGTTGAGCTGGTGATGGCCCTAGAAGAAGAGTTTGAGACCGAAATCCCAGACGAAGAAGCAGAGAAGATCACTACCGTCAAAGAGGCCGTCGACTACATTCTCGCCCATCAGTAGTTGTGCGTAGATTGCGTTAATTTGCCCGCAGCATCCGAACCGTCGGAGGAGAAACGCAATGTCTAAGCGCAGAGTCGTGGTTACCGGGCTGGGCATGCTCTCGCCCATCGGTAACACCGTTTCCGAAAGTTGGGAAAGCACCATAGCGGGTCGCAGCGGCATCGCGCCGATCACGTTGTTTGACCCCGTCGATCACGGCGTTCGCATAGCTGGTGAAGTAAAGAATCTCGATCCTACCCAGTTCTTAGACAAAAAAGAGTTGCGTCGCATCGACGCATTCATCCAGTACGGACTAATTGCCGCGATGGAGGCAGTTGCCGATGCGGGGCTCGGTCCAGAAGAAGCAGATGCCGATCGCATCGGCGTTTCGATTGGCTCTGGGATCGGTGGCATCAACACCATTGAGACCACCCACGACGCATTGGTAAAGTCGGGTCCCAGACGAGTCTCGCCATTCTTCGTACCCGCTAGCGTGATCAACATGATCTCCGGCAACCTGTCCATTCGTTATGGCTTTCGCGGACCCAATCTTGCGGTGGTAACGGCATGCACAACCGGAACTCACAACATCGGGCTCGGCGCGCGACTCATTCAGTATGGCGATGCTGACGTCATGGTAGTGGGCGGAGCTGAGCAGGCCAGCTCGCCGCTGACGATTGCCGCCTTCGCCTCGATGAAAGCACTCTCCACTCGCAACGACCAACCGGAGCAAGCCAGCCGCCCATGGGATAAGGACCGCGATGGCTTTGTGTTGGGTGATGGCGCAGGTGTACTTGTGTTAGAGGAATACGAACGAGCACGTGCTCGCGGCGCTCAAATTTACGCTGAGGTCGTGGGCTTCGGCATGAGTGGCGATGCCTATCACATCACTAGCCCAACGGAAGATGGCTCAGGACCCGTAGCCGCGATGCGCAATGCCATTGATGATGCCGGCGTTGCCGCAGAGAAGATCGGCTACGTAAATGCCCACGGCACATCTACGCCCCTGGGCGATGTTGCCGAAACCCTGGCGGTGAAAGGGGTGTTCGGTGATGACACCAAAGTCATGGTCAGCTCCAGCAAATCGATGATTGGTCATTTGTTGGGCGCGGCAGGTTCGGTAGAGGCGATCTTCTCCATATTGGCCCTACAGCGGGGAATTATTCCTCCGACCATCAATCTCGATGAGCCCGGCGAAGATTGCGATCTCGATTATGTGCCGGGTAGCGCTCGCGAGCAGGCAATCGATTACGCGCTGAGCAACTCCTATGGCTTTGGCGGCACCAACGGCACACTGATCTTCGGCAAGGTCTAGCCCATGCCCGGCGACAGCCCGCTGTGGCAGGGCGGCGCTGACCTGCAATTCACGGACCGTGCTCTGCAATACGGCGACGGTCTATTCGAAACCATTGGGATTCACCAGGGTCGCGCTTGGCTACTGGATCTGCATCTGCTGCGTTTAGCTCGAGGAATCGCTAGGCTGGGATTGACCTGGCCCGACGAGGAACAGCTACATCAAGTTTTTCAAGGTGCGCAGCGCGCCTGCGAGCAGTGTAGCGCTGGCGTTTTAAAGTTGACCGTCAGCGCAGGGGGTAGGCGCCGGGGCTACGGCCGCGATTCCTCTGCAGCGTCGCGGGTACGCGCTGCTCTCTATGAAACAACACCTCTGCGCCAAATGGCGGTGCCTGGTTTACGCTTGTATCAGTGTCAGACGCAGCTGGCGCAACAACCAAAACTGGCTGGGATCAAACACTTAAACCGCCTGGAGCAAGTGCTTGCTGCGGCAGAGTGGGATACGCACGACTACGATGAGGGCCTTATGCTCGACTCGCTCGGCAACGTTGCTGAAGCAACCGCTAGCAACATCATTTACGCCCAAGCGGGACGACTACACACGCCAGCATTGCAGCAGTGTGGGGTCCATGGCGTACTACGCGAAGCGCTGCTAGAACGAATGCAGCCTGCCATTACGCTGGCTGAGCTAGCGGCGAATGCGCTGTCGAACATCGAAGGCCTATGGTTGTGCAATAGCGTTCAGGGGCTGCGTCAGGTAGCGAGCATTAGAACGCCAAGCGAACAAATTCGGCTAACGCTAGATTCCTACACCGCACAGTTAAACGAAGTCGTGCTGAACTTGCGCAGCAATGAGTGTTTTGCCTTTGGGGATCCGCGCTTGCAAGAGCGGTTGCGATCGCACAGCGCAGCGGCGCCACTGCTTAGCGTGTTTGCCGGACGCCAGCGGTAACATGTGGAAGCTGCTGCTTACCTTACTCCTGGCAGCCGGCATAGCACTGGCCGGCGCGTTCTGGTTCACCCAGCACTGGTTTGTCTCTGGTAAATCTCTGTTGGCCAGCAAGTCCTCGGCAATGATCGAAAAAGCCAAGGAGCCTGTAGCGCTGGAGATTGAACCCGGTAGTGGCATTGCCGTCGTGGCCGCTCGCTTAGCCGGTGAGGGGCGCCTGGCCCATCCGCGCTTATGGCAGCTGATGGCGCGCTTGCGTGGCGAAGACCGACTCTTGCAAGCGGGTGAGTACTTATTGCCCCCAGGGCAAACACCCGCAGAGCTGTTGGCCCAGTTGGTGAGCGGCGAAGTGCGCAACCGCAGCTTGGTCATTGTGGAGGGGGCAACGGTCGCGACGTTACTAGCGCAGCTGGCTGAGGCGCCTAAGCTCGCGCAAACACTAGTTCAGCCTGATACGCAATCGCTGCTGTCGCTGTTGGACCTACCCGAAGGTCATGCCGAAGGCCGCTTTTTTCCAGATACCTATCGCTACAGAGCTGGAGATTCGGATCGCGACATCCTGGATCAGGCGCATAAGCGCATGTCTGAACACCTGGCAAATGCTTGGGCCACGCGTGCTACTGATGTGCCCTATGAAAATGCCTACGAGTTGCTCGTCATGGCTTCAATCATCGAAAAGGAAACCGGGGCTGAAGCAGATCGCGCACAGATCAGTCAAGTCTTTGCCAGACGTTTGCGCCTGGGGATGCGCCTGCAAACAGACCCGACCGTCATCTACGGCCTCGGATCCGACTTCGATGGCGATATTCGGAGTGCCGACCTGGTGAATGACACGCCTTACAACACCTACACTCGTCGCGGCCTGCCGCCAACACCCATCTCGCTACCCGGCAAGGCCGCTTTGCAGGCCGCCGCTCATCCTGCCGATGGTGAGTTCCTATACTTCGTCTCGCGCGGCGATGGCAGCAGTCAGTTTTCCAAGACGCTGGCCGAACACAATGCCGCGGTGCGGCGTTACCAATTAAAGCGCCGTTAGTATGGTTACTCCCGGTCGCTTCATAACGCTGGAGGGTATGGAAGGGGTTGGCAAAAGCAGCAACCTCGCCAGCGCTGCCCAATGGCTAGAACGACATGGAGTCGACGTCTTGGTCACCCGTGAACCCGGAGGAACACCCCTGGCCGAGGCAGTGCGTGAGCTGTTGTTAGCAGTGCGCGAAGAGCCCGTTGCGCCGCTAACGGAATTGCTGCTGATGTTTGCCGCTCGGGCACAGCATTTAGCCACGGTGATCGAGCCGGCGTTGGCAGGTGGGCGCTGGGTATTGTGCGACCGGTTCACAGATGCCACGTATGCTTACCAGGGTGGAGGACGACAACTCGAGGTAAAGGTAATCGCCGAGTTGGAACAGCTGGTGCATCCTTTGCGGCAACCAGACCTGACGTTGTTTCTAGACTTGGAGTGGGCGGTGGCGAAAGAACGCATCGAAAGCCGCGAGTTAGATCGCTTCGAGCAGGAAGCCGCAGACTTTTTCGGCCGAGTTCGAGCGGTGTATCTAGATCGTGCTCGTAGCTTCGAGCGCTATGTCACCATCGATGCTGGGCAGAGCCTGCCGCAGGTGGGTGCAGCGGTTGCAGCCGTGCTTGAGCAGCGCACTGCACGCTGGCTACCGACAACCGGAGAACCTATCAAGTGACGCAGCAACTACTGCCATGGTTGCAGCCACTGGCCGAGCGCTTGGCCGGGTTACAGGCGGATCAGCGGTTACCCCACGCAATATTGCTCTCGGGTCCACCGGGTTGGGGTCAATCGATTGTCGCCGCCTGGCTAGCCCACAAACTGCTGAACCTCGATTCCGAGCAAAGCATCGCTGAAGTCGCGCACCCAGATCTGCGCTGGCTGCAACCGGACGGCGCAGTGATCAAGATCGACCAAGTGCGACAGCTTGCCGCCTTTGCGATTGGCACCAAGCAATCAGCGAACTGCAAAGTCGCTGTTGTAGATCAAGCCCATGGTCTCAACGAGCAAGCGGCGAACGCGCTACTGAAAACACTCGAAGAGCCTCCAGCGGACACCTACATTCTGCTAAGCACAGAATATGCGAGCCGATTGCTCCCGACCATTCGCAGTCGTTGTCAGCGCTTTGACGTCTTGCCCGATCGCGCTGCTGGCGCTGCCTGGCTCGAAAGTACATTTGACGGCGCCACTGAAGCATTAGCGTTTGAATACGGTGGCGCGCCGCTGGCGATTGCGGAAGCCTTGGGCCGGCAAGAAGCACCCTTGCTGCCTGCACTGACTGCAGCACGTAAAGGCGATGTGTCCCAATTGCAAGATGCGTTGATTAGCCAGGAGCCAGCCACGGTCTTGCTGCGCTGGCTGCGCTATCTGATTGCGGAGTGCAGCGAGCAAGGCCAGGTGGCTGGACTAGCAGATGTGCACCAGCGTGACCTAATGCACTTCCAGGACGAGCTGTTGTTCGCCCACCGGCAGTTCGTGAGCTCAAACAGCGCGAATCACCGCTTGCAGCTGGAAAGATTGGCTTTGCGTTTCGCAGCACTTGGAGGGCCGAATCTGGCCTCAGGGCCGAGCCAAGTAGCCTAAAGCGCGTGTGCGCTACATCACGCACAAAACGTCGCTCCGGTCGCGCACCGAACCCAGTGTTCCCGCGAATCGCCGACTCTAGGGTAAACTGCCGACACTGCTCAATGGACTCAGCATACTCATGGTTGCAAAGCGGGGCGCTCGCAACGGGATCCTGTCCCTGGCCATCAAAGACAAAGCGGTGTTGTACGCAGCTTACATGCCATTTGTAAAGAATGGCGGGCTGTTCATACCGACGAAAAAAGAATACGTACTGGGCGATGAAGTCTTCATGCTGCTCAACCTGATGGATGAAGCAGAAAAGATTCCGGTCGCCGGCAAAGTCGTGTGGCTCACGCCCAAAGGCGCCCAAGGCAACCGTGCAGCGGGCATTGGCGTACAGTTTAACGATCAGGACGATGTCGCCCGCAACAAGATCGAAACTTACCTGGCCGGCGCTCTGACCTCGGACCGGCACACTCATACCATGTAAGCCAGCCTTGCTGGTCGACTCCCACTGTCACCTGAACTATCTCAGCGATCCGGCTGAACAGATTGCGCTCGCCCAGCGTTCTGGCGTCAGTGCGATGCTGTGTGTGAGCGTTGAAGAATCGACAATGGTGCAGGTACATGCCCTGGCAGCGGCGCATCAGAATATTTGGGCCTCGGCCGGTCAGCACCCTGAAAAGGCTGCCGCCGACTTGGATTGGATCGAACCTTGGCTTACTCGCAGCAATATCGTTGCTGTGGGCGAAACGGGTCTGGACTACCACCATGAACACGGCGCTGCAGAGCGCCAAAGCCAACGAGACGCATTTGCTCACCAGCTGGCATTGGCGCAGCAGTTCGAGTTACCAGCAATCGTGCATACGCGTGAGGCCCGCGCGGACACCTTGGCGATCATGGCGGAACAACCCACGGTTTCCGGCGTACTCCACTGCTTCACTGAAACCGCAGAAATGGCATCTCAAGCATTGGCGCAGGGGTACTACATTTCTTTCTCGGGAATAGTGACCTTTAAGAATGCGTCCGCCTTGCGTGAGATCGCGGCCGAGATTCCCTTGAACCGCTTGTTGATCGAAACCGATGCTCCATGGCTTGCACCAGTACCCCATCGAGGCAAAACCAATTCACCTGCGCTGTTGCCGCATACCGCAGCGCTGCTGGCAGAGTTACGCGGGCTGACGCTCACAGAGCTGGCCACACTGACCCGCGAAAACTTTGAGACCCTGTTTAGGGTGCAGCTCACCTGAGCCGCTACAACGCCAGCGTTTTACTTGAGCAGATGCTGCCGAAAGAACGCGAGAATCATGTCGTAACGATGAGTCGCCACATGAGGTTCCTGCAGCGCATGTTTGGAACCTGGGTAGGTCATCAACGAAAAAGGCACCAACTCAGCCTGTAGCTCGGCCAGCAGCGCAGTGGTATTGGCAAATAATACGTTGTCGTCAGCCATGCCGTGCATGAGTAACAGCGGCTTGGCGAGCCCAGCGCAATGACCAAGCACCCCGGAGCGCGCATAGGCATCTGCTTCTGCCTGTGGCAAACCTAAGTAGCGTTCGGTGTAGTGGGTGTCGTACAGCGTCCAGTCTGTGACGGGTGCAACGCTAACACCGGCTGCAAACACTTCTGGCGCGGCCAGAAGACACTTTAGGGTCATGAACCCGCCGTAGCTGTGGCCAAAAACCCCGATGGCCGAAGGGTCTACCCAATCCAAGGTTTTTAGGTATTCAACGCCAATCAATTGGTCAGCAACTTCAACCGTGCCCAACGCTTTGTAGATGCTCTCTTCGAACTCACGACCTCGGCCGCCGCTACCTCGATTATCCAACTCAAATACAGCAAAGCCTGCTCGCACCAGCAGCTGCAGCGACAGCGGCGCCCATTCATTACGCACACGCTGCACTCCGGGTCCACCGTAGACAGAGACGATGACAGGGATTTGACCGACGGTATTGTCCGGTCGCGTCAGCCGATAGTGCAGTGTCTGGCCATCGGCAGCGCTAAGTGATCCAAGCTCCGGCGTTTGATGCTGTGGCAGGTGATCGTCATAAGCATGGTCGCCAGCCAGTTGATCGGGAAGCAAATTTTGCACGCTCGAATCGTCAACCGGGTGCTGAGACAGAACTGGGGATTGCCGCAGACAACTAAACAGATCCAGCCGCCAAGCGCCTTGTTTGCTCACCACAGACTGATG
>JBPCXR010000006.1:0-4127 GCA_051027215.1 Pseudomonadales bacterium | reverse complement strand
GCATTGCAGGCCACGGCGCTGCACGAGTCCCAAGGTCAGGGCAATGGCGTCCATCAACTAGCGCCTGGGCAATCCCTCGAAGGCTACATGGAATCCATCGAGCGTGAGCTAATCAATCAGGCGCTGGAATCGACCCGCTGGAACAAGACCGCGGCAGCCAAAGAACTCGGGATTACCTTCCGAGCTTTGCGATACCGTCTGAAAAAGTTAGAACTCGAGTAAGTGTCGCGTACCCGCAAAGCCTAGCTGCGTTCCTACACGCCGTTTAGCGGCTAACCCATAGCCATAACGCGGCTGCCCCCAGAGACTGGGGCATGTCTTGTGAACGAAAAGGATTCACGCTCGTTGAGCTGCTAGTCGCATTATTTTTGCTAGGCATACTGGTGCGCTTGGCGCTCCCTGCCTTTGGCGATCTGGTTTCCAAAGAACGCTCTGTGGCCGCCTTGAACCACATCATTGGTGCGGTAAACTTCGCGCGCGCCAGCGCCGCTACGCAAAACCGGGCCATGGTGCTCTGCCCGGCGCCCAGCAACACGGCTAACCCACAGTGTGGGGCGCGCAACAGCTGGCACTTGGGTGCCGTGGTATTCGCCGACAGCAATGCCGATGGCTCGCTGGATTCAGGCGAAGCTGTTGTTCGGCGCATTCCAGGATGGAACAACGATGCCCGGATCACCTGGCGCTCGTTCCGCAATCGCAGCTATTTACGCTTTCGTCCCAACGGTATGACGGATTGGCAAAACGGCAGCTTTACTTGGTGCCCAGCAGACCGTGATCTGCAACGGGCGGTACAGGTGGTGCTAAACGCGGGCGGTCGAGCCCGCACCGCGAGAGATCTTGATGGCGACGGCATCGCCGAAGACAGCAGCGGCAATCCGCTGCGTTGCTAACTTGAGCCCTAAGACTCCGTCTGAAAGCGGGCGTGTATGACTTCCTGGACTTTATACAGCTCGCGTTGCTCGCCGAGCTTAATCCGGTACTCCATCTCTACGAACATGCCGGGCTTAAGCATCGTAAAGGCGCCATAGCTGCCGTTGATCTCAACCTGCAAGTCGGGTCCGGTCCAATACAAGCGGCCATCGACCATCATGGTGCCCTGATCCAGGTTCATCTTCTCAATCCTACCGCTGTCTGATTCTGTCTCGTAATCAACGGCATAGACCGAGCTGGCACTAAGCCAGCCCAGTAATAGGCTGGCTAGTAGCCAGCCTCGAGGCAGAACACCCAGCGATCGTCGCAACATCTTTCGAATCGTCATTTTCTTACTCCTATGTTTAACGAAGGCTAGTCGTTCTGCAACTCGCTCCAAGACAGGCGTCCGGTGCGGTTGTCCTCTACATCATCAATGCGGTAGGCGACAGTGTCGCTACCACCAGAGACGAACAGGAAGTCCGTATCACCCTGGCCGCCCAAGGTTGATAGGTCTACCAGTGAACCGTCTAGGTCGTTCTGGTTCAACAGCAAGCCACCGGCAACCAGGTTACCGTTGTAGTCCACCAGATCGTCTTCATCGATTACACCGTCGGTGTTGAAGTCAATCGTCGGGCTATTGGCGCTGCCACCCGTGGCGTTGTCAAACAGCAGGATGGATCCCGGTCGGGTACCGAAGCACGAGGTCTTACCGGTGCTAGGCAAAATCGTCGTAGTGATAACGTTGCCATTGCGAACCACGAACCGTCGTACAGCGCGCTCACCCGGGAATTGCGCATCCGGCGGAGCGTTGCCTGACGTGTCGTCGTTAAGCGCTCCGGACTGAGTGGTAGCCGCACGTTGCATATCCAAGTCAATGTACCAACCATAGACACCGGGAATGCCCACTTCTTCAGCACGGTAGTTCACCGCGTTGTCGGAATGCACACGACGGGTCTGAGCAGGTGAAACGCCATCATCGACCACATTGGTAATGGTCTGCTGAACCAAACGATCATCCTTGCTGTCGTCAATGGCAGTGAAGGAGCTGGCTCCAGTACCTGGATCCCAGATGCCATAGATGGATTGAATCGAGGTATCGCTGGCGTCGTCATCCGTTAGGTAGCTACCGGTACCAAAGGTCACTAGGAAACCGGGCTTAGTCGGATGTGGTGTCACCAGAGGTCGATTCAGGATCGGCTGGATTAGGCGCGTGCCACCATCGTCGTGGTATGCCGTGAACAAGTGCACTGCGGTCCACTGGGTCGGATCTGAGCTACGCATATCGAAGCGATACAGGTTACCTAGGCGATCTCCAGCGAATACCAAGTCAACGGTGCCGTTTAGGTCTTCATCCACTGCCGTGGGGCTACCTAGACCGTTGGGGAAGCCAATCAGCTCCGCCGGCTCGGTGATAGGCACACCGCGATCGGTGCTGATCTTATAGAAGTCACCTGCGTCACCCCAACCGTTCAAACCGCCTTCGAGGGTGAGCACGAAGAGTTTTGCGATTCCCGCGGTGCTGTTCGGACCGTTGCCGAACAGCGCGATCCAAACGTTGTCGCCGCCATTGACCGCATTGCTCATCGCAACCGTCGGCAGCGACATGCTGTAGCCGAGATCTTTCACCGGCAATCCATCGGGATCGGTGATTGCGCCATCGGCACCACCGAGCGGTTGGCCAGCGCTTGTTAGCGGATAGGTGTCGTCCTCTTCCGTAAACTCCCAGAGTACCGACTGCATGGCGTTGGCCTCACTGCTGAAAGCCGTGCCTGGATCGGTGATATTCAAGGCGAAGAAACCTTTGCCGCCGCTACCCAGGCCGCCAACTAGAACCGTGTTCCAGCTGCGATTAGCTGCGGTAGTCGTCGGTTTCATAAACACATCGTTTATCCGCGGCGTTAGGTCTACAAAATACTGGTGTGCGTAAAAGGGATCGGCCAGCTCACGCGCTCTGTTGGCATAGCGTGCTGAATCATCCAGTATTTGGTAGGGCAAGTAGGCGTAGAGCTCGTCGCCAAACTCAGCATCAAAGGCGTGCATCATGCCATCGTTCGCACCGACCCAGACCACCTCTTTACGGGCCTTGTAGGTTTCCACGAAATCAGAGTAAAGCTTACCGCTAGCCGTCGGATACGGCGCTTGATCTCGATTGAAACCGCGAGGCTTACCGGCAAAGACCGGGCTGGAGTGCACAATATCGCCAAGCATTTTCGTGGTTTCGCGATCTCGTAGGGTGCCGCCATTGGCCACTTCCAGGGTCTTGACGCCGCGCATCCAATCGAGCTCGTTCGAAGTCAGACCAAACTGCGGAATCGGGTCCAAGTTGGCGAATTTGAACGGTATGCCTGCGCGGTTCACCGGATCGAATGAGATCAACTGGCGAGACGCAGCTGGCGTGTTGGCTGGCTGCAGCTTATCGGATGCACTCCAAGTCGGCGTTGCTGCCAACACTCCGTTCGCATCAACAGCGGTTGCCGTCAGCTCACCGGTGCTGTCCTCCAGATCGTAGAATCCGCGATACAGCAGGGTACCTTGGCGCAATGACGTCGAGTTAAAGGAGGCCGAAGAGGTAGACGATTGCGCGTCGCTGAACTCATCAAAGGCATCTTGAATGGCATCCCGTAGGAAACTCGGGCGCGTCGCGCTGAGGAACTCACCACGACCGTTGACTGCCGCGTGCAGCATGTCGTCGATCTTCGCCGCATCCGATAGGGCGGGATCAGGCCAGGTAAACGTGCCGGTCGGAACCGTCGGAACCGTGCTCGGATCCACTGAACCCTCAATGCCAAAGGCAATGGTGAAGGTCTTCATGTGTTGATGCATGCGTTCCTCATCGGCAAACGTACCGGTGACTCGCGCAAGTCGGTCTTTGGCCGTGGGCACGACCCGGTTGGTCATGGTCGGGTGCAAGTCCGTTTCGTAGTAATACATGGCAGTGTCAGCCAAAGTATCCGCGCGACCGTCGGCATAAATGCCGCCGTCCCAAGGATCTATGCCGTCTGCGTCGCGGTCACCCGATACACCCGCTGCGCCATTCCAATAGCCGTCGGAGAACAGCAGGGTAAAGTTCTGCTGACAGGTGCCGTCCGGGGCCGGTAGTACCGGGCAATCGCGGCCTGAGATGGTACAGCTATAGATGTCACCAGCGCGTTCCAGAGCATCGCGCAGCGGGGTACCGCTTTGCGAATTGACGCTGAACACCGCGTCCATCAGAA
>JBPCXR010000005.1:0-27086 GCA_051027215.1 Pseudomonadales bacterium | reverse complement strand
TGCCAAGGGAGTTCGAGGTTATCGGCGTACCTTATGCGGAACGCGGGGCGCGAGTAAATGAGCACATAGAGGTCATTCGAACCCTGTGGACTCAGGAGCAACCAAGATTTGCCGGCAGGTTTACCAACCTTTCAGGGATTCAGTCTCGACCTTTGCCCGTTCAGGCGCCGCACCCACCTTTTATCATCGGCGGTATGTCTGCAGCTGGCTATCGTCGCGCCATCCGCCAGGGTGATGGTTGGTATGGGTTCAATCAGGATGAAGGTGAAGTGGCCGAATCAATTGCAGGACTGCGGCAAGCTGCGGTGGAGGCGGGTGATCCGGCGCGATTTTCCCGTTTGGAGATTTCAGTCACACCGAAAGGTCCCATGAACCGAGATCGAGTCCAGCGATTTGCCGATCTGGGCGTCGCGCGACTCATTCTGCTGCCGGCTGTTTCAGCCAGAAGCGATTCCCCGCTGGACGCAACGCGCCGTTTCATTGAAGACACTGCAGACACGCTTATACATGGCTGATTGTTCGCTGCAATTGGCAGTAAATTGGAAGTAGACATATACATCACCTAACCAGGAGTTAGAGCCTATGGATATTCAAGGTAGTAAAGGCATTTTCGTTGGTGGCGCTTCGGGCATGTGCCGGGCCACAGCTGAGCAATTCAAGAGCAAAGGCGGCGAGGTGCTCATTCTAGATCTTGAAAAATCTGCTGGAGCGTCTGTTGCCGAACAGTTGGGCGGTCGCTTCATTCCTTGCAATGTGATGGACTTCGACGCCATGGAGCAGGTGCTCGGCGAAGCAGTGTCGGTGCTGGGGAACGCACAGTTCTTGGTTAACACTGCCGGTGGTGGTGTGGCCAAGCGCACAGTTTCGAAAGATGGCAGCATGCATCCGCTGGATGACTTTCAACGGGTCATCAATCTAAATCTAATCGCTTCTTTTAACATTAACAGGGTCGTAGCCAGTCACATGTCCAACAACGCGCCGAACGATAACGGCGAGCGTGGAGTGATGATTAACACGGCTTCCATCGCGGCATTTGAAGGTCAGATCGGCCAGGTGGCCTATACCGCTGCGAAAGGAGGAATTGCAGCGATGACCCTGACGATGGCGCGAGATTTGGGCACGCTGGGCATCCGTGTGATGACCATCGCTCCGAGTCTGTTCGATACGGGTCTGACAGCTGGCATTCCGGATGCTGGTGCACAACAGCTCACCAAAGATGCTGCCTTTCCTAAGCGAATGGGTCAGCCCCACGAGTACGCCACCATGGCGATTGCCATTTTTGAGTGCGCCATGATGAATGGCTCAACGTTGCGGGTGGATGCGGGCCAACGCTTCGCGCCCCGCTAGAGTTCCTTAGTTTGATTTCTCCGAGGCCAACATGACTCAGATTGAACAAGTCCTGATCGATTCTCTGCCAAAGAACAAACTGCAAGAAGACAACTACCGATTGGCGCAGAGCGAGCTGCCTGACCCGGGCGCTGAAGAGGTGCTGGTCAAGACAGTTGCGTTCGCTATTACCGCCGGGGCGAGAGCGGGTCTACAAGGCAGCGCGAGCTATGCTGGCGGCCCTGAAACTGGCGTGGTCATGGGCGGCACCGGGGTAGGCGAGGTGCAGATCAGCAACGCCTCGGGCTTTGCACCTGGAGATAGAGTGATGTGCGCCACCGGCTGGCAGACACACAGCGTGCACAAAGCTTCGGCGCTGACCCGGATTGCAGCGGACCAGAACCCGATGGATTACCTGGGCCCATTAGGAGTCAATGGCCTAACCGCCTACTTCGGTCTGCTTCAGGTCGGCAGAGCCAAGGCGGGAGAGGTGGTGATGGTTTCGGCCGCTGCTGGTTCGGTTGGACATCTGGTGGGCCAAATCGCCAAGATTCAAGGATGTTATGTTGTAGGAGTGACCGGTAGCGATGACAAGGGACGGCTGCTTACCGATCAATTGGGATTCGATGCTACGGTAAATTATCGTGACAGCAACTATCGACAACAGCTCAAAGAATGCACAGCGAACGGCGTTGATGTCTATTTTGACAATACCGGTGGAATGATACTGGGCTCGGCGTTGTTTCGTTTGAACGTCGGCGGTCGTATTGCCTGTTGCGGTGTCGTTTCTCAGTACGATACGAGCTCGCCGGAACCTGGGCCCAAAGGAGTTCCTGGACTGCTGATCAACAAACGCTTGACCATGTCGGGTTTCTTGGTCTTTGACTTTGCGGATCAGTACGATAGTGCAAGGCAAGAGATCAACGGTTGGCTGAAATCGGGTCAGCTGCAAAGTCGAACCGATGAGGTGCGTGGATTAGCCGCAGCGCCCGCGGCGTTTGTAGATCTTTTGGCCGGAGGCAATGTCGGGACCAGGGTCGTGCGATTAGAGTGACGCCAACAAAGGCAACAAACGGTTAGTGGAGAAACTCATGAGCAATTTCGAGACCATTGTCTACGAGCAGGATGGGCGGCGGGCTAGGATCACCCTGAATCGGCCTGATCGGCTCAATGGCATAGTTGGCACCATGATGCGCGAGCTGTATGAGTGCTTAAACGAAGTCGCGGGAAACGACGATGTGCTGGTGCTCGAGTTGACGGGCGCAGGCAGGGCATTTTGTCCTGGCGCGGATCTGGCGGCGAACACCTCTGGCGAGAAGCAGGAACAAAACAAAAAAGCATACTTTCACATTTCGACGCTATTACACGAGATGCCCAAGGTAACAGTAGCAGCCATAAATGGCGCCTGTGCAGGTGCCGGTCTGGGCTGGGCGTTGGCCTGCGATCTGCGCTACGCGGCGGACAGCGCATTTTTGAACACGGCGTTTCTTGGAGTCGCCATATCTGGTGATATGGGCGGACCCTGGTTGTTGCCTCGAATCGTAGGCGCCAGCAAGGCCCGGGAGCTTTACTTCATGCCAGGTAAGTTCAACGCCGCTGAGGCTGAGCGCATTGGGCTAGTTTCGCAGAACTTTGCCGACGAGGTATTTCGCGATGAGGTTGATGCCATCATGCAGCGTCTGGCGAGCTCAGCGCCTCTGGCGATCGGTGAAATGAAGAAGAACTTCGTGAGCGCCGAAGGTATGTCTTTGCGAGACTACATCGATATCGAAACTGAACGACACAGCCGGGTGGGTAGCAGTGCAGATACGAAAGAAGCGTTTCATGCCTTTATGGAAAAGCGTCAGCCGGTGTTCAAAGGTCGCTAGGCGTTCCAAATGGATGCATTAGATCGAGTGCAGACGTGAGTGGTCAGGTGGGTTCGGAAGACGATGTTCTCGATGCGCTGATTCTCGGAGCAGGTTTTAGCGGCTGCTACCAACTTTATCGGCTGCGGGAGCGAGGTTTCAAAGTAAAACTGTTCGATTCTGGTGAAGCCTTGGGAGGCATTTGGTACTGGAATTGTTACCCGGGTGCGCGCGTCGACTCTCATGTGCCGAACTACGAGTTTTCCATGGAGGAGATTTGGCGGGACTGGCACTGGAGCGAGCGATTTCCCTCCTGGGTGGAGCTGCGGCGCTACTTTCAACATGTCGATCGCAAACTCGATCTGTCTCGAGACGTGCGGTTTAGCACCAGCGTCACCGCTGCGAAGTTCGATGAGCGAGATCGACTTTGGCACATTGAATGTGCCGATGGTCATCGCGCACTGGCAAGGTATTTTGTTGCCTGCACCGGTTTTGCCTCGAAGGCGTACGTACCTGAATTTTCTGGGCTTGAGGGCTTTGCCGGCCATTGCATTCACACCGCCCATTGGCCACAGCAAGGGCTAGACTTAGCTGGTAAACGCGTCGGGGTTATCGGTACCGGCGCAAGCGGCGTGCAGGTCATTCAAGAAGCCGGCAAGGTAGCAGCGCAGCTCAGCGTATTTCAGCGAACCCCTATGATTGCGTTGCCGATGCAGCAAAAAGAGCTGGACGAAGCGTATCAAAGAGAATGGAAGCAGCAATATCCAGAGATCTTTCGGCAGCGCGATGCTTCGGGGGGAGGTCTGTACGATATCAAGCCAGACAAGCGTTCGGCTCGAGCAGTGGCGCCTGCTGAACGCGAAGCAATTTTTGAGCGCGCGTGGAAAGCTGGCGGTTTTCATTTCTGGGCAGGCACATTTAGTGACATCATCACTGATATCGAATCTAATCGGCTCGCCTACGAATTCTGGCGCGATAGAACCCGGGCCCGCATCAATGATCCGCTGCTTGCCAATAAGCTGGCACCAAAAGATCCACCACACCCCTTCGGTGCCAAGCGACCTTCATTGGAGCAGTGGTACTACGAGGTATTTAACCAAAGCAACGTCACCCTGGTCGATCTTACTGAAGAGCCGATTGAGAAAATTACCCGGGAGGGAGTCAAGACCAGCCGTCGTTGCAGTAAGCTTGATGTCCTCGTTTTGGCGACCGGGTTTGACGCCAGTACCGGTGGATTGACGCAGATTGATCTGCGCGGCACCGACGGTGGTAGTCTTAAGCAGAAGTGGGCGCAAGGGGTCAGAACTTGGCTTGGGATCGGCGTCCCGAACTTTCCCAACCTGTTCATGCTTTACGGACCCCAGAGTCCCACCGCGTTCTGGAATGGGCCAACATCTGCGGAGGTACAGGGGGACTGGGTGGTCGATTGTCTGTGTTGGTTGCGCGAGAACGATTGCAGTCGAATTGAGGCTAGGCCAGAAGCGGCGGAAGCTTGGAATGAACACATGCAGGCGTTGGCTAACTCTACGCTGCTTCCATTGGCAGATTCTTGGTACATGGGCGCCAATGTTCCAGGCAAGCCGAGGCAGTTGCTGCATCACACCGGCGTCCAGGAGTACATGCGCCACTGTGACGAAAGCGCCTCGCATAATTACGAGGGTTTTACGGTTTCATAGGCGCGCTGAATCGTTAAGGCGACGGCCAGCCGCCTATAAAATTTAGGTGAGTTTGATGGCAATCAAGAATATATTCGAAGAGGTCAAGCGCTTGAGCGGTGAGATCGAAAACCTTACGGTGGATGACCTGCTGAATGAACAGCGCACCAACCCCGAGCTCCTGCTGTTGGATCTGCGGGAGCTGCAAGAGCGGGTGGACCTGGGCACAATAGCTGGATCGAAGCACGTACCGCGCGGCATGCTGGAGTTCTGGGCGGATCCAGCGAGTCCCTACTATCGTGACTTTTTTGCAGAAGACAAGCGCATCGTGGTGTTTTGTGCCGGTGGCGGGCGCTCGGTATTCGCTACCCTCGCTCTAAAAGACATGGGTTACCGAGATGTCGCACATGTCGCAGACGGATTTCGCGGCTGGAAGGAGCGCGGACAGCCGGTAGAGCAATTGGCTGCAACGAGTCGTTGGATTCGTAGGCCTGAATAGGCTGCTGGGTATGATCCGCGTTTGAGCGAAAAAAACGTCAATACAGCTCCAGCGCCAGCTGCGGGTGCTATCGATCCGATATTTAGAAAGACAGGTTATGCCTGGTACGTACTCACACTGCTTACCGTGGTGTATGTATTCAACTTCATAGATCGCAACATACTCGCGATCCTCGGTCAGTCGATCAAGGATGAACTGGGCATTACCGATACCGCCTTTGGCTTTCTCGGTGGTATCGCCTTTGCCTTCTTCTACACGTTCCTTGGCATTCCCATTGCGCGACTTGCAGACAAGCGCTCCCGGGTCACCATTTTGTCGGTATGCCTTGCTATTTGGAGTGGTATGACAGCCATCTGCGGGTTTGCGCAGAACTTCTGGATGCTCCTGGCTGCCAGGATTGGGGTTGCTGTGGGCGAAGCGGGTGGTAGCCCGCCGTCCCATTCCATCATCTCGGATCTGTTTCCTCCAGAAAAACGCGCCACCGCACTGGGTATCTATGCACTGGGCATACCCATAGGTTCAGCCATCGGCTTTCTGGCGGGTGGCTGGGTTAATGAGTTCTTTGGCTGGCGCATGGCATTCTTCGTGATTGGTGCACCGGGGTTACTGTTGGCGCTGTTTGTGTACCTCACTGTACGTGAGCCTCCTCGAGGCATGTCCGAGACGAAGTCGAACTCAGGCCTGGAGTCCGCGGTGGGCGTAGGCGCAGAAGAGGCGCCGCCAGTAAAGGAAGTGCTTGTGCACCTGTGGTCATTACGGAGTTTCAGATACCTCTCAGTAGCTGGGGCGCTGCATGCTTTTGTAGGAAACGGTGTTGGCTTGTACATACCGATGATGTTCGAGAGAACCCACGGGCTGGGTACTGGCGAGATCGGTACCTGGTTATTCGGCCTTGGCCTGTTCGGCATGCTCGGGACATTCGGCGGAGGCTATCTGTGCGATAGATTTGGCGCCAGAGACGAACGCTGGTACCTGTGGCTGCCTGGTATCGCGACGCTCCTTCATGTTCCGTTCGCGTGCTTTACCTATCTTTGGCATGATCCGCGAGTAGCGCTTTCGGTATACGCGATTGCCTACGTATTAGGTCACTGCTACCTCGCGCCCACCTTTGCGATGACTCAAGGCCTGGTGCACGTGCGTATGCGGGCGCTTGCCGCCAGCATTTTGCTGTTCATCTTGAATATCATCGGCCTGGGTCTGGGACCGCAGATCACCGGCTTGTTGAGCGACGTAGTGAACAACACCACCTCTCTCGGCGTCGATTCGCTACGCTGGGCTATGGTGCTGGTCTTAGTGTTCAACGTGATCTCGGCGTTGTTGTACCTGCGGGCAGGAAGTTTCTTGCGAGGTGACCTGGCAAGTGTTCGAAGCACCGCGCCCTAAGCTCGCTGCACAGAATCTATACTGAGTGAATTCGACCGAACATGAAGCTCTCTAACATCAGCTTGCGCAATGTCTCTTGGCGCTGGTTTGCCGCCGGCACCATCTTTCTGTGCGCGTTTCTTAGCTTAATGAGTGGAGTTGAGCTAACTGAGCGGCCTACGGTTGCCAGTGACAGTTGGCTAACCAAAGCCTACTACAGCCTGGGGCTGTTTGTGGTCGGTGGCTTAGACCTTGGCGTGCCGGTCAACGGCACGAGCTTCGCCAGATTTGCTTTGTGGTTGGCCTATTTCGGCGCACCGATGCTCATGGCGTCGGCGGTCATTGATGCGGTTTTTCGGGTACTCGCGCCCCAGCGCTGGCAGCTACGGCGGCTGAGCGACCACTACATTGTAAACGGTAGCGGTCGCTTGACCATGAGCTATTTGCGCATGTTAAGGCAACTACATCCGAAAGCGACGGTTGTCGTGGTAGACAAAGAGGTTGCACCAGAGAAACAGCAAGAGTTGGTGTCGGCTTTCAACGTGCGGGTTGTGACGGGAGATATGACCAGTGAGTTCCTAATACGTCAGTTGCGTACAAAAAGAGCAAAGCGTATTGCGCTTCTGGCAGTGAACGACTACCAGTGTTATGAGGCTGCCAGCCAGATTATTAATCTATATCCCGACATGGGGCCACAAATTCTGTTGCACTGTTCGAATCTGCGATTTATGCGCGCGATGGAAGATACCTCTATCTCCAAGAAGTGTACTACTTTCAATTCGTATCAACTTGCGTCAAACAGCCTGGTCCGAGAAAGGCTGCTCAAACACTTCCACAAAACTGCGCAACAGGATGTAGTAGTGCTCGGTGGCTTTGGACGGTTTGGGCAGACGATACTCGAAGGCTTGAGCAATCGGGCAGAAGATGAGTTGTCTACCGTTGCCCTCGTCGATATCGACGCGGACCGTCGTGTCTTGGTCGCCGATGAGCAACAACGATCAAAGAGCGCTCAGCGTCGCATCGTGCTGCAAGGCGACGTTGCCCATCCGCAAGTGTGGTTAGAGCTGAGCAGTCAGATCGACCTTACGAAAGGAGAGCCCGTAGTGATCCTGGGAACAGGAGATGCATCGAACAATCTTCGGACCGCCCTGTGGATCAAACAGCAATATCCCAACGCTTTGGTTTTTGCTCGCACGGACTACGATTCCCGCTTCGCCCAAGAAGTGGCCAGTGATCATGATATCAATCCTATAAGCGTGGTTGAGACCGTTGAGAGCAGTATGCCGCCGGCCTGGCTGGCGTAGCTGTACGAGGGCACATTGGCTCGCCTACACTGGGCGTCGAGAGTCTTGAGGAGGAGGTTGGTGGTGAATACGAACCGCGATTCACAGGGTTTTGACGCCATTGTTATTGGCGCCGGCTTCGCTGGGCTTTACATGCTGCATCGTTTGCGTGCTGTGGGTCTATCGGTTTGTGGCATCGAAGCCGGTGATGATGTGGGCGGCACCTGGTACTGGAATCGCTATCCAGGGGCGCGTTGTGACGTCGATAGCTTAGATTACCAATTTGCTTTCTCCGATGAACTGCAGCGTGGATGGACCTGGACAGAACGATACGCAACCCAGCCAGAAATACAGCGTTATCTCAGCTACGTTGCCGACCACTTGGATTTACGTCAGCTGATCCACTTTCGCAACAGGGTAACCTCTGCGGCGTTTGACGAAGCCGACTCGAATTGGCGGGTTGAGACCGATGCCAATCGCGCATTCACCGCAAGGTATTGCATTGCTGCTGTGGGTTGCCTTTCTGCTGCACAGGTGCCAGACATTCCTGGCTTGGGCGATTTCTCTGGAGCGTGGTACCACACCGGGCAGTGGCCAGAAGCCCCCGTCGACTTCGCCGATTGTCGGGTAGGGGTGATCGGTACTGGCTCTTCCGGCATTCAAGCGATACCCATCATCGCCCAAGAAGCTGCAGATCTTGTGGTTTTCCAACGCTCGCCAAGCTTTAGTGTTCCCGCGCGCAATGCCGCTCTGCCGAACGACGTTGTCGAGGCATATAAGGATGAGTTTCTTTCTCAGCGGGCTGCGGCCTGTCAAACCGACTTCGGCAACAGCACCTGGCAAAGTCTGCCATCCGCCTTAGAGGAAGACTCTGCAGCGCGTGTTGCTGAATATGAGCGACGTTGGCAGATCGGCGGAGCGGGGTTTATGGTCACCTATGCAGATCTGATGGTCGACAAGGCCGCCAACGATACGGCCGCTGATTTTCTTCGAGACAAGATAGCGGCGATTGTTGAGGACCAGGAAGTCGCCCGCCGCTTGATGCCCTTCGACTACCCGATCGGTGCGAAACGCCTGTGCGTCGACACAGACTATTATGCGACATTCAATCGAGCCAACGTACGTTTGGTTGACCTACGCGATGAACCCATTGAGGCAATTACGCCGAACGGCATCAGAACCCAAGCTGCAGATTACGCTGTGGATTGTCTGGTTTTCGCTACGGGTTTCGACGCGATGACTGGGCCTCTAACGCGCATCGACCTTCGTGGACGTGATGGGCTGAGCCTGGCCGAGCAATGGCAGGAATCCCCCCAGTGCTATTTAGGAGTGGCAATCGCTGGGTTTCCAAATCTATTCACGATTACCGGTCCGGGCAGCCCTTCGGTGCTCAGTAATATGGTGTTATCTATCGAGCAACACGTTGAATGGATTGCAGACTGCATCACTCATCTTCAGGCGTGCGGCGCAACAACTATCGAAGCTCAACCCGATGCACAAGCCGATTGGGCGGTTCAGGTGGATGAGGTAGCCGCAACAACGCTGTTTCCCCAGGGCAATTCCTGGTACATCGGCGCTAACGTGCCCGGTAAGCCTCGAGTATTCATGCCCTACACTGGAGGCGTGCGGGCGTTTCGAGAAATTTGCGATGCGGTTGTCGCAAATGAATATGCCGGCTTTACTTTTAGCTAGGTGCCTGCCAAGCACTTGGCCACTAGCTGCCAAACCGATAGCGGAGCTTCAAGACCAACTGTTCGGCGATCGGATTCTGATGACTTGATTCGAAGAGTTCTGAAAAGCCGGCGTCTTCGTTCGAGTCCAACCCGTTTAGGGTGTAGACCAAGAATAGGTCTGATAGGGGCCCAAGCTCCCAGCGGTAGCGTAGCTGAAAGCTGAGGTTCGATAGATTGAAATCATCGCTTGGCCCGGCCGGTTTTGCCCCTTCTTGCAACTCACCGGCGTTGCTGGGAATCTTGTAGAAACGCTCTTCTTTGGCTTTTATGGCAATCCACTGTGCAGATAGGCGAATCTGTTGACGTGCGGTTAGAAATAGATCCGCACTAATCTTCGGTCGCCACTCCCGAGTCTCGAATGTAGTGAAGTTGTCGAGCTCTTGATGCAGCAGCCAACCGTCACGGCGAATGTATTCCGCGAGCAGATCGATCTTCAGGTTTTGCGCCGCTCGCCAGATGATTCCCGCGCGGGCGCTTATGGCGTGGCCATCGGTCTTTTCCTGGTCCAAAGAAAACCCCAGTTGATAGCTCAATTTTTCCGCAGGATCGGAAAAGTAATCGAACTCGCTCTCCCAGCGGCTAGCAATGGTAAAATCACCGTTGCCAAAGCTTTCCAGATCATCCGTACGGCGCCCGAAAAAAAACACCGTCGTCTCTAACTTTGCTAGGTTGTTCAGGCGTAGATCGGTGCCCATCGCAAATCCCTGACGCGTCACGTCGCCGCGATGATTAACTTCATAGACCGAATTCAGATCGTATTCCAGCCAACGTGCCCAATTGAGGTTGGGGTTGGTGTAGTCAACGGCAAAATTGACTCTGCTAACGCCATTGCGCCGAAGAAAGCCCAAATCGTTGATATCCAGTTTAGTGTCGAAGTGCGACAGGTCCAGCTTGAGCCTCAATCCTCGACGAATGGTATAGAGAATGTCTGCAAATCCTCCCCAACCTTCGCCCACTTCATCTTTGTCGGAGTACATGAACT
Organism: Pseudomonadales bacterium; assembly: GCA_051027215.1. Classification (GTDB taxonomy): domain Bacteria; phylum Pseudomonadota; class Gammaproteobacteria; order Pseudomonadales; family Azotimanducaceae; genus CALHVX01. The sequence goes on along the minus strand of JBPCXR010000005.1, from coordinate 16,399 downwards.
GTCCGTCAAGTTTCCACCGCCCATTGGGAGTCAAAAAGTGGTAGTCCAGTCCATGTACCACTGCGTCTTGTTCCGTGTGAGAGACCAACGTGGAGATCGCGCCAATAGCGCGATAGCCGCCGAACGAGCTGTCTTCCCAAAGAATGCGCGCCGTCCCGTAGTCGCTACCAGTCTGGCCAAAGCGACCGCTCAAAGTCTCGAAATCCGTGTCATCCTCACTAGCGGCAAGGAAGCCATAGCGAACAGCACCAATTTGACCTGTCGTCTTCACGGCAGCGTGCAGTTCTGCTTGCTGTTGCAGCTCTCCGATTGGCACTGTCACGGTGTTTGGCACGTTGGGCGGACGCGGTGTACCGCCAATTCGGCGGGTGTTCACCAGCGTAACCGGAGAGAAGTTTCGGAACGGATCCGCGCGTGGGGAGGTATTAAAGATGTCCCGCCCTTCGAGAAAGAACAGGCGTTTTTCTGGGAAAAACGTTTCCAGCGCTGACAGGTTTACGACAACGTCGTCAGATTCAACGTTGCCGAAGTCCGGCAGTATGCTTGCGGAGAGTTGGAAGTTGGTTGACGGCCGCCAAAATAGTTCGGCGCCTGCTCGAGACTTGGTTTCGCTGCGAACTTCGTCTTGGGTGACCGATGCATAAGGAATAACGCTCCACTGCTGCTTAGGGTCGACCTGGCTAAGCTCCATCGGCCGCATGTTCTGAATCCATTTGGTAATGGTGAACGGCAGTGCTGGCACACCCCAGCGTTCCCCCAAAGCCACGGATTTTCGAGAAGCGAAAATTGAAATCTGACGTTTGCCCTCTTGCTGGGGCATGGCTAATTGCGACCAGGGCATAAAGATCTCTGCCGACCAGCCGCGCTCGGTGCGAGAGGTGCCGCCATACCAAGCGCCGTCCCAATCTCTATTGAACTGCGACTCCGGGATAAGCGTTCCATCAGACTTTACGCCACTGGCCGCAAGTGAAACCCAATAGCCGTATTTGCCGTCTCCAGATGTGTCGAGCACGAGTCCAACGAAGTCGCTGAATGCTGTTGCCGTGTCTCTCGGAGAGAACACCGCAACAATGCTCTCTTGTGGCTGTTCCATGTCATAGGCTGCATACAGACCGCGTTCGGTATACAGCAGCATTAGCGTCGTCGGCCAGCGAGGTTTACCCATTGTGTCGGGCTCAATCACCGTAAAGTCGGTGACTTTCGTCGCTTCCTGCCACACTCGTTCGTCAATGACGCCGTCTATCTTAATGTCGGCGGTTGCGTGCTCGAAGCGGGGCGGTATCAGCGTTTCGCCGGTGTTCAGCGACAGCCGTGGCACTTCAGCAGCCCCTGCATCAGAGCCAAAACAAAGCGTGACTAAAAGGACGCCAATCAGATGTGCCGTCCAAATTATGTGTGATGATAGGTGCACGCAGCGGTGATCGCTTGGGGTAATCAGCGAGAAGCTTATTGGTCGAAGTGCACTTCCACGGGGTAGAAACTATATCGTATATGGCAATCTTGTTCTGCGCGGCTCGAATCGCTGCAGCGGGCTAGTCGGAAGGCTGGGTATAATTCGGCCGATTGAGAAAAGTGACGCTGGAAGCGGGGAAGTGGTATGAGTGGAAATAGCGAGCCACCAAAGTCAGTAACGGAGCTGTTTGACCTTGCTGGGCAAGTTGCCGTGGTTACTGGCGGTGGGCGAGGCATTGGCGAAGGTATTGCTGTCGCGTTCGCGCAGGCAGGTGCCGCGGTGGTTGTGGCGGCTCGGCGAACCCACGAAATCGAAGCGGTCGCTCTAGCGATTCGAGAAGCGGGTGGTCAAGCGCTTGCGGTGACCACCGATGTGACCGATGACCAGGCGCTTGATCACCTTGGCCGAGCGGCAGTAGAAGCGTTTGGCAGATTAACCATTTGGGTGAACAATGCTGGCGGTTCGCCCATGCGAATGCCGATAAAAGAGCTGCCACGAGAAGAATGGGATCGCACCATCGCACTGAATCTGACGGCAATTTACTCCGGCAGTCTCGCCGCGGAGCGGTATATGGAACGCGGATCGATTATCAATATTACTTCGGGAGCTGGAACGGGGCCGGTGCCGGGGAGCGCGCACTATGGCGCTGCTAAAGCTGGAACCAACTCCCTTACCTGGACTTTGGCCGCGGAGTTTGCGCCCAACATTCGGGTCAACGCCATTGCTCCAGGCGCCATTCCCACAGAAGTCATGCTGAAAGCGGTGGGCAAGACAGAGTCCCAATTGGATGAACTACTTGAGGAATGGAATATTCCTCTTGCCCGGCTAGGCACGCCCCAGGACATCGCCGCGGCGTGCGTCTATTTGGCATCCGATGCTGCTAGCTGGGTCAGTGGTGAGATCATCCGGGTCGGTGGTGGCGCGCGGCCGCGGTAGTGTTGCCTGGATCAGTTGAGGGGAAGCGATCAGTTGAAGAATAACGAAGATGCCGCAGCCAGCTCGTCGGCCATGGGGGCGGTGTTGGATCAAGTAGCACCACCTTATCCGAATCGGGTTTATGCCTGGGTTGTGGTGGTTGTGCTACTGCTAGCGGCATTGATTGCCTATATCGATCGGCAAATCGTTGCCATCGTGGTCGACCAAATGAAAGCAGACCTGTCTATTGGTGATGCGCAAGTTGGCTGGCTCTACGGCGTCTTTGCCATATTTTATGCCATTGCCGGAATCCCCATTGCTTGGATGTCCGATCGTTATAGTCGCAAACACATCATCGCCGCTGGGGTATTCTTTTGGTCGCTGATGACCATGGCCTGTGGGCTTACACGTACCTACTGGATCATTTTTTTAGGACGCATTGGCGTTGGGGTAGGTGAGGCAACGCTGACGCCGGCATCCACTTCCCTCGTCGGCGACTATTTTCCGCGAGACAAGATTCCACTGGCACTGAGCGTGCTACAAGCTGGACCGATCATCGGGTCGGGAATCGCATTCATCATTGGTGGCTACGTGTACGGCTTGGTCGAAGGTGGCCAGCCGCTAATTTTGCCTTTCTTCGGTGAGTTGAAGCCATGGCAGCAAACCTTCGTTTATTTGGGTGCACCAGGCTTGTTGCTGGCCTTTTTGTTTTTGTTGATTCGCGAGCCACTGCGGCGCCCCGTGGCGCCTACAGCCGTAGGGCAGACCGATCCTGCGTCCTTTAAAGCGGTTGCCGAATTTTACCGTCCGAAAATGCGGCTATTTGTGTTCCATCACCTGGGCTTTCTCTGTCTGGGATTGCTCGGCTATGCGTTCGTATTTTGGACGGTGTCGTACTTCGTACGTGTCCACGGCATGAACAACGCTGAAGCGTCCCAGACTTTCGGTTGGATATTCCTGGTGGCAGGACCCATGGGGCCAATCGTGATCGCGTTGATGGCGCAGAAATTCAGTGGTTGGGGGTTAAAGGACGCCAACATAGTCGCACCGATGATTGGCGGTCTGTTGGCGACTGTATTTATTGTCGCGATTCAGTTTGCGCCGGATCCGTTTACAGCATTTATTCTCTACGTCCCAGCGATGCTGTTCGTGAATTCACCCTTCGCCATGGCCTATGCATCGATTACTGTTATAACGCCTCCGCCGATTCGAGCTCGGGTGGCTGCGGTCTACATGCTGATGGTGTCGTTCGGCATGATGCTGGGGCCGCCGGTGGCGGGCTTTTTCAACGAGCACGTTTTTCCCGGTGACGACGGCGTGCGATATTCGATCATGAGCTTAACGGCGCTTTTCGGATTGTTGGGCACCATATTTCTGCTGGCGGCCAGAGCGCCGTATGTTGCCAGTGCTGAAGATGCCGACCAGTGGGCGGAAGAATAGCCGGGTAAGCGCTGTGGCGCTCGGCGGAATTCCCCTGCCAAGTACCCTTGGCAACAGCCACTTCCTTGCTTAACCTAGGTCGTGCCCAATCAAATTGGTAGCTGCTCATGCCGCTCACACTGTCTTGTGCTTTTGCGACGTCTAACCAATCTCATGAACATGCTGTGGTGGCGGAACAGTTGGGCTACCAGCGAGCGTGGTTTTACGATTCACCAGCGCTATATCCCGATGTTTGGGTTCAGTTGTGTCGAGCGGCGGAACGCACCAACCGAATCGGTCTAGGCCCAGCGGTGCTCGTACCGAACCTGCGTCATCCCATGACCAATGCCGCGGCCATCGCCACATTAGCCGACTTGGCCGGTGCGGAACGCGTCGCAGTGACCATTGGTTCAGGCTTTACTGGACGCTTAACGCTTGGCCAACGCCCGTTGCCTTGGGCTTATGTAAGAGAGTATGTCGCGACGCTGCGAGGATTGCTCGGTGGTGAGCAGGTGCAGTGGGAAGGCAAAACGATAGAGATGATGCATCCGCCCGGATTTGGGGCGCCGCGACCACTAAACATTCCTATTCTCCTTGCGGCTGCGGGTCCCAAGGGCACGAAAGCGGCAAAAGAGCTGGGAGATGGAATTTTCACAATGCAACCGGAGGGCGGTGATTTCGCTTGGAATCCGGTTTTGGTTATGGGCACCGTGCTCGACGAAGGCGAATCACCGGGTTCCGAGCGCGCTATTTCCGCCGCTGGGCACGGCGCTTCGGTGGGTTTGCATTTCGCTCTTGAGTACGGTCGAGCAGATACGCTTCCAGGCGGCGCGCAATGGGCTGCAGTTTATGCAGCGGTACCCGAGAGCGAACGCCACCTCGCTTTACACGATCAGCATCTCATTGCCGTCAATGAGCGGGACAAACCGTTCGTTACGGGAGAACTCCTGCAATCTCAAGGCTTGGCTTTAGATGGATCAGCGTGGCGCGATCGTTTAGCGGCGATGGAGGCTGGCGGAGCAACCGAGGTGGCCTACCAGCCAGCAGGTAACGATATTCCACGGGAGCTGGAGGCGTTCGCCACTTTGCTAACGTAGTAAAAAGCAGTTCTTGAAGGGGGAACAGGATGATTAGATTAGTTTTTGCCTTACGCAGGAAGTCAGGGTTGTCGCTTGAGGAGTTTCATGACTACTGGCGCTGCAAGCACGGACCGTTGGTGGCGAGTTTTGCAGAGGACTTGAACATTCTTCGCTACGTGCAAACGCATACCCTCGACGATGGCGCAAACGAAGCAGCGCAACAAGCCAGAGGCAACATGGAACCGCACTACGACGGTGTTGCCGATTTGTGGTGGTCCACCGAAGCGGAGTTGGACGCAGCGTTGGCGAGTGAAGCCGGCCAAGCGGCGGGGGCGGCATTGCTTGAGGATGAGGCGACATTTATCGATCTGCCGCAGTCGCCCTTGTGGTTCGCTTATGAATACCCGCAGGTGAACCCGGCACCGGAAAACATCGTAGCGAAGGTCAAAAGCAATATCGTCCGCGTGTTCTTCCCGCTACGGCACAAACAAGCAATGACCGAAGAGCAGGCGCGACACTACTGGCTAACACAGCATGGCCCTATCGTGCGTTCTCATTCAGAAGCTGCGGGGACGATCTGTTACCGGCAAGTGCACCGTGCGAACTCTCCGCTGGATAACGACATTCAAGCCGCTCGGGGCACCGTTGTGGAATCCTATTTGGGGCATGCCGAGGCCTGGATCGACCGAGCCAAAGCGCCGAACACGGACGAAGCGCGCCGGGCCGGCGCTGCCTTCATTGAAGACGAGCACAACTTTATCGACATGGAGCGATCGACATTCCTGTTTGGCAAGGAGCACACATTCATTGATCGGCGTTAGCCGACTCAATACTTAAAGCTTATATCCAGCATCAGCCGCTTGAAATCCTCTTCGTCACCGAAGTCGACGTTGCGATCGTTCAGGAACAGCGTGCCTCTTAAACCGATGCGCTTAGATAGCGAGTAACCTGCCTGTAGAATGTGGCCTTTGCCATCTGTGCCACCGCCAATGAAGTCGGAGTCGGTTAGGGTGCCTAACACTGCGTCCGCTTCCAAATCCTGGTAGGCCCAGCCCATGCTCCAATTGTTCTGCTTGAGTTTGGCACCCAGAGCGTAACCGGTATCGTAGTCGTCTGCGCCGAGATTTTGTACATAGTCGGCGAACAGCGTCAGCTCACTATCGTTCAACGGGAATGAGTACTCGGCAAAACCTTCGAACAATTCGAAACCACTGAGGTAAGTGCCATCTGGGTTGGTGCGGTTGCCCCGGGGGTCGCCATCAAAGAACACGTCTCGATCTTCGGTGTCATTGAAATGGTAGTAGCCGACTCCGGCGATTAGCTCGCCGTTGCCTAGGGTTGTGTTAACGCCAAACTGTCCACCGAGCAGAAAAGCGTCTTGGCCGCCGGAATCTTCGTCCAGCAACAATCCCAATCCAGATGCGAACAAAAGCCCTGACTTAAAGACTACGCTAGCGCCCTCTGGACGCAGGTCGCCGTCCCAGATTAGACCGTTGCCACCGGCGCGAAAGAAAGGGTTTTTGAATTTTCCGCCCGTAACGACCAGACCCTCGACGGGGGCATTCCAGCTCGCGTAGGCCAGATCCAGTGCGATGCTCTTTGAAGATGCCCCGTCGCCCAAGGTCTGGTTGGTAGATATCGGGTCACCGCTACCGGTCGCTAGACCAAAACCCACTGTCACAGTGTCGTTGATGGCAGCTGTCAGTTCGGTGCGGGCACGGATCCGCTGACGATGACGGTCTTCGCGATTTTCGACATCAAAGGATTCATGACGAAACCGAAAGTCACCTTTCAATGCCAGACGCTCAACCCAAGAAGGCAGCGCTGGCGCCGCCTGGGTCTGCTCGGGTGCGGCGTAGGACGTAACGGGTACAGTGGATTTGTTCTCCAGCGCATCCAGACGCTGGGTAAGGGTAGTCAGCTCGGCTCTTAGGGCCGCGATGGTTTCCTGATCGGTAGCTGCGTAAGCGCCAGGAACCAACGCCCAGGCCAGCAACATCAGTGCCGCTAAATTGGTTGATTTCGAGAAAGTCGGACGATTACGCATGGTCTCTCCAAATTGGAATTCGACGACGTGCATACTGATCTGGCTTTGTTACGAAATCATGACTGTCAAGAAAGGGGTAGAAACCCCCCAAGAAGTAGGCACAGCCCACGCCGTCCACTACCATCTAGCTTTCGCTCAAGGGTTCGTTTTGGAAGCATCGCTCATCACCGCAGCCGACTTCCTAGCCAGTCACGGCTATGTTGTCATATTCGTATGGGTGTTCCTCGATCAGGCGGCGTTGCCAATGCCTTCCATTCCGGTGCTAGTCGCGGCTGGCGCATTGGTGGCAACCGGCGCCCTGGATCTGACGGGTGTGATCGTCACTGCGTCGGTGGCAGCACTGCTGGCTGATGCGCTGTGGTATCAGCTGGGGCACCGCGGTGGCGAAAAAGCCATTACCTATGTGTGCAAGCTTTCCTTGGAGCCAGATAGTTGCGTGACCACCACGCGCAATGCTTTCGGCCGGTTTGGTCCGGTGACGATTGTTATCGCCAAGTATCTGCCAGGCGTGCAAACGCTAGCTCCTGCCTCTGCAGGCTTCGTGGGCGCACCGTTTGCGGGTTTCCTACTGCTCGATATGCTGGGGACCTTGCTCTACGTCGTACCTTTTGTGGTCGGCGGATACCTGTTTCAGCCACAACTGTTAACAGCCATTAATTCACTCGGCGACATCGGTACAGGGCTTGGCTTGCTGCTGGTCATTGGTATTGCCATCTATGTGGGTTACAAAGCAGTCCAGTGGCTTACGTTCTTCCGCGGCCACCGGCTGCGGCGCCTGACTGCTGAAGAGTTGCAATCCCGCCGCGAGCGTGGAGAAGAACTCACGGTGATCGATCTACGTCAGCGACTCGACTACGAGCTGCAACCTCTGGTGATACCTGGTGCGTTGCGTATTCCCATCACCGAAATTCCGCGCCGCCGTGAAGAAGTGCCAGATCACTTGGACGTCGCCCTCGTCTGTACGTGACCCAGCGAAGCCTCGAGTGCTCGGGTGGCACTCTATTTACAGAAACACGGTATCCTGCGCGTCTACCCGGTTGCCGGTGGCATGAATCGTTGGATCGAACTCGGCTTACCGGTCGAAGAAGTAATGAAGCCGAGCGAATCGTCCGCCTGAAGTGTGGCTAACGCTGATCGCTCTTGCGATCTGTCTCTCCGGTAGCTGGCTCGGGTCACGATCTGAGCTCGATTTTCGTGCGCCAAGTTGGTTCAGACTGTCCCGTTGGAGCGTACAGTGATCGAACGATTACTAGCGAATGCCCTCATGAAACAGGCTCTAATGAAAATGTTGAGTAGCTCAGTGCAGACCGCCCTTTGGACGCTGCGCCGAGTGGACTACCATTTTGGTAAAACAGTTGTCAGTCTCGATACCACGGCGGAGGTTGCCGACCCATACACCAGCATCAATCGGGTGCGTGAACAGGGGCACATTCTGCGGTCCTATATGTATAACGGCTGGATCGTCACGGGCTATGAGGAAGTGACGCAACTAATGCGCGATTCGCGAATCAGTAACGACTTTCGCAACAACAGCTTTCTCACGCGCATTGTAAAGTTCGCCGCCGGAGGCGTACCGCTACTAAATATCGATCACCCAACCATGTTGGGCGTCGACGCGCCCGACCACACTCGTTTGCGCAAATTGGCAGCACACGGGTTCGTGTTCAAGTACGTGCAATCGCTCGCACCGACCATTGAACGGCTGGTCGATGAACTGCTCGATGACATTTCGCCAGATTGCTGCAACTTTGATGTGATGGCGACACTGGCAAAACCGCTACCGGCCATCGTCATTGCCGAAATGATGGGTGTGCCGGTCGACGACCGACACTTGTTCGAGCGTTGGTCCGAGGCGCTGCTTGGTGGTACGGAATTGGTCAACCCTGCACTTATCCGCGAGTCTGCGGTCGCCAATGTGGAAATGCGTGAATATCTCGCTCAGCTGACAGAGAGCAAACGCCAGAACCCAGGACAGGACCTCATATCGCATCTGATAGCCGCCGAAGAAGATGGCGACAAGCTGACGCTGGATGAGCTGTATTCCAATTGCATCTTGCTGCTGGCCGCTGGTCACGAAACCACTACCCGGCTAATTGGCAACTGCCTGTATCAATTGCTGCAGCATTCTGAGCAAATGGCTTTGGCGCGAGGTAGTGAAGCCAGTCTGGTGAACGCGCTGGAAGAAAGCCTGCGCTACGAGCCGCCGGTGATGTATACCGCTCGTACCGTAAAAGAACCGATTGCAATGAACGGTGAGCAGTTGCGACCAGGCCAGCTACTGCTGCTGTCGTTTGCCGGTGCCAACCGCGATCCGTCGGCCAATGCGAATCCGGACGTCTTTGACATCAAACGAGAGAAAGTCACCCATGTGAGTTTCGGCTATGGCATTCACCTGTGCCTGGGCATGTCGCTCGCGCGTTTGGAGGCCAAGATCGTGTTTAACCGATTGTTCGAACGATTTAGCAGCATGGAGTTTGCCGAGTCAGCACCGAATTGGGGGACTAACCCAATGTTTCGAGGCTTGGAGACGTTAACCGTGAGAGCCGAAATTCGCCGCAGCGAGCCTGCAGTACCAGTGCCGGATGGCGCATTCCAGCATTCTACAGTGACAGAAATCTTGCAGCACTGAGCTGGCTGACCGACTCGCGCCAAGAGTCGTCTTGAGCGAAAGCTGCGACGTCCAAAGGCGCGCAGCAAACTGTCTTACAATCTAGTTACACGCAAGCGTTGTCTCCGTACCCTCCTAGGGCCCCGCCTGGAGAGTAACGCCATTCCTTATAGGACAATTTTGGCACAAGCTCCAATTAAATGCGCCAAAATGTTGACCGTGACACGGTATATCCCTAAATTACGCGCGGTGCCTTAAAAAAGTCCATTTGGAGAGGATAGAGTATGGGCCTTATTATCAAGCGCTTAACTGCGCTCTTGATCGCTATTTCTTGTCTGCCTTTTAGTTCGGCAGTTTTCGCTGAAGACGCCGCCCTAGAAGAGATCATCGTTACCGCGCGTAAGCAAAATGAGGGTTTGCAAGACGTGCCGGTAACCATCGCCGCGTTAACAGAAGCAGATCTCGACCGCTACAACATTACCTCCTTGGTGGATGCCGCCAAAATGGTACCGAACATGGTGGTTGCCGCCGGTGGATCGGGCAACGGATCGAGCCTGCGCTTGCGCGGTATCGGCTCCAGCTCCATCTCTGCTGCATTCGACCATTCCGTCGCCATCAACCTAGATGGTGTGGTGGTAAACCGTGGTCGCTTCATTCACAACTCCTATATGGACATGGGCCAGCTGGAAGTTTTGAAGGGACCTCAGTCGCTCTACTTCGGTAAGTCAGCGACCGCTGGTGTGGTTTCGATCACCACCAATGACCCGGGCGATGAGTTCGAATTTCAGGCCAGTGCGGGGCTTGAGTCAGAGTACGAGGGAACGTTTACTGAAGTGGTTGTCTCTGGGCCGCTGACGGAGACCCTGGGTGCGCGCCTCGCTGTAGGCTGGACTGAGAATGAAGAGTTGTTCGAAAACTATTCGTTCGCCAACGATCCGGTGAACGTCCCGATAAGCGGCACAGAAAAGTACTTTGGAGACGAGTCGCTAAACGCCAGGCTGACGCTGGTGTGGAATCCGACCGACACCTTCCAAGCGAAGCTAAAGTACAACTACTCCGAGTATGATAATGATGGCGGTGGTACTGCCTGGACGGAAGAAGTCTGCCCAGACGGCGTACACCAGCCCACTGGCGTGCCGAGTGGCGCTGCAGTGTTTACCTCTTTCCAGGGCGTGGATGATTGCAAGATCAATGGCAATACCTCGAAGGTGAACCTGAACCCCGGACTGCGGGATGGCCTACCTCAAGGCTACGACAACGGCAAGCCCGGACTCGAACAGGAGACCAACTTCCTGTCATTGAAGCTGGATTGGGACATCAACGAGAATCTTACTGCGTCGTCCATTACCGGTTGGGTCGACCTGCGTCACTGGGAGTTAGATGACTACAGCTATGGTGCTAGCGTTTTCGGCGGTCTGCACAACAACACCTATCAGAGCATTTCTCAGGAATTCCAACTGACCAGTGACTTTGATGGTCCCGTGAACTTCCAGGCGGGCTTGTTCTACCAGGAGATCAACCAAGAGTTTGATGCGTATCAGTACGCTTTCAACCTGCCGATCATCCCTCGTTTCTTTGGCGATCTATTGGCGGGCGGCTCATACGGAGACTATGTTGACAACGTTGCGGCAGCCTCTGGCCGGACAATTCTTTATCCGGTTGATCCGGCTGGCGCGACAGTTGGTCCAGATCCATTCACCGGCAACGAGTACGACTACCGGAAAGACCACTTCTTAGATACCGATGCCTACTCAGCGTTCTTCGCCCTCTACTGGGACATCAACGATCGTACCGAGTTGACGATCGGCGCCCGTTATACGGATGAAGAAAAGGAAGGCTACATTAAGATTCCTTATCTACATGCCGGTGCCGCGCTATTCGGTTTTGGTGCGCCGCCGCTCATTGAGGGGCTTGAGTTCGAAGACGACAACATCTCGCCTGAAATCGCACTTAACTATCATGTGACCGACTACGCTAGCGTTTTTGTTGCTTACAAAGAAGGCTTTAAGTCGGGCGGAATCGACAACAGCGCCTTGCCTACAGCGGCTCTGAACCCGCTGGATCCAAGCTTCAACGGGTTTGGTTTCTTGGTTTACGAATCAGAAGAAGCAGAAGGATTTGAGCTCGGCGTGAAAGCTGATCTGTTGGATGGCGCGATGCGTCTGAACGCTTCAGCGTTTTCTTTCGAATACACGGATCTACAAGTCCAGCTATTCGATTCCACCATCATTCAGTTCAGCACGTTCAACGCGTCCGCACTAGAAACCGAAGGTTTGGAATTCGATATGCTCTGGTCGACCAACATTGAAGGTTTGGATGTGCGAAGCGCTTGGGCTTGGACTAACACTGAGTACACGGATGACTTCTTCACTGCTACCGGCGAGAACCTGAAAGGTGAAGACGGCGTAGGTAGTGCAGACATCACCGGTTTCATCGGCGCAACCTACGATTTCGCACTGGGCGGCAGCGGGTGGCGTGCAAGCTTATCTGCTGATGCACGATATACCGGTGACTATGCATGGACCGCATCGCTGGATCCCCTGGAGCAGGATTCGTTCTGGGTTGTTGACGCAGCCTTCAGTGTCTATTCCGAAGACGGCCGTCACCAGATCAATCTGATTGGGCGTAACATAAACGATGAGATCTACATCATCGGAGGCGGTGCGATTCCTGGCCGAATCCCTGCCAACAATACCGGGGCGAACACCCTGGACCAGGCAGCTACGACGCCGCTGGGACGAACGATCTCCTTGCAGTATCGCTTCACGCTGTAACTGGCGTTTCGTAGAGCAAAAGGCGGCCTATTAGGCCGCCTTTTTTTTGCCGTAAGCTTGCTCAGAACTTCAGGCCGAAGCGTAACTTGACGCCTCGCTTGTTCCCGTGGCGGGTTTGTGCCTGGCTAGCTGCAGATCTTAGTTGGCCGCTAGAGTGCTTCTGGCCTTCGCTATGGCTGTGGGTATAGGATGCGCGCCCCCTCTCTCTAGGGCGCCATCTTGGTCGCTGAGCACGCACATGACTGATTCAACCGCTAGCACCAGTTTTAGCGACCTTAATTTGCCGCCACCTGTGCTGGCGGCGCTGGACGCCGTTGGTTACGAGACGCCATCGCCCATACAGGTACAGGCAATTCCGATTCTGCTCAAAGGCCATGATCTGTTGGGACACGCTCCGACCGGCACGGGCAAGACTGCGGCCTTTGCGCTGCCACTCATCGCTCGGACCAAAGTGAAGCAGATCCAGGTGCAAACCATGGTGCTTACCCCGACCCGTGAATTGGCGTTGCAGGTCGCAGAAGCCTTTCAGACCTACGCTGCCAAGGTAAAAGGCTTTCACGTCTTGCCCATTTATGGCGGCCAGGACTATGGTCCGCAATTGCAACGGCTGCGCCGAGGCGTGCATGTGGTAGTCGGAACCCCGGGTCGAATCAAGGATCATCTGCGTCGCGGCACCCTCAAGCTTGATGACCTGAAAACCATCGTGCTGGACGAAGCCGATGAAATGCTACGCATGGGCTTTGTTGAAGAGGTGAGGTGGATTCTCGAGCAGACGCCGAAGAATCGGCAGGTGGCGTTATTTTCTGCAACCATGCCAAAAGAAGTTCAGGCCATTGCCAAGCGCTACATGCATGAGCCGCGAGAGATCTCCATCAAGGCCAAAACGGCAACAGCCGAGACCATCAGCCAGCGCTACTGGCTGGTAGGTGGGTTGCGCAAGTTGGAGGCACTCACTCGCATTTTGGAGTTTGAACCCATTGATGGGGTCCTGATTTTTGTGCGGACTAAATCCGCGACAGCTGAACTCGCAGATCGGCTAGAAGCGCGCGGCTATGCTGCCGCCGCCATGAATGGCGACATGGCTCAGCGGGCGAGGGAGCAAACGGTTGAGCGATTCAAGCGCGGAGTGCTAGATGTGCTGGTGGCCACTGATGTGGCCGCGCGCGGGCTCGATGTGAGTCGGATCAGTCACGTTATAAACTTCGACATTCCCTACGATACTGAAGCCTATATCCACCGCATAGGCCGCACCGGTAGGGCTGGAAGGGCGGGTGAGGCGATCTTGTTCGTTGCGCCCAGAGAACGGCGCATGCTGGCGGCGATTGAACGTGCGACCCGCCAAAAAATTGAGCCGCTGCAGTTGCCCACCACGGAAACAGTGAATAACAAACGGATCGCGGACTTTAAACAGCGAATATCAGATACGCTGGCGGCAGGTGAATTGGCCTTTATGCAGAATCTAGTCGAGCAGTATCAACAGGAACACGATGTTCCGGCCCTGGATATTGCGGCAGCGTTGGCGCAGATCTCCATGGGTGACGCATCGCTGTTGCTGAAAAAAGACAAAGCTCCCAAACCACACGCCGACGAAGGTTCGCGCGGGCGTCACGAACCAGAGCTGCGAAAACGTCGTTCAAGCGCAGCTGGAAGGCACGACTTCGAATTGTTCCGACTCGAAGTTGGTCTTGAACACGGAGCCCAACCGGGCAATATTGTCGGCGCGATTGCCAACGAAGCGGGTCTAGGTTCAGATCAAATCGGTCGGGTCCGGCTTGAACAGACTCACAGCACGGTGGAATTGCCGGTAGGCATGCCGAATGAAATATTTCGGGATCTGAAAAAGGTCTGGGTCTGTGGTCAAGCGCTAAACATCAGCCGGGTGAATGGTAAGAAATTCGAGCGTTCCGCTAGTATGGAAAGATCGGCGCACAAACGGCCAGTAAAGCCTAGGAGCGGTGCTATAGGTAGCGCTAAGCCGAAGCGCAAGCTGAAAAGCAAGAAGAACGCCGATAAGAAAAACAAGGGTAAGAAGAGGATCAAGAAAAAGACTAAGAAGAATGCGCGTTGATCGTTATGAGCTGGATTTGGCTCTGTGTCGATGGGCAGAATGTTCACTTCGATCGGCAAGCTTAGGGATTCGACGCCATGCCTCACGCACAGATTAACGGCGCAAGCCTCTGGTACGAAGTTCGTGGAGAAGGAGAGCCGTTGCTGCTTCACCATGGCTATACGGCATCGAGGGTGAATTGGATGCCGGTAGCAGAGCGCCTTGCCTCCCAGTACCAGGTAATCCTAGTGGAGTGCCGCGGTACGGGCCAAAGCGAGCATACACCGCAAGGCTATACCCTTGCTCAATACGCGGCGGACGTGATCGGCATGCTCGATTACCTAGACATTGATCGGGTGACGTTTGCCGGACACAGCATGGGTGGCGGCATTGGGTATCTGCTGGCGTTGGATCACGCAGAACGGCTGGAGCGCCTTATTCTGATGGCGCCGATACCCGCTGAGGGGGTAGGGCAGATTACTCCGGAATTGCGTGAGCAGCGGTTAGAAGAAAGGCGTCGCGGCGATCGTGACGCGATCCTCGAACGCTACCGAGCCATGCGCTTTCGCGAAGATGTTGAAACCGAGGCGTGGTTCGAAGATCGTGCCGAGCACATCCTCAGTGTTTCGGACGGCCACTTCGAACGCGGCGCCGAATCGATGCAGGACCTGAACGTCGTTGATCGACTGGCGGAGCTAAACACACCTACCTTAATGATCGCTGGCGCGGTAGATAGTTTGTTGCTACCCAATCTAATGGACTTCATGCGCCTACCCAATGCAACCCTCGAGGTCATATCCAGGGCGGGGCATGAGGTGGGCATGCATGAGCCACAGCGCGTTGCCGAGGCGATTACCAGCTTTATGAAGTTTGGGCCGATAACAGCGGCAACGCTGATGGCTCGATTGTCCTAAGTCATTTGCGTCTAGCAAGTGGCGCCTCGAAACTGGCATCCCATAATTCCGATACGCGTCTAACGTTGACTGGTTTAGCGCAAACGGATACGTGCTTAGCTGAGGGAATTCCCTAAGAGACTGAAGCGCTTCGATGTGATTTATTAGCGACAACAATCAGTGAGACGCTAAGTGAATCAATACCCCTCTACATGGATCCTGGTGGCTGATAGTGTTCGGGCTCGGTTTTTCGAGTGGGCGGAGCCGGAGGCGCCGCTAAAGGAGATAGCGGATCTCCTAAAACCCGAGGGCCGTCTTAAGGAGCAAGCGCTTAGCAGTGGCCGTGCTGGCGTCACGTCGAGTTCCCATGGCCACAATAGCGTTCGCGCGTTGCAAGCAGCCCACACTGGGCACGAAAAGTCAGAAGCGGAATTTGCTGAGCAGATCGACGCTGCGTTGGTCAGAGGTTTGGATGCTGGAAGGTACGACCAGTTGGTGTTGTTCGCACCGCCGCACTTCTTGGGGGCATTGCGATCTCATCTAAGTACGCGAGTCGCTGAGACTGTGGTTTATGGCAAGCCCTTGGATTTGACTCGAGAGGACTTGCCATCGATACAGTCAAGGCTTCGGACGTTGAAAGCGCTGTCGTGATTTGTATCCCCTACTTATGCTACAAGGGCCGTTGTTCAGCGACCACTATGTGCTTGTGGGGAAAGCTTGACACACATTCCTAGACCGTCGTGCAGGTTCGCTATCTAAGAAAGATATGCGGATCGCGGCGGCATCCGTCGAACACAATGTCGTACTTGAAGTAATCCAAGCCAATATCTTTGATTCCTTGGCTGTTCTTCACCTTGCAGCGCTTGAGCGTAGTCTTGGTCGCTAACTTACATTGGGCCTGCACACTGGTGAACGGATCATCGCTTCGATTAAACTCTATCCGAAACTCATCGCCTGATCTCGTCTCCCAAATGATGTTACGAGTTTTGTCAGACTGATCACCTGAAGGAAGTTGACAGACTAAGCCTTCCGGGTCCTTGTCTAGAAAGCCATCGCAGGTTTTGTTTCTCGTCTGGGCATATATCTGTTGTCTTGGGGGCTTACTACAATCGACAGTTATATCGACGTACACGTCCTTATCGGGTTTATCCGAGAACCCAAACC
>JBPCXR010000004.1:0-10767 GCA_051027215.1 Pseudomonadales bacterium | reverse complement strand
CCTGAATTGTGTGCCTTCTGGCAAAAAGGCTTTGGCACGCAAGGCAGTCTCAAGACCCAGGTGATGCAGAACCCGCGTACAGTTTGGCGACAGCTGAATACCGGCACCCACTTCGGCAAACGCTGGTGCTTGTTCGAATACACTGACCTTGCAGCCATCTTTGGCAAGGCACAATGCGCTCGTGAGCCCACCAATGCCGCCGCCAACGATCAATACCGTTGGCTCAGCCACTGGCCTTGCCAATCGCAGGTTCCCGGTTAACAGCGTAGCCAGGCCAGATCAACTTGCTTTGCTCCGCACGAATTGCAACAGCAGCTCTCCCACAGCAGCGCAATGAATTCAAAAATGAAGTGAGGATTGAGGCCGCGGCACCAATCAACGGCTTGGGCGAGTGTAGCAAAGATGGTCTGAACCCTGAAAAAGCTGGCTGTTCGCTATGAGCTTCTATGGAGAATCTGATCACCGGCTTTCCGGCACAGTCAGAGCCGAGTTAACATCAGCCGTCAGGGAAAACCATACGTGAATGTACGATCATAAAAGTGCCCCAGATCCCGACTACCATCGCAATTTACGCCCAGCAGATCAACAGATGACGCACGAGTGGCGCGCATACAATCGGAAGCGCTGGACGTACTTTCTCAATGGGTGGCACTTGAGTGATGCTTAGGCTGGGTGCGGCGCAAGCGCGTTTAGTAAGCACCGCAAGACGGCACCCTACCATGCTGCATACCTGCTTTGCATAAACCTCAATCGCAACGCGATGCTCAAGTTCAGAGAGTCATCCTCATCGAAGGCACGGCCAATGTCTTAGTCCTTTCGTTAAAGGCGATCGTTGGCATCTCGACAGGCTCTTTGGCGGTGCTGGGTGACGCGATTCACTCGCTAACGGACGTGGCCAACAATGTCGCCGCCTGGCTGGTCATTCGGCTTTCGAGCAAGCCAGCAGATAGTGACCACCCGTACGGACATCGAAAGTTCGAAACGCTAGCCGTATTCGGTCTCGCAAGTTTGCTGGCCGTGCTGGCGTTCGAGCTAGCGCTGCATGCCATACAAAGAGACGACCCAGAAGTCAGCCAGGACAAAATCGGCCTGTTGCTGATGCTTTTGGTGCTCGGCATCAACATCGCACTGGCTGCCTGGCAACGGCGTTGGGCGAAGCGTCTTGATTCAGACATCCTGCTAGCCGACGCCAGCCATACGTTCGCGGACGTCATGACTACCGTCGTTGTTATTCTTGGCTGGCAGTTGTCTGCCGCCGGCTATGTGTGGCTCGATACCGTTTGCGCCGTTGCAGTCGCCGGCTTGGTGTTCTATCTCGCCTTTAGCCTGTTTCAGCGTGTCGTGCCGGTGCTGGTGGATGAAGTCTCCGTGGAAGCTGATGCAGTCGCCCGTGCAGTACGGTCCGTTCCAGGCGTTCGAAAAATTAGAAGAATTCGTTCCCGTTGGATCGGCAGTGACCGGGCTGTGGATCTTGTGATCTGTGTCGACCCGACCTTGAGTACAGGTGCTTCCCACGCCATCGCAGATTCCATCGAAGCGATAATCGAACACGAGTTTCATGTTGCGGACATCACGGTTCATATCGAACCCGATGAAGAATCGCTATCGAGTGAATTGCGGCCTAATGCCGATCATTAGTCACCCATTGGTGACTTAGTGCGACCCGGTTTATTGATTGACCTTGCGCGCTAATGACCGTCACCCTGGATGCTAGGCAGTCATTGAGCACGAACGGCCGCTCTGTTAAGTTCAAGCAGAGTCCGGTAAATAGCTCGTCATAATGAGCTTAAAGGTTTAGCGACAATGGCAGACAAAGACACAGCTCAAGCGCACTCATTCGGGGACCTGCTGACGCAATGGGAACGTGAATTCAACTCGCTTGCTAATCAGGTCATGGGCACAGAAGGGTTTGGCCAGGCCATGAATACGGTGCAAAGCGCGCAGACACAATTGCAAAAAACACTGGTCGATGGCATTAGCCGGCAACGGGAAACTTTTAACCTGCCCACCCGGGAGGACGTGTTGAGAATCGGCCAGGGCATCAAGTCAATAGAGCGACGTTTGGAGCAGATCGAAGAGAAGCTCAGTATTAGCGATGCAGAACCAACATTCCGCCCTGCTCCACCCAGGACCAAACAACCGCCTGCCGAATACTTGAAGAAGGCAACCTCATGAGCGAAGCATCACAGACCAATGATCCGGCCTTCACCAGCCGCATTCAGAAGTTCGTTCAAACGGCCATTGAACGAAGTTCTCGAACGTTAGAAGTAGCAACGCTGGAGCCCGAGCCCGTAGGCTTAACACCAAAAGACGTACTCTACAGCCGGGGTACCTTGCGCCTATACCACTATCGGCCACTGGCAGACGAGGTCTATCGCGTTCCAATACTGTTGGTGATGGCTACCACCAATAAATCCTTCGTTTTCGATTTGGCGCCCGGTCAAAGTATGATCGAGTTTCTCCTGCGCAAGGGCCACGATGTCTACGCCATTGACTGGGCACCGCCTACGCCAGAAGAGCGCCACTTGGATCTAACCGACTATACCCAAGACTTTCTGCCAACCTGTGTGAGAAAAGTCCAAAAGCACAGCGGCGTCGACGAGGTTTCAATGGTCGGCTATTGCATGGGTGGGGTATTGGCTCTCATCTACGCAGCAAGCCACAGTCCCGGCCCCCTGAAGAATCTCGTATGTCTAACAACACCCGTAGATTGGCACAAGATGGGCATCACCAACGTCTGGAACAACAAAGACTATTTCGACGTCGACACGCTGGTCGATACGGTGGGCATTGTCTCGGCAGAGTCGGTGACTCAGATGTTTGAAATGCAACGCCCTGCGCAGCGCATCGCCGGTCAGCTACGCCTTTGGGATCAAATCTTCGACGATGAGTTCGTCCGCTCATATCGAGCTTTCCAGCGCTGGGGTGATGAAACCCTACCCCTGGCGGGTGAATACGTGCGGCAAACCACCAAAGAACTCTTCTGGGCAAACAAGCTGGTCACCGGAGAATTGGAAGTGGCTGGGCGCGCGGCAAAACTGTCGAATATCACGGTGCCGATTCTTAGCTGTGTGGCCGAACACGACCACCTAGCCCCCAGGGACGCTACAGAGCCACTACTACGCCTAGTCGGTTCGGCTGACAAGGAGGAAATTCTTCTCAAGGGTGGGCATGTGAGCTTAATCGCCGGGCCGAACGCCGTGCGGCGCATGTGGCCTCAACTTGAAGCCTGGCTGGCGGTCCGCGCTGTATGAGCGAGGCTCTTGCAGATCGTTACCCGCGCCAGGTCGCGCAAGCGGACGGCAGTTGTGAAATCCGCCCCCTGGAATCGACAGACACCGAAGCGCTGCAAGCGTTTACAAATTCGCTGCCCGAACACGATTTACTTTTTTTGCGTCGGGACATAAGAGAGCCGAAGGTGATCCAGGCCTGGGTTCGAGAAGCCGCAGCTGGCCATCTAAACAGTTTGATGGCAACCCATGAGGGGGAGGTAATCGGTTGCTGTGCTGTTGCCGTCGACGAACGGTCATTCTCGCCGCACGTGGGCGAATTGCGGGTACTGCTGGCACCCGGTCAGCGCGCCCAGGGGTTGGGCCGGGTCCTGGTTCAGGAGTGTTTTCTCCTCGCGTTGTCCCTCGGTCTAGAGAAGTTAACCGCCCGCATGACCTCAGATCAGCAAGCCGCAGTCACCGTGTTTGAAGACATGGGATTTCACCCGGAAGCGCTATTACGAAATCAGGTTCAAGCAGCGGATGGCACCTACGCCGATCTCATTGTGTTAAGTCACGATGTTGCAGCGGTGCAAGCCAAACTTGAGCTATACGGGCTTGCCGAAGCCTTCGATTGATCAACACCTGTTGATCGATCACATTGCGTGCCTAGGAGGCAGCAATTAGAGGTTGGCCGGAGTCGCTGCCTTCGGATAGGTCCACTGGCGAGCGCTGCAGCCTCGGTCAAATTTCTGCCAGTTGTCGGATCGTTGCAGGAGCCGGTCTGCGACCACATGCAGAACGTCGGCGTTCATCGCCATACCACTGTGACTGCCCACCACCTCAACGTTTTCGGAGAGCGCGGATTCTTGCTCTAGGCAGCTGTGCCATGCCACCACCCCATCAGACTTGCTGTAAATTGCCGTAGACGGAAGCCCTAAGGGCGTGCGCGGATCGATTTTTGGTGATTGCGCACGCATGTCCTCAACACTGAGACCGGAAACGGCTTCGAACAACCGTGCCACTGCAGGATTGGCCGCGTCATTGCCGTTCGCCCCAAAGGGGCTGCCAAGGGTGATAACGCAGCGAACAGCATGGGGGAACGAACGGGCAATCTCTCGAGCGTAGATCCCGCCGAGGCTTTGCCCCACCAGCGAGATCTGAGAACCCATCGAACTGTGCGCTCGAAAAAAGCGCAGCGTGGCGGCCTCCAGCTGTTCCGGGCGCCCTGAATTGGTGCCTTGCAGCCAAGGCAGTGTGACATAGCCAAGACGCGTCAGAAATCGGCGCAGCATAAGTGTGGATGAGTCGCCGCCCATGAAGCCTGGAAGCACCATTACCGGATGCCCATCGCCGGGCTTGGCAAGCTGAAGAAGCAATGGCCAGGCGATACTCAGGCGAGCTGCTTCAAGCATCGCCCTGGGAAGGTCCGAGAGCGAATGGAGCTGCGATGGTCCGCTGCTCTGATTCGGTGCGATCGATTGACCGTCGGCCATCATCTGGTGTTCCGGTGTTCACTTACCTGTCTGTGTAGTGTGGCTAAGGGTCTGGTTTCAGTCAACCAATTGATGCGACGCAACAAAGCGATTTTTTTGGGTAATTGTATAAAATGCGGCACAAATCTGATTTCTGGACTGCACTGGAACAGCCAATTATTGATGCAATGCACAATTTCCGTGGGTCCGACACCAAGGATTAGGCCGCACGCTACGGGCGAGCCCCCGTGCAGTCGCAACTCCGCCCTTACATCTTTTTTCAAATTTGCAGGGGACGATCGACTTGGTCGGTAAAGCCATCAACGTCATAGGTCATGATGACTAGGTCATGGAGCTGCCCGGCTCGATCCTCTACACAATCTGCCAGCAGTGCTTCGGGAACAAATCCAAGGCGTTTAAACGCCGCCTGGGCGCCTTTTTGATCGGGCGTCATGTGCGCCATCAACTTCAGCAAACCGCTGCGGCGCGCTACCTCAAATATCTTTGCGGTGAGCTGCCGACCAAGCCCCTTGGTCCGGTAGGCTGGGCCAACGTTGACTCGCAGCTCTCCCATGCGACGGGTCCAGCGGGCGGGGTTACGATCGACGGTCGCGTACCCTGCCATTTTTTCGCCATCGTAAGCGATGAGAGACACCGTCACACCGGCAGCGACGTTTGCTATCCAATTGTCGACCGCCGCGGGCTTGGTGATGTCCACTCGCAGGAACAACAAATCCTGTTCCGGCAAGTTTGCGGCAAAATCCAGGATGCTCTCTCGATCGTCCGGCGTCACTACGCGCAGTTCGATCTTAGTATCGTCATCGAGCGAAACCTGCATAGGAAAAGCTTCAAGCGCGGCGTCAAATCCGATTAGCGCAGACATGGGATCTCCAAAAGTTACTGAGGTTAGTTACCGCCGACGGCGCGAGATTCTTCTTGCGACGCCTCGAGTAGTTCGTGAAATGCTTCTTCAACAGAAGACGCCATTAACTCTACGTCAGGCATCAGCCGCGGATCGCAAACAAAATTGAAATAAAGGTTCTGGTTGTAACTCATTACAGCGACGCCATAACCCAGGTTTCCCCCGAGCATCAGCAGCACCAGTGTATCCAACACCTGATGCCCAGCAACATACTGCGGCGTTTGCACGCCGGGGACATTGGTACAGGTGAAATTAAATCCAAGCAGTGGCGCTCGACCAACAAGATTCGACGGCAGCGGCGGAGGGAAGCGCGCTGCCAGCGCAGTTGGATCAAGGGGCGTGCCGACCAACAGTGTCGGCGCCATCAGTGCCGCAGGAATCGATGGCGCTAACTCCCTTAGCAAAGAGGCGGCCTGGGCTTCACGGTTTTGCTTAATCTGCTCCGTTTCCCAACGTACTTTGCGCAAGCGTTCTGTGATCGCTTGTGGCTCGGCGTCAAACACAGGAAAAATCCCAGAAACACGATTGCCCAATGCGCCCGTTTCGTCCTCGCTTCGAACGTTTACCGGGCACATCACTCTCACGTGCCGTCCT
Source organism: Pseudomonadales bacterium (assembly GCA_051027215.1). GTDB lineage: Bacteria > Pseudomonadota > Gammaproteobacteria > Pseudomonadales > Azotimanducaceae > CALHVX01. The sequence continues at coordinate 4,567 of JBPCXR010000004.1, read as the reverse complement.
TTGGTAGTCACGCCGTGGTCTTGCATATAGCGTGCAGCGGCTTCGACAACGACAGCCAGCACCACATCGTTGATCGTGCCTCCAAACTTCTTGCGGATGTCCCGAAACTGCGAGAATGAAAATTTGCGCCATGCCAACTCTCGCTTCGGTCCGACCGCGCCTACATTCCAAGGCGCAGTTATTACCGGCTCAGCAACAAAACGGGTAATCGACTCTGTTGCTCGCCGCAACAGTTCGAACCTATCGGTGCTGAAATTCTGAGACCGAAAGGGGTTGGAATCAGTCAAGTTCTGTAGAGTCTCGGCCGCAGCTTCTGCAGCCAGTTTCGCAGCCGAGGGCAGCGGCGCAGGCGACCAGGCCGACTTGGGGGGTTCAGGTGCCGCCGCATGCTTCTGCAGGTCAAACAACAACAACGAAATATCCACACCGGAAGCGCCGTCGACCATAGCGTGGTGGCCGAGTTGCAACAGGATCGTGCGATCTTCCAGTCCCTCGATGACATAGGTCAACCACAACGGTCGAGACCGGGGCAACAAAGGTTCTGCTAAAACCAACGCCGCTTCAATGGCATCTTCCAGCTGACAACCCGCGTTCAGCCGATGGTGTTTAACATGATTGCGAAGATCAAAATCAGGATCGTCAACCCATTTGGGATGCGCGACATTGAACGGCACAAATGCCAGTCGCTGGCGATATCGAGGCACTAAGTGCAGGCGCGCGTCGATATGGGCATAAACCGTGTCAAAGTCGATCACGCCCTCTAAAATCGCAATAGAAGCGCCGTGCATTGGTCCGCTCGCCGTCTCTGCATAGAGAAAGGCTGCATCTTCGTCACTCAGCCGCATCCCGCTCCTCCCAGTGTGCCAGCATTAAGATATAGTCCAATATGTTGTCATTGTCGATACTATATTCTTAGACGCGACCCGTCTCGTTCTTTCATTCGTATCGAGCTGTTCCTGCAGTCCTCCAAAAGAATCAGAGCGGCCAATCGCTACGATGCGCTCGAATCGCCACCTGCCGGCGCTTTCCAGGGCACTCCTGTTGCGCTTAGGTAACGCAACAGTGGTTCCGCGCTCCTGGTGGGCTCGGTTTCTTCTGGGTCTACCACTAAGTATGGGTAGATTGCCGCGTAGCTGCGATCGGCCTCATCAAAAAGCGGATCCGTCGTTTCGCCAAACCTTTGATCTAACGCCTCCCAAACCTCAGATGCGATGCACTCTGCGGCCATCGGGAAGACTGATTGTTCTTCGAACTGCATGTGCTTGAGCTGCAGCTCAACGTACTGACGTAGTTGTCGGACGAACGGATCAACCTCGGCAGTGTTGGCAAGGGCGTCGATCTGCGTCATCAAATCTTCGGTGGCCAAAAATAAATCATGATGTTGCGATCGAATATGGTGCACGATTTCCAGTTGCTCAGGGCTCAATGGCGCCTTTACCAATTCATCGAAGACCTGCTCCTCGAGCGGATGATGAACTTTGTCCGGATAGGCCATCACGTAGTCGATCAGACAATAAAGATGGTCTGTGTTGTTGCTCGCGCCTTGTGCTTGCAACTCTTCTCCTTTGCTTGTGAGGGCCCCCAACACATTGCGTAGCCTGCGGTGATCAACTCTTAAACGATCCAAAGTTTTCGACATTGTGGGTCACCTAAACACGGTTCAACATTGGGCCAACTTCGATCTGGCTGGCCACTGCGGACTGCACAATTGTATCAAAAGTAGCGGTCTCCATAGATCTGATTACCCCCAGCCACCAGCTACCGATATCACCAAGGACTGCATCGTTCGATTTCATCGTGACCGCAGAGATCTGGTGCGAGGGCCACTCAGTCGGTAGTCTGTATTGTTGAGAAGATCAAGGGACGCCAATGAATCTTGAGCAGTATTCCCCCGGGGCTCGTGCACTATTGGAAACTGGGGGCAAGTATGAGCTGAACGAAGTTGAAGTTGACGGCGTTCTCCTGCCGGTGTTCCGCAACGCGCCGCTACATTTGCGCGAGCTCTATCACGGCGCGCTGGAACATGCGAATGAGACTTTTTACGTTTACGAAGATGAGCGCTATACCTTTGCGCAAGCTTGGCGTCAGGTAGAGAAAGTCATGGCCGCGCTCCACACCCAAGGCATCCGACCGAAAGACCGGGTAGGCATTGCCATGCGTAACTACCCGGAGTGGATCTTCGCTTTCATGGGCATAACCTCCATGGGCGCTGTAGCTGTGGCCATGAACGCCTGGTGGACGGGCGAGGAGTTGCTCTACGGTATAGATGACAGCGGCCTGCACACATTGTTCGTTGATCGCGAGCGGCTACAGCAGTTGTCGCCTTACTTGGACGCACGCACTTTGAATCTTGTCGCTGTACGCACAGAGCACTCTGCAGGGCGGGGAGTACAACCTTGGAGCGAGTTTATCGAATCCGGATCGGGCGTTATGCATGCGCCGCAGATCCAGCCGAATGACTACGCAACCATTCTATATACCTCAGGCTCCACTTCTAAGCCGAAAGGCGCCGTATCTTCGCATCGGGCGATTGTGCACTCGCTATTGGGCTGGGAAGCTTCCGCCGCGCTCGCTCGCGCAGCCGCGGGACGTCGACAGCGGCCCCGGGAACGGCAACCGTCCATGATTCTAACGGTTCCGCTGTTTCATGTGACTGGCCTCAATGGCCAGCTACTGCCTTCCCTGCGCAACGGTCGCAAAGTCGTCGGCATGTACAAATGGGATGCAGAAAAGGCGCTCGCCATTATCGAGCGAGAAGGTATAACGCATTTCAGCGGCGTCCCGAGCATGGCATACGAATTGGTGAACTCGCCAAACTACGATAAGTACGACCTCAGCACCCTGCGGAGTATTGGCGGTGGAGGCGCAGCGATGACGCCAAAACACTCGCGGCGAATTGAAGAACGCAGCAAAAATCAAACCCGCGCCAGTGCAGCATATGCCATGACCGAAACCAATGGGCTGGCAGCATCGAACGCTGGTGCAGATCTAAAAGCCAAGCCCGCAAGCTGCGGCCGGGCGTTACCACCCCTGGTGCAAATTCGAGTGGTCGGCACTGACGGCGAGGAACGACCTCGCGGCGGTACCGGAGAGATTTGCATTAAGGGGCCGATGAATTTCAGCGGGTACTGGGAACGTCCGGCAGAAACGGCGGCGACGCTGGTGGATGGGTGGCTGCATACCGGCGACCTGGGGCACATGGATGAAGATGGCTTCATCTATATCACCGATCGCGAAAAAGACATGATCATTCGCGGTGGCGAGAATATCGGCTGTCAGGAAGTTGAAGCCGTGATCTATGACCACCCAAACGTGATGGAATGCGTGGTGTTTGGCCTACCCGACGAACGCTTGGGCGAAGTGGTGGCAACCACCGTTCGCGTTAAGGGGGACGCGATACTGACTGTGGGTGACGTGCAATCCCACGTCAGCGATCGTTTAGCACGCTTCAAAGTACCGACCAAGGTGTGGATCGTCACCGAAGAACTACCGAGAACGGCATCGGGAAAGATCTACAAACGCGGCATCAGGGAACAAGCATTGACACAACAGGCGCTAGCACAGGGTGAAGCGCCAACTGCCTAAATGTGATAGCTCAAATCTGACCTGACGGACAGTGTCAGATGAGATCGAACCTATTCTGAATAGCGGACGCTCAACCCCACCTCGAATCTAGATCTTGAAGGGCTCAGATCGGCCAGAAGCGGAAATTCGATGAACCATTCTTAATTAGGCTTCCTTGGATATTTTTTTGTTGATGTAGCTTGTGAAGCCAGGTTCGAAATTACGATGCACGCCACGCCACCAGCTAACTACACCCGGCAAACGCATGAGGCCATCGAACACTCGCGAATAGTACTCCCATGTTTCAGAGCCCGCCGTACCCCGGGAAAGCTGAATGAAGTACGTTTGATGCAACTCGAACATAAGGAGCAACGCCATTGAATAGCGGTACTTATCGACAGGGTTCAACGCTTCTATATCAGAGTGTCCACTCATCATTAGTTCTGCAAGCGAAGGGTCGGCGACCTGTGGGGCGACTATGTCTATTACCCCGCTTATTGAAGCGTGCTCACCTTGATTCAAAAGCGCATTCGTATTTTGCCTGACACTTTCGTTTGTGGTGGATATTTGCTTGGCCAAATAGACGAGCGAGACAATCACTCCCATTGCGGCTAACAATTCCGCCGCTGCACCCATTGCTTCCCAGTTCATAGGTTCCTCCCAGCATTCTACTTATTATGCCGCAAGCGAACAGCGCCTTCGGGTCGTTCACGTCGATTTTGCCTACATCGCTCGCTGCGACAGCAATCCTAGATAAAGCTGCCATAAAAAAGTACTGTTTGACACACGATAATTTCGACGCTCCCGGCCAAGAGCGGACCACCAAATCAAAAACTCTAAGATGAAGGAGCTTTATGACCCAAAATCTGACCTAACCAAGTGACTTCACTTCGTTTGAGTTGGTCGTCAATTTCTTTCGCAAACTCGGCATCGTACCAGCCTCGTATTCGCGGCCACATCTTTTGGCCACCATCGCTCCTTAACACTTGGGCCACCCCTTCCA
>JBPCXR010000003.1:0-37522 GCA_051027215.1 Pseudomonadales bacterium | reverse complement strand
GTATACCTCAGGCACCACAGGCAAACCCAAAGGTGTGTACAAAGCCAAGCCGGTGCCGGATGTGCCTCAGTGGGAAGGCACGGTTAACGATTATTGCGCCGGAATCGACCGCACCTTGGTCACCGGACCGGGTTACCACGCCGCGCCGCTGGTGATAGACATTCTTGCAGCGCTCAGCTCCGGTGTTGGCATCGTGATGATGGACAAATGGGACGCAGAAGAAACCCTGAGACTAATCGACGAATACCAAATCACCCACACACACATGGTCGCCACCATGTTTCATCGCATGCTGCAGTTGCCTGAAGGCGTGCGCCAGCGCTACGGCACCGCGTCTGTGCGACGCTTGATTCACGGCGCCGCGCCCTGCCCAGTGCACATCAAGCAGGCAATGATCGACTGGTTCGGGCCGGTGATCTGGGAGTACTACGCTGCCACCGAAGGCGGTGGCGGGTTTTTGGTAGACAGCCACGAGTGGCTGCGTAAACCCGGCACAGTCGGCAAGCCCGGACCGGAATTCGATAACAAGATATTGGACGAGGACGGCAACGAAGTCGCTGTAGGTGAGATCGGCACGATTTACATGCGCGCTCCCGACGTCGGCCGCTTTGAATATTTCAAAGACTCAGAAAAAACCGACAGTTCCTATCGCGGCGAGTACTTCACCTTGGGCGACATGGGTTACTTCGACGCAGACGGGTACCTGTTTTTGACCGGCCGCACCGCCGAGCTGATCATCTCTGGTGGCGTCAACATCTACCCGCAAGAAGTGGACTCGGAGTTGCTTAAACATCCTGCGGTGCAGGACGTCTGCACCATCGGTGTACCGAACGATGAGTGGGGTGAAGAAGTGCGCTCGGTGATCCAGCTAAAGACCGGCCACGAACCCGGTTCGACTTTGAGCGATGAGTTGATCCAGTGGTGTCGACAGCGGCTGGCCAACTTCAAATGCCCGCGACAGATCGATTACGTCGGCGAGTTACCCCGCTCCGCGGCTGGCAAGATCCAGCGTAAAGTGGTGCGCAACGACTACCTGGCAGCGATGAACGGCGCAAGCGCCTAAACCCTAGCCGCCCTGGAGCAGTTGCTGTTCACGCACCTCTTGAATCTGATCTCGCACCTGGGCGGCTTCTTCGAACTCCAGGTTTTTCGCATGCTCGAGCATGCTCTCTTCTAAGGTCTTGAGCAGTTTCCCCAGCGCTTTTGCATCACTGGGTATTTCGATCGCCGCAACACCTCGACGACGCCCCTTGCTGCCCTTCTTAGCAGCACCGGGGCCCGGGGCACGGGCGCCTTCCATGACGTCGGAGACGTTCTTGCGAATCGTTTGTGGCGTGATGCCGTGGAGCTCGTTGTAGGCCACTTGTTTTGCCCGACGTCGCTCGGTTTCGCCCATGGCCGCTTCCATGGAGCCAGTCATCTTGTCGGCATAGAGAATGGCCCGACCAGCAACGTTGCGAGCCGCACGGCCAATGGTCTGAATCAACGAGCGTTCGGCACGCAAGAAACCCTCTTTATCGGCATCGAGAATGGCGACCAACGACACCTCGGGCATATCCAAGCCTTCGCGTAGCAGATTGATGCCCACCAGCACATCGAACTCACCCAGGCGCAGATCGCGGATGATCTCCATGCGCTCCACGGTATCGATGTCGGAATGCAGGTAGCGGACTCGTACGCCATGCTCGTCCAAGTAGTCGGTCAGATCTTCTGCCATGCGCTTGGTCAGCGTGGTGACCAGCACCCGCTCTTTCTTATCCACCGTAAGCTGGATCTCACTGAATAAGTCTTCAACCTGGGTCGAGGCCGGTCGCACTTCGATCTCTGGATCCACTAATCCGGTCGGCCGCACCACCTGCTCCACCACCTGGCCCGCCATGCGTGCTTCGTAGTCTGCGGGCGTCGCCGAAACGAAAATCGCCTGCGGCGCCAGGCGCTCCCACTCGTCAAAGCGTAGGGGGCGGTTGTCGAGCGCTGAGGGTAGACGAAAACCAAAGTCCACCAGAGTCTCTTTGCGCGAGCGATCCCCTTTGAACATGGCGCCAACCTGGGGAACCGTGACGTGGGATTCATCCAGAACCATCAGCGCATCTTTTGGCAGGTAGTCGAACAAGGTCGGTGGCGCTTCTCCCGCTTCGCGGCCAGACAGGTAGCGCGAATAGTTTTCGATGCCGCTGCAATACCCCAGCTCTTGGATCATCTCCAGATCAAAGCGCGTGCGTTGATCCAGGCGCTGAGCCTCGACCAGCTTGTGCTCATCGGTCAGGTACTTGAGCCGATCCTGCAACTCCAGCTTTATGTCATCGAGAACCCCGAGAATCCGATCCCTAGGCGTTACATAGTGCGTTTTGGGGAACACGGTATAGCGGGGAACCCGATTGATGACCTCTCCAGTGAGCGGATCAAACACCGCGAGGTTATCGATTTCATCATCGAACAGCTCGATGCGCACCGCTTCTTTTTCTGATTCAGCGGGAAACACATCGATCACATCGCCCCGCACCCGGTAGGTACCACGCTGGAACGCCATGTCGTTGCGGGTGTATTGCAGCTCGGCCAAACGACGCAGCACGTAGCGCTGATCTACCTTGTCGCCTCGATCTAGATGCAAAACCATTTGGTGGTATGACTGAGGATCGCCCAATCCATAAATTGCAGACACAGAAGCCACGATGATGGCGTCTCGCCGCTCGATCAGCGCCTTAGTCGAAGACAAGCGCATTTGCTCAATGTGGGCGTTTATAGAGGAGTCTTTCTCGATATAGGTATCTGAAGCAGGTACATAGGCTTCGGGCTGGTAGTAGTCGTAGTAGCTGACAAAATACTCAACGGCATTATTGGGGAAGAATTCTTTGAACTCGCCATACAGCTGCGCAGCCAACGTCTTGTTCGGCGCCATGACGATGGTGGGCCGTTGCACCGCTTCAATGACGTTGGCGATGGTGAAGGTCTTACCGGAACCGGTAACGCCCAACAGCGTCTGGTGGCTCAAGCCCGACTCTAAGCCGTCTATCAATGCAGCAATCGCAGCTGGCTGATCGCCCGCTGGCTTATAGTCTGAGACAACTTTGAATGCGGAAACACTCTTCGACATGGGCTAGCCGATCCGGTTGGGACGAAGGACCGCTCAGTTTACCGCAACTGCAGCCCTTCTCCCGGATCAGCTAGTGGAGCAGGTTAGTCCTCAGCGGACTCGGCAGCATCGCCTTCGGCTTCGCTGGCTTCTGCAGCGGCCTCAACCTCGGCCGCTGGCTCTTCGATTGCCTCTTCTGCTGGCTCAGGTTCCGGCGCTTTCGGCGGCGGTGCCTTAATGAGCTCATGCTTGAGCAGCACCGCAACCTTTTCGTCACCGTTGAGCCATTGGCGGTCCGCGCCGCGGACGCCGTAGCGCTTGTTGCGTTTCTGATAGACGGTGTACTCGTCAGTTCTGGCAACGACCTTCATGACTTTCTCCTTGCTGGTTGGAATTTCGGACTCATCGACGACTGGCGGCGGCCATCTGGGGCGGTCCACTGGCGTCCTTGGGCGCCGTTCGCGCCGGCGCGCAGCCTACCGGAAAACCCAAGGGCGCCATAACCTTATTTCAACCCTTAACAGTCAGCGGCGACGGAATTCAGTACAATGCCGCGCAGTTTAACCAAAATTGGTCAGACCATGACATCCAATGCGGCAAGCGCCCGGGGCGCGCCAAAAACTCGCCATGTGATTCGCTTCGCCGGAGATTCTGGTGATGGCATTCAGTTACAGGGCACGCAGTTCACCCTCGCTTCCGCGCTAGCAGGTCATGACCTCGCCACGTTACCGGACTTTCCCGCGGAAATTCGAGCACCAGCAGGCACTCGCTACGGCGTTTCCGCCTTTCAGATCCAGATTGGCGGTGAGCGGATAACGACTCCGGGTGACAGCCCCGATGTACTCATCGCCTTCAACCCTGCGGCGTTGGTGGTGAACCTGGCTGGACTGCATCCGGGTTCGATCATCTTGGTAGATGAAGCAGCTTTTACCGAGCAGCGATTAAGACGTGCTGATTTGAGCAGCAATCCGCTGACCGATGGCAGCGTAGCGAGCTATCAGGTCTACCCCATCGACATCTCCCACTTGACCATTGAGGCCGTCAAGCCCTTCGGTCTGGGAACGAAAGACTCTCTGCGCTGCAAAAACTTTTGGGCCCTGGGCTTGATGCTGTGGATGTTTGACCAGTCGAGAGAACCCACCAGCGACTGGATCAAGCAGAAGTTTGGTGCTGTTCAGGCATTGTGTGATGCCAACCTCGCTGCGCTGAATGCCGGCCACGCGTTCGGCGAGACCGCCGAGCTAACTCATATTCCAGCTCAGCGGACAACGCCGGAGGCCCCACTCGACGCCGTTGAGTATCGCACCGTAACCGGCGCTGAGGCCTTGTCTTTAGGCTTGATCGCAGCTGGTGAGCTGGCGGACACCGAGCTGATGTTTTGCTCCTACCCAATTACCCCAGCGTCCTCGATACTGCACCATTTGGCCGGAGTGGAGGATGCCGGTGTTGCAACCTTCCAGGCCGAAGATGAGATCGCAGCCGTCTGCAGCGCCATTGGCGCATCCTACGCAGGGAAGCTGGGTGTTACCTCCAGTTCGGGGCCAGGCATCGCCCTGAAAACCGAGGCCATTTGCCTGGCTGTGGCCGCTGAACTGCCGCTAGTCATCGTCAACTCCCAGCGCGCTGGTCCTTCTACTGGCTTGCCAACGAAGACGGAGCAGTCGGACCTGTACCAGGCGGTCTACGGACGCAACGGCGACACGCCAATGCCTGTGGTGGCAGCGAGATCCCCGGGCGACTGCTTCAGCGCGGCGATCGAAGCCGTACGCATCGCCCTGCGCCACATGACGCCAGTTTTCTTGTTGACCGATGGCTACATTGCCAATGCTTCAGAACTGTGGCCAATACCGGATCTGGATCAGTTCGAAGCCATTACGCACCATAAGCCGTCTGCAGACAGCGCCGGCAATGCGTTTAGCCGCGATCCGCAAACCCTCGCCAGAGTCTGGGCGACACCAGGGCATGCCGGCTACATTCACCGAGTTGGCGGGATCGAAAAAGACATCGACTCCGGGAACATCTCTTATGAGGCGGACAATCATCAAGCGATGACCAACCTGCGCCGCGAAAAAGTCGAGCGCGTTGCAGACTTCATCGCCGATGCCGAGATCGAGCAGGGCGTCAGTGGCGGGCTCGCGGTGGTGGCTTGGGGCTCCACCTACGGCACAGTGTTTCAAGCCGTCAAAGAAGCCTTGGCTGAAGGGGCTGCGGTGGCGCACATTCATCTGCGTAACATTGTCCCACTGGCGCCAAACTTAGGCGAACTCTTGGCCCAATTCGAGCACGTGCTGGTGCCGGAGCTAAATGGCGGTCAGCTAGCTACCGTGCTCCGTGATCGATTGCTGCTGGATCTGAAATCCTACAGCAAGGTGACCGGGCAACCGCTAACGGTTGGCGAGCTTAAAGCAGAGATTCACCGGTATTCGGAAGCACGCATGCAGGAGGTCAACCGTGGGTGATCTGTCGTTCAAAGACTTCGAAACCGACCAAGAAGTCCGCTGGTGCCCAGGCTGTGGCGACTACTCAATACTAAAAGGCGTTCAGCGGGCGCTGGCTGAAGACGGCGCAGATCCAGCCAACACAGTCTTTGTCTCTGGAATTGGCTGCTCCTCCAGACTGCCCTACTACGTTAAGACCTATGGCTTTCATACCATACATGGCCGCGCACCCGCTGTTGCCACCGGCGTCAAGTTGGCCAACCCTGAGTTGGATGTCTGGCTAGTCACTGGCGACGGCGATGGGCTGTCAATCGGCGGCAATCACCTGCTACACGTGCTACGGCGCAATGTCGACATCAACATTTTGTTGTTCAACAACGAAATCTATGGCCTGACCAAGGGTCAATATTCTCCGACTTCACGTCCAGGCACTCGCAGCCCAACCAGTCCTGCAGGATCGTTCGACGCGCCGCTGCATCCAGGCCAGTTTGCGCTCGGCGCCGGCGCCACCTTTGTCGCACGCGCTGTCGATATCGATCAGAAAGGCATGCCAACCCTGTTGCGCGCCGCCAATGCACATCACGGTACGGCTTTTGTTGAAATCCTGCAGAACTGCATTGTTTACAATAAAGATGTGTTCGACGATGTCGTTGCGAAAAAGACTGCAGCAGAGACTCAAATTACCGTCACCCATGGCGAACCGCTCATCTACGGCAAAGCGCAGGACAAAGGTCTGCGCCTGGACACTCAAACACTACAGGTTGAGTCGGTGATGATTGGTCAGGATGGCGTAACGGAGCAAGATCTGTTGGTCCATGACGAGACCAATCCAATGATTGCGCAGCTGTTGATCACCATGGCACCGCCGTTGCCGGTGGCGATGGGAGTCATTCATCGGCGCCCAGCACCAGCCTTTGATGCTGCTTATTGGCAAAACAAGCCAAGCGGCCGTCGCACCAAGGTCAAGGAGTTGTTGCGGCGAGGCAACACGCTGGACCACCGCTAGCAATCCCTACGCCGGATTCAATAGCCAGGGCACCCAGCACACCACGCACCCGCGGGCAGTGGCATCGCTATGTGCTGTCACTCACGTGGCCGGTCATACTCGCTAACCTAACGATCCCTTTAGTCGGTAGCGTTGATACCGCAGTTATGGGACGGCTGCCCGACCCCGCCTACATTGGCGCTGTCGCTGTCGGTGCAACTATCTTCAGCGCAATGTACTGGCTTTTTGGATTTTTGCGTATGGGCACCACCGGGCTTGCGGCCCAAGCGTTTGGCGCCCTAGACGCCCAGGAACTGAGCGCAGTCGCCCAGCGCGCCTTAGGTCTCGCTCTGGTGATTGGCGCAGCATTGTTGTTGCTGCAATGGCCAATACAGCAGTCGGCTTTGGCGTTGATGCACGGCTCCGAACAAGTGCAAGGGTTGGCTCACAGCTACTTTCGCATTCGAATCTGGGGGGCTCCGGCCGCGCTGCTGTATCTGTCGATTTTGGGCATGCTGTTCGGTCTACAGCGCATGAAAGATGCCCTGGTGCTCGGCCTGGTGCTCAACATCACCAACGCCTCACTCGACGTGCTGTTCGTGCTCGGCTTCAATTGGGGTGTTGAAGGGGTCGCCGTGGGTACCGTTGTCAGCGAGTGGTTGGCCGTCGCCATTGGAGTGTTGCTGCTGCGCCGCGCACTGAGTGATCACGGCGTCTCGTTACGCTGGCATGCCAGCGCTTGGCAAGCAACGTTCCTGCGTCCGCTACTCGCCAACAGTGGCAATCTGCTTGTGCGTTCGTTCTTTGTGCAAGCACCGTTTTTCGCCTACACCGCGGTCGGTGCCCGACTGGGCGATTTAACCCTGGCCGCTAATGCAGTGCTCATGCAATTCTTTTTCGTTTTGATCTACGCAATGGATGCGTTTGCACACACCGCAGAAACCCTGGCAGGCCAAGCCTACGGGGCCCACAACCAACAGCGCTTTTCTTTGGTGGTGCGCTACACCACCATTTGGGCAGCACTGCTCGCGGGGCTCGGTACGCTGCTATTCCTGTTCGCACACGAACCACTAATTGCACTGTTCACCAAATCCACCGCCGTGCGCGACGAAGCCGCCAGCTACGCCATTTGGTTGGTCTTAGCACCCATGGCCTCGGTCTGGGCATTCCAGCTGGATGGCATTTTTATCGGCACCACCCAGACCGCGACCATGCGCAATGCCATGGGCTTATCCTTCATCGTGTTTGTCTTTGTCCTGTGGGCATCGTTAGACAATATTGGCAATCACGGTCTGTGGTTGGCGATGTTGGCATTTATGCTCGCTCGCGCAGTACTATTAGGCCGACACTACCCGCGCCTGTTGGCCACTATCGAAGGCAGGAGTATTAGCCGATGATGACCACGACGCCAAAATTCAGCGCTGTCACCGCGCTCCTTCTGCTCAGCGCTTGCGCCTCGCACCAACGTCCTGGTGAACCCATTGTTGATCGTAAAGGGCTTGATCCTAACGCCTACCAACAGGATCTGGCTGAGTGTCGCACCTATGCTGACGAAGTCGTCATTGGTGCCAGGGTCGGCACCGGCGCTGCCGCGGGTGCGGTGGTGGGCGGCTTAATCGGCGCCGCTGTGGGTGACAGTCGTACCGCGCAGCAGGTGGCGGGTGCAGGTGCCGTGCACGGCGGCGCCCGCGGCGGCATGGAAGGCATGCGCGAGCGCAGCACGGTGGTGAAAAACTGCCTACGACAGCGCGGCTACAAAGTCCTGAACTAGAGTCCAGCCAATTGCAGCCGTTACAACCTTTACTTCCTAACAACGTCGATTGGCCAACGGAACGCTGGCAACGGCGCAACGATGGGCGACTAGAAAATAGCCAAGCAAGTGCGGCGATCGAGTATTTATTCGCTGGGTTGGACGCTGGCGACGTCACCTATGCCTTGCTGATTGCCCAACGAGGTGAGCTGCTGTTCGAGCGCTATGACGCCGGTGCTACGGCGTTCTACCTGCAGTACTCCTGGTCCATGGCGAAAAGTATCACCCACGCACTGGTCGGCATGCTAGTCGGGGACGGTAAGCTGCACTTAGAGCAGAAAATAGACGCGCCAGAATGGCAAGCTGATGCGCGAGCAGAGATCACCCTCGCACAGCTCCTAGCAATGCGCAGCGGTTTGGAGTTTAGCGAAGACTATGAAGATGGCGGCAGCAGTGACGTCATAGCCATGCTAAACACCACTGGCCGCCACGACATGGCTAACTATGCCGCCGCTAAACCTCTCCAGCATGCCCCCGGCACCCACTGGTCATATTCGAGCGGCACGACCAACATCATTTGCCGGCTACTGCGAGAGACCATCGGTGGCCCTACCGAATTTTTGCGCTTTGCTTCCCAACGCCTGTTCGAACCCATCGGTATGCGCAGCGCGACGCCACGCTTCGATCACAGCGGTACTTTCATTGGCTCATCGTTCTTGTTCGCAACGCCTCAGGATTTCTTACGCTTCGGCCTTCTCTACCTACGTGATGGCTGCTGGGACGGACAGCGCCTACTCCCACCCAGCTGGGTCGACCAGGCCCGCACCCCAACCTACAACGATGGCACCGAAGCCTACGGCGCTCACTGGTGGCTCTCGCCCACCAGCGACCGCTTCTTCGCCAGCGGCTACGACGGCCAACGCATCATCATCGACCCCACCTCAGACACCGTCCTAGTCCGCCTAGGCCGCACTCCAGTACACCGCGCCGACCCCGTCTGGTCCGCCTGCGACACCCTCATCACCACACTAACCTAGCAGCAACGAAGCCTCTCCGGTCTCCCTGCGGGGTCCGGAGGCGTAAAAAACCAAGCCGAACGCAACAAAATGACCCACCAGGGCATTTTGTGCAGTGAGGGAACCCCAGAGGGGCGCAGGTTAGCCTCTGGATCCCCGCAGGGAGACCGGAGGCGGTTGTTCGTACTGCTAGGGTTTGAAGCTGAAGCGGATGCCAGAGCGGACGGGGACTGGGCGGCCAGCGTCTTGGTAGGGGTCGAAGCGCCAGCGTTTGATTGCGGCGAGCGCGTTGCGGTGGAAGACGTCCGAGCTGGACTTGGCGACTTTTGCGTCAACCACATCGCCTTCGATAGAGATGGTGAAGCGCAGTTCTACCCAACCTTCAAGGCCAGCCTCGGAGGCACCACGAGGATAGTCTGGGGATACTCGGCGCAAGGTGTTGAGCTCTGAGACGGATACTAGACGGTCGATGTTACCTTCGCGTGCATCAGCCAGGGTCTGCTGATAAGCGAATTCCTTTTCCAGCTCCGCCACTCGATTGCCATCAGCACCGGCGATCTTGGCTTCTGCAAGCATCTGCTCGGCTGCTGCTCGGTCACCTGCCTGGGCCAAAGTCCAAGCACGATCTACCAGCGCATCTGCCACCAGCTGCCGGCCGCGCTTAGCCGCTTCCGACTGCGGGTCTACCGCGAGCACTTCGTCATACAGAGCCAAGGCGTTTTCGCTACTGGCAGAGACCAAGCGGTCTTCTTGCAGCGCAGTTGCGGCAGCAATCAGCTTGCTCTGCAATGCCTGATTCTGATTGACCTTTTTCCAGTCGGCGACCATCTGTCGTGTTTTCTTTAGGCCGCTGTACTCCGGGTTGACGGCTTCTGCACGGGCAATAAAGTCCCGCGCATCTTTAAGGTTGCCAGCAAATGCCGCAGTCTGTGCACTTGCCAAGAATCGCTGGGCAATGCTATCCAAACCCTGCAGCGCAGTTGGGTTTTCCCCTTCCAGTCGCAAAATCCGGCGATAGACCGACACAGCGTTTTCATTTTTCGGAGAATCCAGCTGACTCGCAGTCAGATAGCTCGCCGCTAGCGAAGTAAGTTGCTCGATCTTTTGGAAGCGCAAGGTTCGGGTCAGCAGGCCTCCAGCATCGGCGTTGTCAGCCTGTGCAGCCAATATCTGGCGCGCCAATGCCTCAGCCGTAGCCCAGTCATTGCGAAACACTGCGCTTTCGGCATTACCGAGCATATAAGACATGGATCGCTCCAAGCCTGCGAGCGCCTCTGCATTGTCTGGCTCTGCCTCAACAGCCAAGCGATAAAAGTGAAAGGCGTTGTTGCCTTCTGGCGCCGAAACACGGCCAGCGGCAAACGCTGCTTCAGCCTTCTCCAATAGCGGTATATCCGCGCTGCTGGTTGCCACAGCCGATTGCGCCCAGGCGAACTTCGGCAATGGTGGCAGCTCCAGGCTCGCCTCCGGAGTTCCCGTCTTCAATGCAATCCAGCTACCGCCGACACCGAGCAATACCACTAACGAGGCGATTCCAAAACTCTCTAGCAGAGTGCGAGGTTCAATATGATTGGCTGTTGTGGCGCTATCCATTGCGCAAGCTCCATCGGCTGAAACGTTGTTTAAGGGACGATAGTTGATTGGCTATTCGCTCTCGAATGCCAACTGCGGAATGATCGGCATAACTGTCGTAGTCACTTTCGAACAACAGCTCATCGCTGTCGAAGTCTTCGTCATCTATTTCTTCATCAACAGGTAGCGCTTGAGGCTGATAGCGCAAGCGCTCTGCTTCCGATGCCGCCAGTTCTAAGTGGCGCTTTCGGGCTGAGGTCAACCATAATCGACACTGCCCCACCGGAACTGGTTTGAGCAGGAACCGAAAGACCTGACCATGGTTAATCAGATTGATGAGCAAGCTGGCATCAGAACGCTCTGCCACCAGAATAGTGACCAATGCCGGAACCTGACGCTTGAGCTCTGTAGTTAACGCGGTAACGTCTCTTTCGCTAATCGCCATGTCGGTTATCAAGACACCGATCGGCTTCGTCGCCAGCAGATCTAGGGTCGATTCCAGCGATTGAGCGTGGTACACGGCGCTACCGTCTGCGAGAGATTGGGCCGCATCGCAGATGGCTTCTTTCAACTCCATATCACCGCTGAAGACCAACACACCTACCTGGCCAAGATCTTGCTCTGCATCGGGATCATCGAGCCAATGTGAGTCGTTACTTGGCTCGACCGCAGCAACCTTAACTGCTTGGCTATCGCTAAGGTTGGCTGGCACTGAATCCGAAGCTTCGGCGTTCTGATGCAGAACCACGACGTCTGCCGTGGGCTGAACCGTAGCATCCGCGGTTTCGCTTCGGCCTTCGGCATCTTCGAGCTGTTCTGCTCGTGCAGCTACAAGTGCCTGAGACACTGCGTCGCGCAGTTGGTCCGGCGGGCAGGGTTTCATTAAGTAGCGAAACACTTCGCAGTCGTTGATCGACGCTTCGATGGCTTCGAGATCTGCATAGCCGGTCAACAGGATTCGCATGGTGTAGGGCGAGCACTCACGGATCTGCGTCAACATCTCTACGCCGGTCATTTCGGGCATGCGTTGATCTGAGACCACAACATCCACAGTTTGACTGCGGATGATCTCTAAGCCCTCTGCCGCCGAATCGGCAGTGAGCACCTTGTATCCACGCCGAAACATGGCGCGCATCGAGGTCAGAACGCGCCGCTCATCGTCTACGAATAGTACAACACCGGGGCGCTCAGACTCCGGCTGCTTTGCAACCACAGTGAGCATCTAGGCTGCCTCCTCGTCGCTGGCGTCGCCGCTGGCCACTTCGCGGATCGGGAAGCCCAGGGTAATACGCGTGCCAATCCCTTCCTTGGAATCGATCAGCACCTGACCGCCATGCTCTTGAACGATTTTATGCACAATTGACAGTCCCAGACCTGTGCCTTTACCCACCGGCTTGGTAGTAAAGAACGGGTCCATGATTTTGCTGAGGTTCTCTTCCGGTATGCCACAGCCATTATCCTCAACAACGACTTCCACCCAATTGTCGATCTGCTGAGTGGTCAGCTTGAGCTTGCCTTTGCCATCCATCGCTTGCACTGCGTTGGTGATCAGGTTGATGAACACCTGATTGATGCGCGATGGTGAACAGAATATGTCCGGCACATCGCCGAAGTTCTTTTCGACCTCGATGCCGTACTTGAGCAGGTTTCGGGTAATGATCAGGGTCTTTTCGATACCCTCACGCACATCGAAGCGATCTTCCGCAGCTCGATCCAAACGACTGAAATCTTTCAGCGACTGTACCAATTCACTGATTTGATCTAAGCCTTCAACGCTGTCCTTCGACAAGGTCACCAGTTCATCGACGCTATCGTCAATCATGTCAGCGTCTAGTTCGGCTCTGCTCTTCAATAGCTCCTTCATGGCCTCTTGGGCATCACCGGGACTTTCAGCGCGAACGATTGGCAGCGTCGCGGCAACGTATTCCTTCAGTTCTTCCGCCATTTCCGCCGTCACGCTGGCGTTGCTTTGCACATACAGCAGCGGCGTGTTGATCTCATGCATCACCCCCGCAACCAGCTGCCCGAGAGAAGACATTTTCTCGGCCTGAACGAGCTGTACCTGAGACTCTTTCAATTCACTGAGTGCAGCTTCTAAGTCGCTGGTGCGTTCCCGTACTCGCTCTTCTAAGTCGTCGTGAGAGTGGTTCAAGGCCCGGTAGCTTCGACCGAGTCGGAATCCGAAGTAGGCCAACACACCTAACAATAAGACCGTAAAGATATTGAGCAAGATTCGAGCCTCGTTAACGACGGATAACTGCGCCAAATAGTCAGCGGCGACATTGTCCCGCAAGCCCTCCAGCGTTAGCCGAACGTTGCCAAGATCAACCGCGGCAGCCAACTCAATGGTGCGTTGTTGTGATTCGTCGAGCGCCTGGGCCTGGCTTGCCAGCTGAGCCAGCGCGGTCTGATCATCGCTGCTTATGCCGCTGGCACTGCTGCGCACGTCTTCAATCACGCGGTCCAAACGGCTTAGATCCAGCGCCGCCTGCCGTCGCAATTGTTCTTGTACGTGCTGATCCATGCGAAAGGTTTCATCCGCGAGTGCTTCGCGACCGCGATCGCGCAGATCGTTCACTAGGCCGCGGCTGCGGTTGGTGAAGCCGTTAGCGTTCTGCGCCAATTGTTGCTGGCTGTCGCCGAGTGCCACCAACAGCTGCTGTAAGGACCCACTCTGCTCGCGCACAGAGTTCTTAAACTCCATCACTTCATTGCTGTCGGCAACCACGGCGGCATCTGCATCAAACATGTTGAACGCGGCAATCAAACCGTTACGCAGTTGTCGTAAACCCGAGTCGACGGTGTAAATCCTGTTTAGATCTTCGTCCAGTGAGGCGCTGGCGGTGGTAAACGCCGAGGTCACCTGGGTGAGCTCGGCTTTGATGTCCAGGTCAGCGCGCACCGCCACGTCCAACGACTGGGATAGCGTGTCGGTGACATCGAGTAGATAGCGCAGTTTCATATCCGCACTGCGATACTCCGCTTGCCGTGGGTTGCCAGATAGCAACAGCAGTGAGGCCAATAGGGCCATGGCGACACCCATGGCGGACAAAGCCAGCAGGGTTCGAGTTAGCGGCCGTGAGATTCCAATTCTCATCCATTTCGCTCCGGTTGCGTGGGCACCAGGGCCCGCAGGGAACATCGATACCGCTCGATCCTTCGAGCATTAGTACCGTGCATGGTTAGAACTCTAGGCAGGGACATACCCGGTTTCTGTGCGCAAGCGCACATTCGTTTCGCCACCGAGCCCACTCATCGGGCAAATCCCACCGCCGAGGACAATTCGCCCTGGAAACGATGAAATCGGGCCAGTTACCGGGGGGCTAAAAAGCTACCAGGTCTCCCCAAACGGGCGAATTTTGGTATCGAACGTCCAGGCAGAGCGCGGTTGCTGGGCAACGCTGAAGCAGTGTTCGGCAATGTCTGCTGGCTGGCAAAAAAAGTCATCCGGCTTGTCGGCAAAGCGCTTGCGCGTCCATTTCAGGTCAATGACTGCATCGATGGCGACGAAGGCCACATGCACCCCGTCTGGGCCCAGCCTTCGAGCCATGGACTCCAAGAGGATGCGCTGTGCCGCTTTGGTCGGCGCAAACCCGGCAAAATTCGCTACCCCGCGATACGCAGCGGTGTTGCCGGTAGCCATGATGACGCCTCTACCGGCCGCAATCATAGCGGGCGCTGTGAGTCTGCCGAGGTGCAATAGCGCCTGTACGTTAACGGCGAAATTGTTGCTCAGCAGGTCCGGGTCTATGCTTAAAAAGTCGCCCCAACCACCGCCTACCGCATTGTGAATCACGATTTCGGGTGCACCCAATCGCTGCACGATCTCCGCGTGCGTCGTCGCCAAAGCTTCAGGGTTAGCCACATCACAGGCAAAGCTGTGGCAACCTGTCTGGTCTTCGGCCAATTCGTTCAGGCGCGACTGGTTACGAGCTAACATCGCCACCTCGTAGTCGCGGGAGAATCGCTGTGCCAAAGCCTTGCCAGTTCCAGGACCGACTCCAGTAATCAGGCATACGGGTTTACTCAAGGGGAATGCTCCTTATCGACTTGCCACCACCGTTGTGGGGGCGGTTTTTGTTCGGGCCACAACTCAGCCAGGGATCGTGCATCGTAGATGACGCCGCCCTTGATCACTCGGGTGATATCTGTGGTTGCTCGTAGGTCGTCTAGTGGGTTACTGGCCAACACCACCATGTCTGCGAGCTTGCCGGGCTCGAGACTGCCAATGTCCTGATTGACCCCAATCATTTTCGCGCCATCAATGGTCGCTGCGCGCAATGCCTGCACGGCGCTAAAGCCGCCGCTGGCCAACGCCCAGAGTTCCCAGTGATAACCCAGACCCTGCAGCTGGCCGTGCGAACCAACACCGACTAAACCACCCTGCTCCACAATCTGCCGGGCTGCAGCGGCGACCGCGGCAAAACGTTGTTCCGGATCGCTAACCCAGATGCTGCGTCGTTGCAGACGCCGATCCAACTGCGACTTGGGGGTAAAGCGTTGCAGCTTCAGGTCTGTTGCTGGCGAGTGCCGAGAGTAAAAATACTCTTCCGCACCGGGTCCACCGAATAACACCAGCAGGGTCGGCGTATAACCAATGCCGCTGCGAGCCACCAGCTGCACTAGGTCCGGGTACAGGGTCTGCAAAGGAAAGTTGTGCTCATTACCGGCGAAACCATCTAGCACATGAGTCATATCCAACTTCATGTCTAGAGCACCTTCCGTGGTTGGTGCTAATTTCAAGGCTTGCGCTGCTTGCGCCAACCATTGTCGCTGACGCCGATCACCGGCGATGTAAGCTTTGACGTTGCGCACCTCGTAATGATCGCGATAGCGCCGCAGCACATGGTAGGCGGATTCCAACGAGTCAAACTGATGATTGCTAAAAATTCCGGGGCCCGTCGACAACGCCCGCGGCCCGACCATTAGTCCTGCATCAATGGCTTCCTGATAGCTCAATATGTCTAAGGTTGCTGGCTGCACATCAAGCCCCGTCGTCACCCCGTAGGCCAAGTTCGCCTGCAAAGATGGACTGCTGAGAGCTAACGCCCCTCGCAGCGGGTGGTAGTGAGCGTGGGTGTCGATGAAGCCAGGTAGCAGGTATTGCCCGCTGATATCGAACTGCTCGGTACCCGCCGGAATACTGACCTCTGCGCGTGCGCCCACGGCTTCGATGCGCGCACCGTTAACGAGCACTACCCCATCGTCGATAATGGGTGGTTCTGAAGCACCCTCGCGCATGCTAATCACGCTTGCGCCCACGAGCGCGTACCGCCCCTTCGGCTCACTGCGCGGTCGGTATACCGCAATGGGCCAACGCTTTACTGACGGTACGTCCTCCAGCGCTTTGAAGCTTTCGAAGTCGATGGCCTCACCAGGCGCTGGCTGGCGCGGCTCTTTCTCTTTGCCGGTAAAGGGCCGTGGATAAGCAATGTCACTCAACTTGCGCTGGTACAAAGTATGTCCAACGGTCCAGTACACGCCCCCGCCATCTCTGCTGAACCCAGCGCTGTCCGCGCCGACGCTGGTCAGTCGCACGGCTGGCAGTTGTGCATCCGTGAGCACAAGTTCCTGGTTGCGCAGCCAGGGGCTCAGTCTGGAGGAGAGATAGAGTTGACCTGCGTGCAGCACCAGCACGTCCCGTCCATTTGGCGCCAGAGTCACCGCACTTACCTGCACGTCGCCTTCTGCCAAATAGCTGCCTGGTGCAAGCACCGACAGTTCTTCGCGTAGATCCGTGCCATCCAATCGGATCGATAACAAACCGCCGCTGGCGCTGCGACTATGCTCTCGATTGTTGCGATTGAAATACACACGGTCTGCGGCATCCGCGAAGTGCGGGTTGCTCAAGTCAGTCGCCGGCAATATTCGGGACAGTTCACCCCCTTGCGCCGGCAACCAGACCAGGTCCGCGTCTGTCGCGGGTCCGCGGTCGCGCTCCCTTTGCAGGCGCTCGTGAGCACTGCCACGAAAAGCAACGAGCACACGACCGTCGTTAGAGTAAGTCAGATTTGTATAGTGGGCGGCTTCTGCCGTGAGCCGTTTTGCTTGTCCGCCGTTAGCTGCGACACGAAAGATGTGCCCACCGGTGGGTGCCCAGGTTGCATAGGCAACGCTGCGCCCGTCAGGGCTAAAGGTCGGATAAAAGGCTTGCACATTTGCGGGAGATAACGCCACGAGCTTAGCGCTGTCGAGCTCGTAACGATAAACGGTCATGAACGCCGAAAACACTATGCTACGACCATCTGGCGCAAGCGCGGGCTGGGACAGTACGCGTGCTTTGACGGGCCCCAATCCCAAGCGCTGTGGAAAGCGATTCAGCGGCCCCAACTGCTGTCGAATCTGCGCACTAAACGGTATCTCGGTTTGTTGGCCGGTAGCCAGGTCAACGCGCGCTGGCATACCGTTAGCGCTGAAGTACAAATATCGACCATCCGGGCCGAATCCGTAGTTTGGGAACAGATCCCGGGTAAAACGACTTTCCTGCTCGTCTGCTTCAGCTAGCGTGGACACGGGTTGATCTATCCCGGTGCGTAAACTGCGCAGGCGCACAACGCTACGCTGATCCTCGCGAGTGATATAGGCCAATTGCTCTCCGTCGGCAGAGAGCACAGGGCGGAACGCACTGCCGGGCGCGGCAGTAATGAGGGTTTCAACATCGTCCTTAAGATCGCGTCGGGCAATTTGCCACAGAGGCAATCGCTGTCTGTAGCCGAAGCCACCCTCTTTGCGAGCGTAGTATAAATACCGACCATCTGGTGAATAGACAGCGCCCATATGGTTCGCCCGTCGGTGAGCCGGAGTGTCATTCGCTGCCTTCGCTTTCGCGATGCGAACACCCTTGCCACCTTCTAAGTGATAGGCCCACAATTCGGCGGTCCGCAGACCCCAACTGGTTCGAGAAGCGAGCACGTGGCTGCCGTCTGGTGCCCAACTGGGTGACGCGAACTCATAGCGGCTATCGCCCTTCGACAGCCGCCGCAGCTCACTGCCATCAACGGCAATCAACCAGAGATTGTCTTGGCCGCTGCGATCGCTGACGAAGACGATTTGTCGACCATCGGGCGAGAACCGCGGCTGGGAGTCCATGGCTATGCCCTGGGTTAGCGGTTTGGCCTCGCCACCGCTGATAGGCAATAGGTAGAGATCCCCAAGAATCTCCAAGACCATACTGCGGCCATCGGGTGCCACGTCAAGGGCCAACCAAGAAGCTTGAGTCACGTCGAACTCTACGGTCCGAGTTCCCAGCAGCGGCAAGCTGGATTCACTTTCGGACGTTGCGCTGGTAGCTGTGATCGGCGCTCGCCCAGCCTGGACCATATCGCTCATGCACAGCGACATCACAGCGCAAGCCCACAGCGGCTTGCAGAATCGCCAAACGCCGCTCTGGCAACATCGTAGCGCTTGTGGCCACAAGTTGATCCAGGCCGTGTGTTGCGGGATTGATTGAATGGTAGCGGAACGACTAAACATCAGCTGATAGAGATCTCAGCTGCATGAGTACCGCTCGCCGTTTAGCATCTCCGCCGAAATCACAAAGCGCAGATGGACTGAGCTCGGTAACCGCCGTTTGCAAATCTGCCAACGCTTGCGGGTACTCGCGCACATGCTGCAAAGGCTCGACATCAACCCGAATCGCAAAGGCCACCAAATCGTCGCTCACTCGACGCAGGCTCTGCCGTTCTGAGCGCAAAAACAGCGTACCACTGGGGCAATCGCCGTGGTCGGGCGCGGCTTGTGGCTGAAATGCCTCGACTTCGGAATGGATGGACCAGTTGCGCCGGGCAAACACCCTATGCGCTGGCATTTTCGAGAAGAAACGATCCATGCGCCCTGCCATCGCGCTGTCGAGGTCGGCAACCGGGCGATGAATTGCGCTTAGCGCCAGTCCGATCTTAGCGGTCAGCGACCAGTAAGACGGCTGGCACACGCAAGCGGATAGCAGGTGATACTTCCCTTCATGCCGCCACATCAGGCACAGATCCTCTGCCACGCACAAGCTCAATGCGACCAGTGGTGACCTCTCAACAAGCATACGAACGCTATCTGGCAGCGGTGCTAGCTGTAGCGACAGAGGGCGCTGCCCCCAACCTTCGCTGACCGCGAGTTGCCACAGCGCTTCCTCGGCAGCAAGGTTGCGCTGGCTCTGCGTGTCGTGCGCCCAACATGCGTAAACCTGACTCTGCTGAGTATCGATTAGCTGACACTTCAAGTGGTATTCCCGCGCTAACATAGGCTGCGTTAGCCAACGGGCTTTGGGTACAGGTTGGAGCCCTATGCGCGCACCGTTACGCCCATCGGCGAAGGGCGGGTCGTGCCAATCGAAGCGGCTCGAAGGCACTGTCATTGGCTTTGGCTGGCTCACGGTCCGGTCGATATTCCTGAAACAGGCGCTGGGCTAAACACCTTGATCAAACAGCGCAGACCATGCAACTCTAACTCAATGACACCACCCTCCTCCTCTACCACCGCCCGTAACGAAGATCGCAGCCACGTCGTTCGATTTTCTTGGTTTTCAGTCGCCGCGTTGTTGCTGGTAGCGGTGCTTGTCTGGGCCGTTGGCCTAGGCATCAATGGTGACCTTGCCGCGATATTTGCGGGTACCCAGACTTCCTTCGGATTCGATGCCCAAGCGGCGCTCGAAGGCGTTAGCAACTCCGGTGAGATTATGACGGCCGTTTTGGCGATTGCCATTACTGTGGTTGCCATCGTCGTCGAACTAGCGGCCAACCGCTACAGCCACAGGGTCACAACGCTGTTCCTTAGGGCTCCGGTAAATCTGGTCACGCTCTCGCTGTTCGCGGTCACAGCGCTACAGTGCGTCTGGTTAGCTTTTGGGCTCGGCGGTCAAAGCACCGAGGTCAATGCCGGCGTTCTCATCACCCTGGGCTTAATCAGTGCCTCGTTGCTGTTGCTGTTGCCGTATTTCGCCTATGTGCTGGGATTTATTTCGCCACTCAACATCATTCACCGGATCGCGGCAGGTGGAGCTCGAGCCATCGAACGGGCGGCCGCTACCAATGACATCGCTCGCGCTCGCAAGATGGTGGCACTGACCATCGAAGACTTGCAAGACGTAACGCGCAAAGCAGTGGAGCAAAGCGATCGAGGCGTCGCCATGGCCAGCACCAATGCTTTGTTCTCCTTGCTCGAACACTATCGCGAGCATCGTTCTCGCCTACCCGAAGCTTGGTTTGCACTGGATGCTGAGCTTGCCGACGATCCGGACTTCGTTTCGATGGAAGCGGATGCTCTCACTCCGGTGCGCGAAAATGGGCTATGGCTTGAGCTGAAAGTTTTCCGTCAGCTAACATCATCTGTCGGACAGGCAGTGCCGGCACTTCGTGATCTCGCAAGCTTGGTGGCGATCAACACCCGTATGATTGGTGAGCGCTACGGGCCAGCGGACGCTGCCTTTCTGTCGCTCTGCAGCAAGGCATTTAACAGCTATCTGCGCGTTAGCATCAACGCGCATGATCCGCGAACTTCCTATTACCTGCTGAATCAATATCGCATGCTCGCAGATGGTTTAGTGCGCGCTGGCGCCAGCGACGGAGCTGTCAGTATTGCCGAGCATTTTCGCTACTACGGCCAGCTTGCCCACCACGAAAACCAACCGTTCCTGTTAGAGGTGGCGGCCTATGATTTGGTCCATCTCATTCAAAGCTGCCGCGCGCGAGAAGACGCCGATCACTTAGAGATTACTGACCATTTGATCAGCGTGCTGCTGGAGTTGGATTTGGAAATATTGAGTGACCGCGAAGAACCGAGCCTCATCGGCGTGCGCCGCGCGCAAATGCAATTGGCGGCGCAATTGCTGGAACTGGGCGATACCGAGCGAGTGGCCAGGATCGTTGCTGATCTAGCCGCTGAACCAGAGCCGCGACTGGCAGCCATTAGTGAAGCTCTGCGCAAAGAGACCCGCAGTGAATTCTGGGAGCTTACCGAAAGAGGCATTGTTTTCGAGTATTTAGCGCCAGACCTCCACAAACAACTCGAAGTATTAAGCGATCAGGTCGGAGCCTACCGTGCGGCCCACGGGCAGTTCCTACAAGACGCCTAAGCCTGAGGTTGATAGCGAATCAGCACCCTGCTGCCGTCAGCTAGGCCGTTCTTAAATCGCGGCCCCCAGCGCGTCCAGGATGCGGGGTATTTGGCGCCGAACAGTGCGAGTGCGCGTTGCTGGATATCGGCGGCGTTTTCCAGCGTGGAGCGAGCGATCAACGCCGGCAGGCTTTGATAGGCGCCATCGGCTGCCTGCCATTGACCCACATCCCCGACCCAGATCTTCACACGGGCGTTTTCCGCAGCGTTCCGGGCGCGCCAACTGTCGCCCGCAGTTACCACCCAAAACTCATGATCCGCGGCAACAAACCACACTTCAGCCTGACAACGGCCGGTGCTGCCTTCTTCGCTTAAGGCAGTGATGTAGATCAACTCGCTGTCGGTCGCGGCGGCCAACGCCGCCTGGGTCCCAGGCCCGCTCGACTGAGCACCCAGTGCTTGCGCCAGCGGTAGCAAGGCAACGGCGGCAACTCCCTGGGTGACCAGCGATCGACGAGAAAGAAAATATTTATTTTTCATAGCTTTAACACACTATTCTTAGATCAGATTGAGGTCGCAGAGATCCGCTGGGCCATCTTCGCCGACCAGATTTTCGGCCCTTCACGGTGCACCGAGGCACCACTTGAATCCACCGCCAGGGTAACCGGCATGTCTTTAACCTCAAACTCGTAGATCGCCTCCATGCCCATCTCGGGGAAGGCCAGCAGTCTCGAACCGGTGATCGCTTTTGACACAAGATAAGCGGCTCCTCCCACAGCAATCATATAAACCGCCTTGTGCTTGGCAATGCTGTCGATCGCAGCCTGCCCACGCTCCGCCTTGCCGACCATGCCCAACAGGCCGGTTTGACTGAGCATCTGCTCGGTAAACTTGTCCATGCGTGTCGCGGTCGTCGGCCCAGCAGGACCCACAACCTCATCACGCACCGGATCCACGGGTCCTACGTAGTAAATCATGCGATTGGTAAAATCGACGGGCAAAGGCTCGCCGGCGGCTAATAAATCGGTGATCTTCTTGTGCGCGGCATCCCTGCCCGTGAGCAGCTTGCCAGTGAGCAACAATGTGTCTCCGGCGCGCCATTGGGCTACTTCTGCAGGCGTTAAAGCATCCAGGTTAACCCGCCGCACGTCGTCACCCAATTCGAAATCCAGATCTGGCCACTCTGATAGATCGGGCGGCACAAAAGTCGCTGGGCCCTGGCCATCGAGCTCGAAGTGGACGTGGCGAGTGGCTGTGCAATTCGGCATAACAGCAACCGGTTTGTTGGCAGCGTGGGTTGGAAACTCTTTTACTTTGACA
Organism: Pseudomonadales bacterium; assembly: GCA_051027215.1. Taxonomy (GTDB): domain Bacteria; phylum Pseudomonadota; class Gammaproteobacteria; order Pseudomonadales; family Azotimanducaceae; genus CALHVX01. The sequence goes on along the minus strand of JBPCXR010000003.1, from coordinate 15,324 downwards.
TCTAGCACGGTGGTCAAACCGCCAAGTCCCTGAGCCCCGATGCCCAGGGCGTTGACCTTCTCGAATAGCGCTAGGCGCAGCTCGTCTGCATGGTTCTTAGCGCCCCTCGCCTGCAGTTCGTGCATATCGATGGGCTCCATCAGCGATTCCTTCGCTAACATCATGGCCTTTTCTGGCGTTCCGCCAATGCCTACGCCGAGTATGCCGGGCGGACACCAGCCCGCGCCCATGGTCGGCACCACGCTGGTAACCCAATCGATCACGGAGTCTGACGGGTTCAGCATGGCAAACTTGGCTTTGGCCTCACTGCCACCGCCTTTGGCAGCGACTTCAATTGAGAGTTTATCCCCGGGCACAATTCGATAGTGGATGACCGCAGGCGTGTTGTCTTTGGTGTTGCTTCTTGCACCATCCGGATCGTTCAAGACGCTGGCCCGGAGTACGTTATCCGGATGGGCATAGCCGCGCCGCACCCCTTCGTTAACCATTTCGTCCACAGAAAGTTGCGCGTCCCAGCGCACACCCATACCAACGTCTAGATAGACGATAACGATGCCGGTGTCCTGACAGATCGGTCGTTTGCCCAATGCGCACATTCTGGAGTTCACCAGAACTTGGGTCAGCGCAGCCTTGGCTGCTGGTGATTCTTCCCGCTCATAAGCGCCACGCAGTGCTCGAATGAAGTCCAATGGATGGTAGTAAGAAATGAACTGCAGCGCGTCCGCGATGCTTTGAATCAGATCGTCTTGGCGAATTACGGTCATTGTGGCTCCGGCCATTACCTCGATAGCAGCGAAGCAGTCTGCCGAATCACCGATTCGGCCACAAGCTACTGGCGCCATGCCGCTTCCACCGCAGAGGCAGACCAAGGCCTACAGCCATCTGCGGCAAGCAGGGCTTGCGAGCACTGCGCACAGGCGGCACAGTTCCGCCATGTTTGCTACACGCTCGAAGAAGGCCACCAAGCTTCGGCCCCAAGCCCAACCCCGGTTTCGGTGGCTGTTGCTGCTGATCGCCGCTCTGAGTGGATTGTCTGTGGCTGCCGCAGAGCCCAGTTTGCCTGCAGCAGCGAAGCACGAGTTTCACTTTGCGGTGCTCGGAGACAGCCAATTCGATGATCCGATCGCCTACAACCGTTTGATCAACGACCTAGTCTGGCTGCGCCCGGCTTTCGCCATTCAGGTCGGGGACATGATCGAGGGTTACAATGACAGCAGTGCTGTAGCCGCAGAATGGCAACGCTTTAAGGGTCAAATCGAGCCCCTGGCGGGAGCTGGGATCGCGTTCCTACCCGTAGCTGGCAACCACGAACTCTACGGCTCTGATCGAACGCCAAACGCTGACTTACATGCGCTCTACGAACAGAACTGGGGCAACAGTTATTACCGGTTTGATTATCGCAACAGTACTTTCATTGTCTTGAACTCGGACGAACCTGCCACAGCAAAAGCCATCTCTGCTAAACAATGGCAATGGCTCAAAGCGTCTTTGCAAAGCGCGCAGGCCAGCGAGCACCGGTTCGTGTTTCTCCACAGACCACCCGATTCGTTGTCGCAAAGCGACGCGTTGCACGAGCTGTTCGCCAAGTACCAGGTGCATACAGTGTTTTACGGGCACCATCATCACTATCACTACCGCAAGCGGGATGGTGTGCAGTACGTGATGACCAACGCAGCAGCAGACTCTGGGACGACGCTGGATGCCGCTGGTAGCTTCGACCACGTGCTGCAAGTTAGCGTTAGAGACGAGCAGGTGAGCTTGGCGGTGATCCGGGCCGGCAGCATCAAACCGCCGGATGCCGTCAAAGCGCAAGACAACTACGACCTGTTTGCCCTAAAGCGCAATCTGCTCGCCACCCCAGTACAGCTTCGCCCTCTGCGCAAGCAAGGAGAGAATGCCGAACGCTATGGCCTTAGGTTACAGCTACACAACACCAGCGAGCGCTCGGTAACGATCTACCTCAGCTGTCGCTCAGAAGATGGACGCTGGCAATTTGAACCGCGCCAACTCGAACCCGTTGAATTGGCGCCGGCTGAAGAGCACGCAGTGGAACTCCTCGCATCGCTCAATAGCGTTTCGGAAAGCCTTCCAGAATGCACGGCGGCGTTCCCCTTTCAAGTGCATACCGGTCAGTGGTACACCGAGCATGTCAGCATTAGGGCAGTCCATCCGCGGCCCTAGTCGACGGTTAACTACGAACCGGAGCAGGCGCTGTGCGGCTATTGCGAAAGCTGTTCGATCAATCGGCCAATAAAACGCCCACCGGCCTCAAATTGCGCGACGCTAATGTACTCGTTGGGCTGATGCGCCTGCTCGATGCTGCCTGGGCCACACATCACCGTCGGGAATCCTGCCTGCTGAAATTGGCCTGCTTCCGCAGCATACGGCTGAGCCAAAACAGCGTTCTGCCCGGTGAGCGTTCGCGCGAGCTCCACGGCACCGCAAGCATCGTCCGCGGAAAACGCTGGCACATCAGCATGAATGTGAATCTTAATGTCCGTCTCTGGGTGGATCTGCCGCATTTCCGCCAAAACCTCCTGTTCTGCGTAGCGACGGTATTCTGCTAAAACGCGGTTCGGGTTCTCTTCGGGCAAGCTACGAATGTCTGTCACAAAGTGGCACTGGCGCGCGGTAATGTTCTGCGCCGTGCCACCGCGAATGAGGCCACAGTGCAATGTCGTATAAGCAGGCTCAAAAGCAGACTGCTGGTGCAACAAATCTGCAGCTGCCAAGCCACCTGGGTTAAGGCTCGCCGCGCGCTGCGCATTGTCTTTTTGCCGTTCAGCCAACCAGTTTATGAGCCGACCCGCTGCCATGACCGCGGAAACGCCAATGTGCTGCAGACTGGAGTGCGCCTCAAAGCCGGTGATCTGGGTTTCAAAGTACAAAATACCTTTGTGTGCAGTAACCACGTTCAGCTCAGTCGGCTCACCGACGATTACCGCGCGCACGGGCGGCAGGTGCTCAGCGATCGCCTCGATTAGTGCCGGCGCTCCCAGACAACCGGTTTCTTCATCGTACGACAAAGCAAAGTGAATGGGCTGCTGTAATGCTGTCATTTGCGGGATCATCGCGAGCGCAATGGCATAGAACGCTTTCATGTCGCAGGTGCCGCGCCCATACAGCCGATCATTGCGCTCCGTGAGCACAAAGGGATCGGTGTCCCAAGCCTGATCATCTACTGGTACCACATCGGTGTGACCAGACAAGACAACCCCTCCGGCAACCGCTGGTCCAACGGTGGCGTACAGATTGGCTTTCTGTCCACAGGGGCTACGCAGAACCGTCGCCTGCACCCCCTGACTTTCAAGATAGCTGGCGACGAACTCAATCAGCTCGAGATTGGAGTCCCGGGACACCGTCGGAAAGCCCACCAATCGTGCCAGCATTTGCTGTGCATTCATCGGCACTGAACCGCTAGTTGCATCGAGCGAGTATAGCCTAGCGATCCGCCGCGTTGATTTGTCTGAGCTTAAATTAGTAGAACAGGCCCCTTGTGCTTGGCGTTAAACTCTCAACTCACCTTGGGGAGATGAGCATGAATGAGCGCTATCAAGGCTATGAACGCCTGGCCTTTGACTATCCACAGGAGCGCATTCTACGCGTCACCTTCAATCGTCCAGAACGCTACAACGCCCTGGACGCCCAAGGCCACAGAGAGCTGACCTATGTCTGGCGTGAGATCGATGCGGATCCAGACATCGATGTCGTCATTCTCACCGGTGCCGGCAAAGCCTTTAGCGCCGGCGGAGATTTCGACCTGATTGACGGCATGATTGCCGATCACGATGCCCTGCTCACCACCTGGAAGGAAGCCCGGGACCTGGTCTACAACCTGATCAACTGCGGCAAACCCACGATCTCAGCCATCAACGGACCAGCGGTCGGCGCCGGCCTGGTCGCAGCGCTGTTGTGCGACATCTCCATCGCCGCTGAAAGCGTCAGCATCACGGACGGGCATACTCGTCTTGGGGTCGCCGCCGGTGACCACGCGGCAATCATTTGGCCCTTGCTGTGCGGCATGGCAAAGGCCAAGTATTACCTGTTGACCTGCGAACCCCTGCCAGCGGCCGAAGCCGAGCGCATTGGCTTGGTCTCCTTGTGCGTTCCCGATGAGCAGCTAGAAGAGCGCGCCATGAAAGTCGCACTGTCGCTGGCGAATGGCGCCCCCAGCGCGATTCGCTGGACCAAGTATGCCCTGAACAACTGGTTGCGCATGATGGGCCCGACGTTCGACGCCAGCACGGCGCTGGAGATGCTCGGATTCACCGGACCAGAGGCGGTTGAAGGTGTACGTGCGTTACGCGAAAAACGCAGCGCAGACTTCCCCAAGGGTTCTCCGATCTGACAGATCGATCGATTCAAATGACTAACAACGCCACGTCCTTTTCTCTCGCGATAACCCCCTGGTTGCTGGTCGTCGCCAATCTTCTGCCCCTGCTCGGCGTGCTTTTCTGGGATTGGGACGTTGCCAGCATCGTGGTTTTTTTCTGGATCGAGAATCTGGTAATCGGCTTCTACAACCTGATCAAGATGCTCAGTTACGGTTCGGCAAAAGCACTGTTCCTGTCTGCGTTCTTTACCGTGCACTATGGAGGCTTCGCCGCTGGACACGGACTGTTTATTTCAGAACTGTTTAACCTGTCAGAAACCATTGGCTGGCAGGGTCAAGAACTGGCACCGGCTACAGGACTGATGAGCACGATGACTGAAGTTTTAGCGCAAATTGTGGCCGCGACGCCGCCGCTTTGGCTGTGGGGCTGCGCCGCACTCATGATCAGCCACGGTGGCTCGCTGCTGCTGAACTTCTTCCTTCGCGGTGGTCGTGCGCATACCAACCCCGACGACTTAATGACCGCACCCTACAAACGCCTAGTGATCCTCCACGTCACCATCATTGTTGGCGGCATCGCCATCGAAGCGCTCGGCTCGCCGCTGGTTTTGCTGGTGCTCTTCATCTTTCTAAAAATCGTTGCTGATCTACGCGCACACCTACTCGAACACGACTTGAGCTGGCGCACCGCCTTCTCCTCCAAACCTTCACTGCCTTCGGCAGCCTCATCCTAATGATTGCGACGGATCGTTACCGCAAGCACTTGTTCCGATAGCTTGGGTCAGCTGTTTCTGAGCAGTTCCAGATAGATCGCCAGACAATCGACGCCAATTGTGGCCGGAAACGACAGGAATCTGCCACAGCTTGGCATTTTGTAGCACCAGGCGCTCATTTTGCGACGGCGGCCCACGATACGTTTACATGTGCAAACTAAGGTGTAGTTCGTTGATCTGATTTACTCAATGCACCCTAGTAAAGGTGAACATCATGCATTTCGTGGTGTTAACACTACAGCGTTACAGCCAAGCTGCCGCTCGCATAAGCAGCGGCCGCTCTTTGCACTTAAGTCTTGTCGTACTCTTAAGCCTTGTCACCTGCAACGCCGCCACGGCCGGCATCAATGGCAACGACAGTAACCCTCATCGAGTTCTGCAGACGCAAGGCATCGCAGCAAAGACTGGCGAGCGCTCACAGCTCGAACAACGTACGCGCGTTATCGTTACCCACAGTCGACGTAGCGACGGCAGCGTGCAAGAAAATCGCGGCAGCGGTGTCGTTGTTGGCCACTTTTTTCTAACAGCACATCACAACTTAAGGCCCGGACCCCGAGGCCGCTTCCGCGGCCATGCGAGCTTTCTTGCCGAAATACCTGTGCAGCCAGAATACATTGACCCCCAGGCAGACATCGCCATCATCCGGATTCCACCATCGTTGTGTGCAAGCTGGTGCGAAGCCAGCGATGACTTACCCGAGTCTGATTCTGATCTGGAAGACACGGTGCGCTGGTATCGGGACCCCGCTAGCACAACGGAAGTCGATCCGGGCTGGCGCCAGGCACGGGTGTTGAGCCGAACCTGGTCTTTACCGCATCGACAAACTGTTGGCAGTTTGAGCTCTGACTGCGACGCAGGCCTGGTGCTAGAAGTCGACCAGCCGTTTTTGCCCGGCAGCTCAGGCGCAGGCGTGTGGGATTCCAACAATCGCCTGGTGGGAATTGCCCAAGGCAGCTACCAAACCCAAGACGGCAATCAGACCGGTTACTTCAAACCGCTGCGTTGTATTCGCGACCACTGGCCGCAGGACCCCTAGCCTTGCAGATCCGGCGCGTGGTGGGCAGGCATCGCCGTGGCCGCGGATTCTGCTTGCGCGCCCTCTTCCATGGCCTGCACAGCCCGCTCGTTTTCCATGATCTTTGCCACTACGGCTTCGCCAGCCCGATCGAATGAGTCTCGATGCTCAATCACATGTTGCTGGGATGTGCGGTATGCACCCAGCAAGCCATTAACTTCCGGCACAACGTAGCGCGCCATCAGATCCCAGCTACGCATGGTCGCCTCGGGGTTGGCCCAATCGTGCGCAAAGCCGATGACGGTTCCGAAGCCGCCTGTCAGCTCGACCATGTCGCGAATGGCTTGCACCAGTTCGTCTGGCGTACCAATGACGCTGGTACCACCGGTATCGCTCATCTGCGCAATCGCATCGTCCGGATCCTTAAAGGCTTCGGCCCCAGGGCGCATTAAGGTGCCGACGGTGTATTCATTGTGCCAACGTAATAGCCCATCTTTGGCTTCGCGCTGGGCCTGAGCTTTGCTTTCGGCCAAATGCCAGGACATCACAATGCGCCAGTCAGCGCGATCAACCGATAACCCACTCTGCGCGGCCGCATCTTCAGCAAACTGCCACTGCGTTGGTAACGCCTGCAGTCCCGCTGTGGACATCGAGCCAATCGACAAGACCCCGGTGCCATGTTTGCCGGCCAAGGTCATGCCGGATGGACTAACCATTGAAGCAACGGCAAACGGCAAATCTTCCTGCAGCGGCAACAGCTGCAGCGCTGCATCATTCAGCGTAAACCAATCACTTTGATGGCTGACGCGCTCTGACCCAGCCAGCAGTTTACGGATCACGCCAATGGCCTCATCTTGGCGGTCGCGCTGCACCATTGGATCTATGCCCAACATGTGCGCATCGGATGGCAGCGCTCCGGGTCCTGAGCCAAAGATCGCCCGGCCACCGGTCATATGATCCAGCTGCACGATGCGCTGGGCGACGTTGAAGGGATGATGATAGGGCAGCGACACAACTCCGGTTCCCAAGCGAATGCGATGTGTTCGCTCACCCGCGGCAGCCAAAAACATTTCTGGCGAAGCGATCATCTCCCACCCGGTTGAGTGGTGTTCCCCACACCAAAACTCGTCGTAGCCGAGCTGATCAAGACGCTCCGCAAGATCCAAATCCCGACGAAACTGCAGCATCGGGTGTTCACCGATGGGATGATGGGGTGCCAGAAACGCACCAAAACGCAGCCGTCTGGGAGTCGAAAGTTGAGAGCGCGACATTTTGGTCTCCGAATCATGGCTATGTCCAGATGGTCTCATATGCCAAGATCAACGTCATAGTTGCTACGGCCCATTCGCCATGCATCCCAACGAAGCCCTGTTCGCTAACGAAGCGTTCTACCTGGCCTTTGCCCAGAAGGATCTGGAGGCCATGTCGCGGCTGTGGAGTCGGCAAGCGCAGATTCTGTGCGTCCACCCAGGCTGGCGGCCCCTGGTAGGACACGAGCAGGTGATGGGCAGCTGGGCGAGAATCCTTGGCAACCCCAATCAGCCCCCGGTCGTGAGCTTTGGCGCCGAAGCGGTTGTGGTCGATACGTCCGTGGTCTGCGTCTATTGCTATGAGCGCGTCGGCGGCAACGTCATGATTGCCACCAATTTATTCGTCAGCGAAGAGCGCTTTCCGCGCCTGATTAGCCATCAATCCGGACCCTGTGCCGACGCTCCTGAGCCGCCGCCTGGGCCCACCGGACCCGACGCCTGACCTGGCACCCCTGGTAGGAAAAGCCTACTATCTGAGCAGTACAAGCGAATAACTTGAGGTTTCTCTATGTCTCGTTCCCAGCTGATCGAAATGGCTCGACACAACCTGTCGCACGTCGAGGCAGGCACGGTCGAACAGGCTGATGCGGTGGGCCTGATTCCGGTCGAACACTACTTTGATCAGGACCGCTGGGAGCTGGAGGTGAAGCAGGTGTTCAAGCGTATACCGCTGATGCTTGCCATGACCGCAGAGATACCAAATCCAGGCGACTACAAAGCCTTGGAAGCCGTTGGCATGCCGGTGCTGATTTCTAGAGACGAAAAGGGTGAGGTTCATGCGTTCATCAACATGTGCAGCCATCGCGGCTCGCAAATTATGGCGGAAGGCTGCGGCAACGCCCATCGATTCACCTGCCCCTATCATGCTTGGACATACGATCAGCAAGGGCAACTGACCGGTGTATTGGCGGCCAAAGATTTCGGTGATTTCGACAGGAGCAGCAACGGTCTACGAAAACTGCCAGTGCTCGAGCGGGCAGGATTAATCTGGGTCACCCTCGACCAAAACTCTAAGCTCGACATCGAGCAGTTTCTCTCCGGCTACGACGAACTTTTAGATCATTTTGGCTTTGCTAATTGGCACCATTTCGAAAGCCGCACCGTTGCCGGACCAAATTGGAAGATCGCCTACGACGGCTATCTAGACCTCTACCACCTGCCAATCTTGCACAAAGACACTTTTGGCGCGCAAATGCCCAACCAAGCGCTGTACTACGCCTGGGGGCCACATCAACGAGTGTCTTCCCCGGATCCTTCGCTAGAACAGCTGACTGCCAAAGACGAAGATGACTGGGACACGGAACCCTTAATGTCGGGTGTGTGGACCATCTTTCCCCACGTTTCTATCGCCTCCTTCGATGGCGGTGGTCGTAGCGTGATGATCTCTCAGCTATTTCCTGGCGATTCTCCTGGCGAGTCCTACACTGTGCAGAATTACCTCATGCAAGACCCGCCAGATGAAGACCGCGCCAAGGCTGCTCACGAACAGTTCCTCTTTCTCGAACACGTAGTACGAGATGAAGACTACGCCACAGGCTTGAAACAGCAGCGCGCGCTGCGCACCGGTGCGAGAAGTCATGTCATGTTCGGTCGCAACGAAGCCGGTGGACAAAATTTCCATCGCTGGCTAGATGAGCTACTGCATACCAGTGATGAAGACCTACTTTCGCTGTTTACCAAGAACAGCAACGGTGGCCTAACGATCTCCCGCTAGCTTTCTTCGCCAACGGCGGCGACCAGTGCCTGCAAATGGCCTTCGCCAGTAAGCCTGCGGGCAAAGTCGGGTTCATACGCGGATTCGGGTTCTTGGCGCACCATCTGATCCAGATGCAAGGCATCTGCGCCTACCAAGATCCGCCACTGTTTCTGCTTCACTCCGTCTAAGATGATGCTCGCTGCGTCATCCGCCGACAAGGGCGCGTTGTCGCGAAAATCCAAAGCTCTTTGATGCACAATCTGACGGATCTGATCGTCGGTTAGATTGCCAACGGGTGCGCCGGCCGCAATCATCTGGGCTCGCGCCGCGGCAACATCCTCTGCTGGCCACTCCAGAGCAGTACCGCGTCCTAAGATCTTGCCTGAGTTCAGCGCAATGGAAGTGCCGATGTGGCCTGGCATTACCAAGGACACCTGCACATGGGGCGCGTGCAAGCGAAAATCGTTGATCAAGGCTTCCGTAAACCCCTTCACTGCAAACTTCGCTGCGCTGTATGCCGTGTGGGCGGTACTCGGCCCGAGACTTGCCCAGAAACCGTTGACGCTAGACGTATTCACCAGGGCGGCCGCTGAGCTTGCCACCAGCAATGGCACGAATGCTCGACAACCGTTGTAAACACCGTTCCAACACACAGCAAAAGTGCGATCCCATTCGTCGCGATCACCTTCAATGAAGCTACCACCGCCACCGATGCCGGCATTATTGAATAGCAAATTGATATCCGTGGCCTCGTGTTCGGTCATCACCGCATCGCGAAAAGCATTCATGGCCGACTCGTCGGCAACATCACAGACGAAGCTGCTAAAGCGCCCCGCCCCAGGGGTTGCCTGTCGACACAGCGCCAGGGTTTCACTCATGTTTTCGGCAGAAACATCACAGATCGCAACGCTGGCACCAGCGCTCGCCAGCTGTACGGCCAGCGCCCGTCCCATACCCGTTCCCCCACCGGTGACCACCGCGAGTTTCTGTTCGAATGAATCCATGCCCCGTCCCTGCTGTTTCTGTGACTACAAGATCCATACTAGCGATACTCTTAGACGCCGAACAGTGAATGCGCAATGCCACTCCAGGCCGGCTGCAGGGCTAAACATTTTGCGGTAGCCTTCCCGCGACGTCACAACCCGGCAGTTCTGTGCCCGCAACTCCGTTAACGCTCTGGCCCACCTGTACCACGCTTTTTGTTGGCACGCTTTGTTGTGCGGTCCTGAGCGCCTGTAGCGACCCAGCCAAACCACCAGCAACCGCGGCACCGCCTTATCACATCGAACTTGGAATGCACGATTTGATGAACTTGGTATTGGACCCTGCCGCAGACGTCATTTGGAGCTCCGCAGGCGCGGTGATTACCGCAGAGGGCGAACAGGATCTGGCCCCCACCACAGAAGAAGGCTGGGACCATGTGCGCCAGGGAGCCGCCAGCATCATCGAAACTGCAAACTTGTTGTTGTTACCAGGCCGCGCGATTGATGAGGGTGATTGGCAGGAATTTTCCCTGGGCCTGGTCGTTATGGGTAACAAAGCCATGGTTGCCGCCGAAGCCAAAGATGCCGCAGCATTGTTTCAAGCAGGCGCAGATCTTTATCAGGTCTGCGTCGCCTGCCACCAACAATACGACCGAGACATCGCAGAAGATCAACCGGGCGCGTCTCAGTGAAAGGTTCGATGCAACTGCTCAGCGCTACGGGAATTGCCATGGTCGTACTGCTGATCGCGGTTCTGCCGGCAGAATACGCCATAGATCCAACGGGCTTGGGCGAGAGGTTTGGGCTCACCAAACTGGCACCCACAGAGCAGGCTAACACCCGCGCGCTCACTCACTGGTTGAGTGAACCGTCGCTCGAGTCTAGAAACAGACCGCTACTGGGCGAGCAATTGCAGTTTGAACTAGGCCCGTTCGAGTCAGTTGAATACAAGTACCGCCTGCAGGCGGGAGAAGGCCTGCTGTATCGCTGGCACAGTAGCGGACCGGTCGTGGTCAATTTTCATAGTGAACCCGATGCACTCGTTACCCTTGAACCCGGTAAAGAAGCCGCAATCAGCTTCAACAACGGGCGCAGCAATGCCAATAGCGGCACCTACGTCGCGCCGTTTACGGGCATTCACGGTTGGTTCTGGCAGAATCGCGGCCCGCAGCCAGTCACGCTAGAGCTGCACAGTGCCGGGTTCTTTAACACCGCCATCGACTACCGTGGTGGTTTTCCCTTTGAAAAAAACTTGAATCACCTCGAAAATTGACAGGAGCAGTTATGCACGGCATCGAAGGCAAACGCGTTGTAGTAACCGGATCCAGCCGCGGCCTGGGGGCCGCTTTCGCCGCGAAGCTGGCAGCTTCGGGTGCACGGATGGTGCTGAACGGCACCAACAGCGAGGCACTTTCGAAAGTACAAGCGCAAATCGAGCAGGCGGGGGGCGAGGCCTGCAGCGTGCGCGGTAGCGTTGCCGAGAGTAGCGTCTGTGCAGCGCTCATCGATACCTGCGTGAGCGAATATGGCGGCATCGATGTGCTCATCAACAACGCCGGGATTGTTCGGGATCGTACCCTGTTCAAGATGAGCGACGAAGACTTCGATGAAGTCATCGCCGTGCATTTGCGCGGAAGCTTCATGGCCAGTCGACAAGCCGCTCTGGCCATGCGCGAGGGCGGAGGTGGCCACATCGTCAACGTCATCTCCGCCTCGGGTCTAAGCGGAGGCTTCGGCCAAGGCAACTACGCCGCGGCCAAGGCCGGGATGATGGGCATGCTGCGCACCTGGAACATGGAGCTGGCGCGGGCGAAGATTCGCTGCAACGCATTCTGGCCGGTGGCCGAAACCGACATGACCCAGGTGGTTTTCGATCGTGCTGGGCAAGCTGCGCAGGCCAGTGACAAACCGGTCCCATTGCCAAAAGAGCTCGGCTTCGGGCACCCTGACGAAGTCGCGGTAGGCATGCAGTGGCTGCTCAGCGACCAAGCAACCCACCTCAATGGCCAGTGCCTGTCATTTAATGGCCGCAAGATTGCGCTTTGGACCCACCCCAAGGAAGTCGACGTACAGTTCTCCGAAGAGCCTTTCGACTTCGATGCGCTGGATGCCTACTTTAAGGGCGTTACGCCACAGCCGATCAACCAGCCCAGCATGGTCCAGCGTAAACCGTAGCTGTTACACTGGGCCTTTTGCCCCTACAGGAGAACACCATGAGTGAAGCCGCCCGAGACGTTGTGATAGTTGATGCCGGTCGCAGTGCCGTTGGCCGCAAGAACGGCTCGCTTGGACTGGTACATCCCACCGATACGCTGGGCCAAGTCATGCAAAAGCTATTGCAGCGCAATGGCTTGACCTCCGCCGCCGTCGAACAAGTCGTTGGTGGCTGCATCAACAAGCTCGGGGCGCAAGGTATGAATGTGACTCGCACCGCGTGGCTCGCACACGGCGGTGCAGAAGAAACCCCTTGTATCACCATAGATTCTCAATGCGGCTCTTCACAACAAGCCACAGGACTCGGCTATTCGATCATCAAGTCCGGAGTTGCTGATGTGGTGATGGCTTGTGGCGTCGAGAACATGACTCGTCTGCGTATCGGCGCCGATGCGGTTGGGCTGAACCCAGATTACGGTAAGCCAGTGGCGCGCAGCTATTTCGAAAGCTATGAGTTCACCAGCCAGTTTGAAGGCGCGGAACGCATGGCCCAGAAGTATCAGGTCACCCGTAACGACACTGATAGCTTTGGACTGCAATCCCAAGAGCGGGCAGCGACAGCCCAAGCAGAGGGGTATTTCGACAGTCAGATCATTCCGTTGACCGTGCCGAAGTTTGACGATGAGGGCAAACGCACGGACGAGAGCTTCGTGTTTGAAAAAGATGAAGTTCCGCGCGATACCAGCATGGAGGCCTTGTCCGGACTCAAGCCGGTAGCTCGCGAGGACGGTGTGCATACCGCAGGTACGTCTTCCCAGATTGCGGACGGAGCAGCGGCTGTACTGCTGATGAGTGCCGAAAAAGCAGCGGAGCTCGGGGTGAAGCCATTGGCTCGGGTGGTAGACACCGCGCTAGTGGGGTGCGATCCAGTGTTGATGTTGGAAGGCCCCATACCTGCAACCGAGAAACTTCTGAACGACAACGGCATTAAAATCGATGCCATTGACGTTTTCGAAGTGAACGAAGCCTTCGCTTCAGTTGTCCTCTCCTGGGCAAAGACTGTCGGTGCGGATATGAGCAAGGTCAACCCCAATGGTGGCGCAATTGCCCTCGGCCACCCCCTGGGAGCCACCGGCTGTTTCCTAATCACTAAGGCAGTACACGAGCTACAGCGCACCGGCGGTCAGTACGGTCTCATCAGCATGTGTTGTGGTGGCGGCCTGGGCACCGGTACGCTCATCGAACGGCTCTAGGACTGCGATCGAGGCCACAGGTTCAGTGAGCACCGGGAGGTCTGTCATCGATGTGATCGATCAGCCACGTCATACGTTTGCTGGCAATCCGCTGGACCGAGCCGAGGCACTGCGGCGCGATGAACAGTGGCTAGCCCAGGCACGAGCCCATACTGATGGCCGTTTTCTGCCGTTCCATAACCTCTGCCCTCGCCTAGTCAGCACCAGCACCCAGCCAATACTCGGTTGGGCCAGCGCAGACGAACTCGGCGCTGAGATATGCGAGCAGGCCGTATTGTTGGGTACCGCAAACGGCGCGCCGCGCTTCGCAGTAGAGCTACGCGGGGCTGCAGATGACTTGCGAGCGAGCCTGGTTCGCGCTAGCGATCATGAATTCGTCGATGCCCGCAGCGCAGCCATGAGCCTTGCTCAAGCCGACACCGGGATTCTCGCCCAGGCGCGGTCCCAACTAGACTGGCATCAGCGCCATGGCTTCTGCAGCAACTGCGGCCAGCCGACCCAAGCGCAGCGCGGCGGCCAGATGAGAAAGTGCAGCGCTTGTAGTACCAGTGTGTTTCCCCGTACTGACCCGGTGGCGATCATGTTGGTGACCGACGGTGATCGGTGCCTTCTGGGTCAACCACACGGACCCTTAGTGAAAACAGGTATGTACTCCGCGCTAGCCGGGTTTATCGAACACGGCGAAAGCATCGAAGCCGCCGTGCGCCGCGAAGTCGGAGAAGAAGCAGGTATTCACATAGGCGATGTGCGCTATCACAGCTCCCAGCCGTGGCCGTTTCCCTATTCACTGATGATCGGCTGCATAGCCACTGCCACCAGCCGCGACATACAAATCGATCCGACCGAGATGGCAGACGTACGTTGGTTCGAACGCACCGATGTGACTGCCGCAATGCAACGCTGCCTAGCGGGCGAAGCACCCAGCCAAGCTCAGCTGAGCGTACCCGGCCCGATTGCCATTGCCCACCATCTGATCAAAGCCTGGCTCGAGACAGATTCAAACCCCAGCTAGCGGAGAGTAACGCGATGAGCCTACGAACAGCCGTGTTGATCCCCGGAGATGGCATTGGTCCAGAAATCACCGAGGTAGTAGTGAACATACTCGCTGCCGCAGACGCAGGCCTGGCGTGGGAAACTCACGACGCAGGCATCACAGCTTTAGAAAGCTCTGGCGAAGTCCTACCACAAGCAACAATTGACGCCATCGCCGATCACAAAGTCGCTCTTAAAGGTCCTTGTACGACTCCCGTCGGCGAAGGTTTCTCGTCGGTGAATGTGCAGCTACGCAAAACCTTCAATCTATACGCCGCGGTACGACCGGTACGTAGTCTGCCTAGCGTAAAGACCCGTTTTGAGAACGTGGACCTCATCATCATCCGAGAAAACACCGAAGGCCTGTACAGCGGTGTCGAAAACGAAGTCACGCCGGGTGTGGTAATGAGCATGAAAGTGGCAACGGAACAAGGTTGCGAGAGAATCGCCCATTGGGCTTCACGCTACGCGACCCAAAGACGGCGCAAGCGCATCACCGTATTCCACAAAGCCAACATTATGAAACTGACCGATGGCATGTTCTTACGCAAAGCCGAGGAAGTGCATCGCACCGAATACCCGAATATTGAATTTGAATCCGCAATTATCGATGCGGGCTGCATGCGCCTGGTTCAGGATCCCAGCCAGTTCGATATCCTCCTACTAGAAAACCTCTACGGAGACGTGGTCAGCGATCTCTGTGCGGGTCTTGTGGGGGGCCTCGGAGTGATTCCCGGCGCAAACTACGGCGAGAACGAAGCCATTTTTGAAGCAG
>JBPCXR010000002.1:0-2720 GCA_051027215.1 Pseudomonadales bacterium | reverse complement strand
CCATGAAACTGCTTTATATAGAAGCCAGTCCCCGTAAGGAAAACTCGTGCTCGAGTCGCGTCGCCAATGCGTTCGTTCAAGCCTACGTAGACGCTAACCCGAACGATGAAATCGAGCATCTGCCACTGTTCGATATTGAGCTGCCAAGCTTCACTGCGGAAGGCGCCAACCAGAAGATGGCGCAGATTGTGGATATGGTCTCGGGTGGAACCGGCATCGACGCCGTGGGTGAATGGGCAGGCGTGGCGCAGGAAATTGAACGCCTACGCAGTGCGGACAAGGTGGTAGTGTCCTCGCCGATGTGGAATTTCTCGATCCCTTACCGCTTAAAGCACTATCTCGATATTGTCTGTCAGCCGGGTTTGAGTTTTTACGTCAACGCCCAGGGCCAGTACATCGGGACCATCACCGGCAAGCCGATACAGTTTGTGCTCGCAAGTGGCAGTCCATATGAGGTGCGCTTTCCCCAAGCAACCGATGGCACTAAAACCGATTTTCAGCGTTCGTATTTAGAGCACATTGCCCGTTTCATCGGTTTTGAAGATATCCGCTTCATCAAAATCGAACCAACCGGCATGTTGGGGCCGGAGGATCTCGAAGCCTTACTGGTACAAAGCTGCGCCGAAAGCGCCGAAGCTGGCAATAAATTCTAGCGCTATACTAGCGGGCAACGCCCATCCGTGAGGAGCCATGGTGAGCGAGCCGATCAGATACGAAAATCCCATCGTCCTGGTAGCCTGCTACGTATGCGTCGGTGAGCGCATCCTCTGGATCCGACGCGGTATTCCGCCGGCAGCTGGTAAATGGGCGTTACCCGGTGGATTCATGGAAAAGGGCGAGACTCCCGAACAGGCCGCATCCCGGGAACTCCTGGAGGAGACACACGTGCGGGTAAATCCGGACGATATGACGCTGGTGAGTGTCACCACGGTGCTGCACATGGTGGAGACGCATCTTGCATTCCGCTGCCACCTAGACCGGGTTCCAGAAGCCTCCCCCACCGAAGAAGCGACCGAAATTGCCTGGTTCAACGAACAAGAGATGCCCTGGCCCGAATTGGCTTTCAGAACCGTAGAACCCCAAGTACACCAGATGTATGAGTGGGTGCAGACCGGTCGCTTTGGAATACGCGTCGGATTTGCCGACGAAGGCTCAAGCCATTACAAAAGCTACCTGCTTGCGGAATGATAGTCAGCAGATGAGCAAGAGTTGAACTACCCGGTATACGCGCTGGCGAACTTCCTGGCGTCTGCGCTGTCTTTGTTCGAGAATCGGAGGTGCCGGCAACAATGTCAGTCCGATCTCAACGTACAACACAGCAAACAGCCCACGTCGGGGATCCGAAAATTACAGAAGATTGCTAAAGGCTAGGACATGAGTATATGAGTCATCCACTTGATCCACTGTCGGCTGCAGAAATTACCAGCGCTGTTGCCGTTTTCCGCGACCAACACAGCGCTGCGGGGGCCTTCTTCTCCTCCGTCGGTCTAGTTGAACCGCCTAAAGAACGTGTCAAGGCAGGTGCAAGCGTGCCACGGGTTGCACGATTGTTAGGTGTGGACCAAACGCCCGATGGCGGCTTTGCTGCTGACATTAACCTCGATACCGGCGAAGCCTCGATCTCACGGCTACCGGGAAACGCACAGGCGCCATACGGATTCGCTGACCTGGGAATAGCGGTACAGCTAACCAAACAGAATGAAGAATGGCTACACGCGGTTGCCCAGCGAGGGGTTGCTACGGCAAGCGAAGAAGATCTGGAACTGATCCAGATCGACCCCTGGCCCGCTGGGGGCTTTGCCCATTCGGCAATTCCGGAGGGACATCGAGCGGTGCGATGTATCGCGTTTGTTCGAGCGGACGAAACCGATAACGGCTACGCCAAGCCAATCCACGGGCTAATAGCCCACGTAGACATTACCGCGCAGCAGGTCGTTGCCATAGAAGATAACGGCGTTGTGCCTCTGCCTACCGCCAGCGGCCGGTTTGATGCTGCAAGCCAACCCAGTGTACGCCACGACCTCAAGGCGCTATCGATCACACAACCCGACGGGCCAAGTTTCAGCGTAGACGGTTATCGAGTGAAGTGGCAAGGGTACGAATTTCGGGTCGGCATTCACCCGGTCAACGGTCTCGTATTGCATCAACTGTCGTTGCGTGAGCGACCGATACTCTATCGGGCAGCGCTATCTGAGATGGTCGTGCCCTACGGCGACAGCGATCCGATGCACCGCTGGAAACATGTACTCGACGCCAGCGAGTACAACATGGGGCAGCTGATCAATTCCCTCAAACTGGGTTGTGACTGTCTTGGTGAAATCCACTACTTTGATATCGATCAGATCACTCATGAAGGCACGTTAAAAAAGGTCGAAAACGCCATCTGTATGCACGAAGAAGACTATGGCATTCAGTGGAAACACTATGACAGCGCCTCGAAGACCAGTGAGGTCAGGCGCTCCCGTCGGTTGGTGATCTCCTCCATCTTTACGATTGGTAACTACGACTACGGTTTCTACTGGTACCTCTATCTCGATGGCACGATTCAGATGGAAATCAAACTCACCGGTATTGTGGGAGTCAGCGCCATTACCGACGGCCAAGTGAATGCCGCCCAGTCACCGATGATCTCGGCGGAGCTGTCTTCGCCCGTGCACCAGCACGTTTTCTGCTTCCGGCTCGACTGGGAACTCGACGGTGGCAAGAACTCCTTGCACGAA
>JBPCXR010000001.1:0-16966 GCA_051027215.1 Pseudomonadales bacterium | reverse complement strand
CCGCAAAGCGCCGCAACATATAGGGCGGGCTCCAGAAGCCAATGCCATAGGTCATGAAAGAGATGATCGGAAAACCAATAGTCGCTAACAGAAATGCTTTGGAGCCGAACATCATGGCGAACGTGGCTGGATCTGCATGGCGTTGATGTTGCACCCAGGACATCGCCGCATACACGCCAATGCCGAGCGCGGTCCATTGAATCACCGAGGGCATGGTCTGGTTTAGTACCCAGCCAAGGGCGAACAGCAACACCGCTCCGAACAGATTGGCAAACAACGCACGGAATCCACCGGCACTGTAAAGCGACCAAAGCGTGAACGGCGGCAGGACCGAGCCGAGCGACTTCAGCCCCTCAGCAAAAGGCTGAGGATGCTCCGGCGTTTGCAGCCCTTCGCTCAGGCCGCGTCTTGGTTCCTTTAAAAACCAAACCCACACCGCCATCAACACGCCGGGCAATCCGACGGCGAAGAAGGCCACCTGCCAAGCTTTCAAGCCAAACGGCGCGATATCGAGGTTAGGATAGACCGCATTCCAGCTATCAACGATCAGACCCCCGAGAAACAGTCCGATACCAGCGCCAATGTAGATGCCAGAAGAATAGACCGACAACACAGTCGCGCGCTGTGCTGGCGAGAAGTAGTCAGACAGCATCGAGAATGCCGCAGGAGTCGCCGAGGCTTCACCAATGCCAACGCCGAAACGGTACACGGCTAACGATACAAAACTGCGGGCAGTGCCCGAGAGCGCGGTCATCACGCTCCAGAACGCAAGCCCCAGGGAAATTAGACTCTTGCGCACCCAAACATCTGCAAGCCGCCCCAGCGGAATTCCGAAAATGGCATAGAACACAGCGAACGCCGTGCCGTAGAGAAAGCCGATGTCGGCGTCGGTAATGCCTAGATCAGCTTTGATCTCCTCTGCCAAGATCGACAAGATCTGTCGATCAATGAAGTTGAAGATGTAGACGATGATGAGCACCGCCAATACATATTTGGCATAGCGGCCGCCAACAGGCTCTTCGTCATTGCCCACAGTAGGTCGGACAAATTCGGCGATTTAGGCAACATTTAGACATACTTAAGCTCCAAACACTCTGATATGATCATTAACGGTCACAACTCCCACTAATTGTCTAAATTCGCAGGTTGCCTGCCGGGTGACATTGGGAAACAATACCCGGACTTGTAACTTGCCGACAGGCACCTGGCTCCAGTGACGAAGTTGTCCGACAACGATTGCCCGATTTTTTCGATCAATCCGCGACGCCTAACTGTCCCGCTGGCACCAGTATGATGAGGCTGGAAATGGACGATCAACCGAACGAAGTTCTGATGCGCTCGCTTTTGCGAGCTTACTACTGGATGGACGAAAGCCTCCAGAATGGGCTCCAGCGCGCCGGCTACTCGCCGCGCACGCGGACGCAGACGATGATTCTAATTAACATCTCTAACGGAATAACTCGAGCCGCTGAGCTTGCTCGGGTGCTTGGCGTAAGCCGCCAGGCAATTCAACAGCAAATCAACGAGCTGGAACGGGACGAACTGGTTACCCAGATTCCCGACCCAGACGATCGACGTGCTAACCGAATTGTCTTCAGCGAGAAAGGCTCGCAGCTGATCAATGCTGCGCTGGCTTCTCTTCGCGAGGCGGAACAGTCACTGTCGCAGCGAATCGGCTGGGACAGCGTCAGCCAATTGCGTCGCGCATTGGGCGCTGACTGGGGTTCGGTCATTGGCGAACGCCATGCTCCGGGCCGTAAGCGCTCTGTTAGCTGAAACCTTCAGCTAACTTAACGTAACTGGTCTTCAAGCAGTAAGAAAACAGCCCCGGTAGCCTACGTGGCCACCGGGGCTTTTTCGTGCCTGCAGTAAACGCTGGCCGTGTGCCACCGTTCCATCTTCGCCACAGCAGCTCCAGGCAGCCTGCTACCCATTCATCGCACAAGCCAGACAAAGGCGCAGCTTCACTTTATCTTAGCGTTCAGTCACTGCTTTAAAGGAACGCTGATGAACACTCGCCTGTTGCATAGATTCTCTGGACTCCACGCTCTTGTGAGCGACGCGTTGTTCTTGCTACTGCTCGCCAGTCTCGGATTGCTCGCTACCCATGTGCACGCGCAGACAGACGGCTTGCCGGACACAACGACCGCCAACGGCGTGCTGGACTTCAGCGTCGGCAACGTCCAGAGCGACAGCGGTACGATTCGCATCGAAGTCAGCAATAGTAAGAGTGTTTTTGCGGGAGAAGGCCCGGCAGTTGCGTCCTTCATCTTGCCGGCTCAGTTGGGTACGACGACAGTAACCGTCAACGGATTTCCCCCGGGTGAATACGCAATCCGCGTCATGCACGACGTAGACGGAGACGGCGAATTGAAAACCAACATGCTAGGTATGCCGAAAGAGCCTTGGGGCATGTCGAACAACGCTAGCGGCTCCTTTGGGCCACCGAAGTGGAAGGATGCTAAGTTCACCGTGCCCAGCGCGACCGAAAGTACCACTCAGCAAGAAATTCTTCTGAGAAAGTAGGAGCGAACATTATGCACCGAAGACGCTTTCTCCAAGCATCTCTGAGCACGGGCTTGTTGATTACTTTGCCCAGCACGGTATTAGCCGGAGCTCCTGCGCCAGCACCGCAGTCCTGGCAATCAAAGTTTGCCGCCGCTGCCGAAGAACAACCCTGGTTGAATGGTTACCGCAGCGTTGGCGCTGAGTCGTACGCCGCATCGGCCAGCCTACGGGGCAAGATTCCTAGCGAACTTCATGGCACGCTATATCGCAATGGTCCAGCCCTGCACGAGATTGGCAGCTTTCGCTGGCATCACTGGTTTGACGGCGACGGCATGCTGCAGGCTTATCGCATCAGCAAGGAAGGCATTCACCATCAAGCGCGAATGATAGAAACACCAAAGTACCTGGCAGAGAAAGCGGCAGGTAAGCCGCTCTACTCAGCGTTTGGCACAGCCGTCGAAGACGCCCTTGGCGTTTCCGGCCCCGACACCTTGAATCCCGCAAACATCAGTGTCTTGCCGCATCACGGTAAGCTCTATGCATTGTGGGAAGCGGGCTCACCGGTAGAGGTCGACGCTCAAACATTAGACACCGTTGGCTTCCATGCCTTTTCGGAAGAAACCGAGGGCGTGCCGTTCTCGGCCCATCCACGAATCGAGCCTGACGGCAACCTATGGAATTTTGGCTACTCGAGTTCAGCATCTCTGCTGATTCTTTGGCACATCGATCCCTCTGGTCGCGTCAAGCGCACCGGAGTTGTGCCCGTCGCGCCCATGAGCATGCCCCACGACTTCGTGGTAACCGCCCAGCATCTGATCATAATGATCCCGCCACTGTGGCACGAACCCGAAGAAGGTGTGGCGCAGAGTTTCTTAGCCAGTCATCGTTGGCATGGCGATCAGCCCACCCGGGTTTTAGTGATCGACAAGAACGATTTTTCCAAACATCAAACCTACGAGCTGCCAGCGCAATGGGTCTTTCACTATGGCAACGCCTGGGAGGATCGCGCTGGCGTTATTCATTTTGATGCTGCGCGAGCGGATGCACCAACAGCGATGACCCAGACCTTCACCGAGGTCATGCGCGGCATTCGAGCACCCGCCGCTCCAACCCGCCATACCATCTATAGGATTGATACGCGCCAAGGGAAAATTAGCGAAGCACCCATGCTAGGTTCCCGCGACGATTTGGAAACGGAATTCCCCGCCATCGATCCACGACTTACCGGGCGCCGCAATGAGCGCCTGTTCATGCTCTCCAGCTCAACAAGCCAACCGGCACCCAACGGCGGCTTGAATGCGGTGAGCGCCTACCGTGCGGACAAAGACAGTCTCGACACGTATACCTACCCCATAAGCCAACTGCCCGAGGAACACCTGTTTGTGCCCAAACCAAACAGCGCCCCAGAGTCGGCAGGGTGGGTGCTTGGCTCAGCCTATGACTTCACTCGTGACAAGACCTTGTTGAACATCTTCAACGCTGATCACTTGGCCGATGGCCCGATCTGTACTGCGACCCTGCCTTATGGCTTGCCTCTAGGTCTGCATGGCAAGTTCGTTGGTGACCTGCGTGGCTGAGCAGCGATCAATCCACATGCCTGCGAACAGTTCGCTAAAGCGCACCTTGCTGGGCTTTGCGGGCACCATCACTTTCTGTCTGGCAATCGGTGTCTTGTTGTGGGCACTCGGCATTACTGAGCTGTCGAGGGCAGTGACTATTTCTTTGTGCGTCGGCATCAGCATAAACGCCATGTTTGAGCTCTTCCACGAGCAACTAAAACGACACCTCTCCCCTACGCTTGCACCCATCCCTCTACAGATCGCCGGGCTGGCCCTAGGGTTGGTCACCGGAGCCTGGCTGACCGTCGGAGACCCCTGGTACTTCTTTTCCCACAGCGAAGACACCCTGTGGCTCGGGCTGTTTTTTGGGGTGGTGGGCTATATGCTCTTTGGCGCGCGATCGCGCTTGGTGGATTCTCAAGCGCAACTGGCACAAGCGCAACAACAGCAAGCGGAGCAGGACCGGCAGATGGCCGACACGCAACTAAAGCTGCTGCAGGCTCAGATTGAGCCGCACTTTCTATTCAACACTTTGAGCAACGCCACCAGTTTGATACGCACGGATCCACAAGCCGCAGAAGCAACTCTTGAGCATTTAACGCTGTTGCTCCGGGCGAGCTTGAAACGCACTCGCGAGCGGCACACCACTTTGGGCGAAGAGGTGGACATGCTGACCGCCTATCTAAATATTCAGCACATTCGAATGGGTAGCCGGCTGCAATTTCACATCGATGTGCCCGGGACTTTGCGTTCCCAGCAATTGCCACCGCTGTTGCTACAGCCCCTGGTAGAAAACGCGGTAAATCACGGGCTCGAGCCAAAAGCCGAGGGCGGCACGGTAAGCATCAGTGCCACCAGCCAAGACAACTCCCTGCAGCTAAAAGTCATAGATACTGGACTAGGAATTCACCCTGACAACCTCGGCGCTCCGCACAATCGTAAAGGAACGGGTACTGCCCTTAGCAACATCAAGAAACGACTCAGCGCACTGTACGGAGCCGAAGCGCAGTTGACCCTTGCAGACAACGAACCCAGCGGTGTGATTGCGGAGCTTCGCCTGCCGCTGTCAGCAGCCTAATGCCCAGCGCGGTCCTAATTGATGACGAACCGAACCTAACTGAGCACTTGCAGCACCTACTTGCTGAGCTCTGGCCGGAACTTCGCATCGCTGCCACGGGGCAAAATGGTCTGCAGGCTTTGGAACTCGTCGCCAACCATCAACCGGACTTGTTGTTCTTAGATATTCGCATGCCGGAAATGGACGGCCTGGCGGTAGCACAAGCAATGACAAACAACATCGCCGAGCCACCGCTAATCGTGTTCGCCACGGCTTACGATGACTACGCTGTCGAAGCATTCGAATCTGCCGCCATGGACTACTTGCTTAAGCCCGTGACTAGATCAAGACTGGAACATTCGATCCAACGCCTTAAACGGCAGCTTGAAAGTCCAGCTGAAGCCAGCGCGGCCGCACTCGAGACACTATTGGAGAAACTCGAGAGGCCAGGTACTACGAACCATCTTGAATGGCTGCGGGCGGGCCTGGGCGATACTACGCAGCTGGTGCCTGTTGCTGACGTGGTCTATTTCAAGTCTGAGCATAAGTACACCACCGCGCAGACCCAGTCACAGGAATTTGTCTTGCGGCTGTCGCTAAAAGAGCTGCTCGAGCAATTGGATCCGAATCAGTTTTGGCAGATCCATCGAAGCTTAGTGGTTAACGTTGCCGACATCTCTCGCGCCAAGCGCGATCTGCGTGGTCGCTACACTGTGCATCTGAAACGCCGCGCAGAGACGCTGCGCAGTAGCGCAGCATTTGGGCACCTGTTCAAGCAGATGTGACGCTATAGCGCATCTAGGGAAGCTGCTAAGCTCCGCAGCATGACACCAGAAGAATTCAGATCTGCGGCCCACGCGTTGGTTGATTGGGTCGCTGATCATCGACTGCGCCTAGAAACGCTTCCAGTGAAGGCCCAGGTCGGACCGGGTGAGGTTAAATCCCAGCTACCCGCCGAGCCACCGGAAGGTGGTGAGTCAATTACCGCACTGTTGGCTGACCTCGAGCAGATCATTGTCCCTGGCATCACCCAGGTACAACACCCTATGCACTTTGGCTGGTTCCCATCCAATGCCTCCCTCGCTTCTGTCTTGGGCGATATCGCCAGCGGCGGGCTCGGCAGCCTCGGCATTTCTTGGGAGAGTTCGCCAGCTCTGACCGAAGTCGAAGAAGTCGTTTGCGCTTGGATGCGCCAGCTATTGGGACTATCGGAACAATGGCAGGGCACGATTGTGGATACGGCATCCAGCGCCTGTTTAGTGGCACTGTTGGTCGCTCGTGAACGTGCCAGCGAGTTCTCCAAAGATCGAGGCGGCCTGCAGAGTGTGCAGCAACCACTCGTGGTTTACACCACCGAACAAGCACACTCTTCAGTCATCAAGGGCGCATTGTTGGCGGGTTTCGGCGAAGACAACGTGCGCCGAGTTGGCACAGACTCCCAAAGCCATGCCATGCGCCCAGATTTGCTACGCACGGCTATTGAAGAAGACATTGCCGCAGGCCGCAAACCCGCCGCCATTATCGCCACCGTCGGCACCACCGGCGTTACCGCAATGGATCCAGTGGCCGGCATCGTGCACATCGCAGGCAACTACGATTGCTGGGTGCACGTCGATGCCGCCATGGCCGGTTCTGCCATGCTGCTACGAGAGTGTCGGTGGATGTGGCAGGGGGTCGAAGGTGCAGACTCAATTTCCCTCAATCCACACAAGTGGATGGGCACCATTTTGGACTGCTCGCTGCTCTATGTGCGAGATCCAAAAGCGCTGACGGACGTGCTCTCCAGCAATCCTCCGTACTTGCGCTCCGAAGTCGATGACGAAGTTGTGCAATACCGGGATTGGGGCATCCCCCTGGGCCGGCGATTTCGCGCACTTAAGCTCTGGTTTCATCTGCGCATCGACGGGCCAGGCGCAATCCGGGAGCGACTACGACAAGATTTGGAGAACGCTACCTGGTTCGCCGAGCAGGTTTCGCGCACGCCGAACTGGAATCTAGCGGCGCCGGTTCACCTACAAACCGTCTGTGTGGAGCACAACCCTGGGGATTCCGATTGGAGTGCGCAGCAGCTCAGCGCCCACAACCGCCAGTGGGTTGAACGCCTAAACGCATCAGGCAAGGCATTTTTGTCTGTCACCGAGCTCGCCGGTAAAACCATCGTGCGGGTATCCATCGGCGTTGAGGGCAGTGATCGAACCCACCTCGAGCAGCTGTGGCAATTGATGCAGCAGCACGCTCAAGATCACGCCAAAAGCTAGATCAGCGAACTCGTAGAGCATCTATGACCCAACGCAAAGACCGCATCGATGCCCTGGGCGCTTCTTTATTGATCGGCTTCAGCGTTCTGCTTGGCTTTAATCAGGCAATGGTGAAACTGGTAAACGCCGGATTCAGCCCGTTGTTTCAAGCAGGCCTACGCAGCGCGTTTGCCTTTGTCATCGTCCTATTGTTTGCGCTCGCTACCCGTAAACGATTGGATTTCTCCGACGGCAGCCTTGGGCTGGGCGTGCTCAACGGTTTCTTCTTTGCCGCGGAGTTTGCGCTGCTATTCATTGCACTGGAATATACGAGCGTCGTGCGGGTGTCGCTGTTCTTCTATACCATGCCATTTTACGTTGCGATCGCTGCGCACTTTATGTTCCCCGGGGAACGCCTGACATTGATTCGTCTGCTCGGGCTAGTGGTGGCCATGCTGGGGGTGGCCATTGCGCTACCTGGCGGCGATACCCAGGTCGGGCCACAGGCCTGGATCGGCGATCTCCTGGCGGTGGGCGCTGCACTGTTCTGGGCCGGTATTACCCTTCTCATACGCGGAACGCGCCTGGCTCAGGTGTCAAACGAACAGAACCTGCTCTACCAGTTGGCGGTGTCTGCACTGATACTCATCGCCTTGGCACCGCTGTTTGGCGACATGATTCGAGAGGTGACAGCAACCATCATTGCCATTCTAGCGTTTCAGATCGTTGCCATAGCCAGCTTCGGGTTTCTCATCTGGATTTGGGTACTGTCTGTCTACCCGGTTTCAAACATGGCGTCATTCAGCCTCCTTACCCCGCTCTTCGGCGTTTTTGCCGGCTGGCTAATTTTTGACGACAAGCTAACGCCGATGTTTGTCCTGGCACTCATTATGGTCGGGGTCGGATTATTTTTGATGAACTGGAAAGCCACACCGGTTGCTGTGAAAGATAGCTAACCCCAAAACGCCTGTCAGCAGAGTTCACCAGCTACAGTCTGAACGACCCGCCCACCTACCTGAATGGGTTCCCCCACTCGCAGATACAACCGCGATGGTCTTTTGATCTCAACACCCTGGTCGACAACCACGTCGCCCAGTGCTCCGCGGTGCGCGAGCAAATACGCTGCGAAAGCAGTGTTGGCGCTACCGGTGGCCGGATCCTCGCGAATGTTGCCTGAATGAAAAAACATTCGGCTCGAAAAGTCTGCGCTGGGCTCATAAGGTTCTGGAGAAAAAACGAACACGCACTGAACGCCGAGACCCTCAGCCTTGTAGGCGTTGTATAGGGCCTCATCGAGTTTCGCCTGCTGTAAGCTGCGAAGCTCTTTCACACCAATCAATATGAATTGCGGACCTACCTCAGCAAACTGCGGTGGATAGTCCGCGGCTAAATCATCGCTCGAGAGTCCAATCAACGCAGCCGCTCGCTCTGGGTCAAACTGCGCGTTAAGCGCCACCGGTGGCGGCGTCATCCAGCCGATGCCTGCATCGTCGAAGCTCACCCCGACTTCGCCGATGGGCAGATCTAGCACAATGCTACCTTTGCCCTTGGCCAATACCCAGGCTGTTCCTACCGTAGGATGGCCCGCAAAAGGAAGCTCCCACTCCGGAGTAAAAATGCGCACCCTGGCTCGGCCATTAGATTGGCCAAGCACGAAGGTAGTTTCGGAGAAGTTCATTTCCCGAGCGATGTCCTGCATGGCTTGCTCTGAGAGGCTGGCCGCATCGTGCACAACGGCCAACTGATTCCCCGCGTATTGATCCTCGGCGAACACATCGACAATGCTCAGCTTCATCGGGCTTGACCCTTAGTCGCGTCTACTAACGTATCGAGATGATTGTGGAAATGTTGCACCCACATCTCGTCATCGTTCAGCCACACCGATTCGAACCCTGCCGATGCCATACCTGCCTGCACTCCACCGAGCAGCTCAATGTCCTGATCGATGGTATCGGTCATCGTTTTTTCGCCGCTGAGTATGGCGTGGTGATCAAAGGCATCTCTGTTTGGTCGCACATAGCCGTTGTCTAGATCGGTCCGAGCCTGCAGCACCGCTCGACCTCCACCGACGACTCCGCGGCTTTCCGAGTTAATCGCGGGATCGGCAAACTTAAGCAGCGACAGTTTGTCGAAATAGCACTGCTGCGGATCCGTCGGATGGGGGCGTGGCCGCATAATCCAACAGTGCTCTGGGGTGAAGGACAAGATGATGTTGGGGAACAGATTGTATTGCCACACGTCTGACAGCTGCGCATCATCAAACCCGGAATAGTCCATGCCCTTTTCATGCCCGACTTCGCGCTTGCGGCGCTGTACTGCCTCGCGAACATCCATCACACGGCCAGAGAAATCTGCAGGATCGAGCCCCAGATTTTGCAGCTGCGCAGACTGAATGTCCGTCGGTTCATCGGGCACAGGAAAGCGCGGATTAACTGTGGCGCCAGGGACCGCCAGCCCGGTATGCCCGCCAGGGAACAGATGCACCGTGTCGTTGCAGCAGTCCACCATGCGCTTGTGCTGGGGATGCAGAAAATCGACGTGGTAGAGCTCGCTGAAGTTGTCGACGACGGCTTTCCAGTTGCATTGATGGTGCACCGTCTGATCTTCAACCAGCCGCATGTCGGCAAACCGATAGGGTTTGAGATGCTCTACCACAGGACCAAGAAAATCGCTTAGCGGCTGTGGTGACGGTGCCATGTTGATGAACACGAAACCATCCCAGATCTCTGTGTGTACCGGTCGCAAGGATCGTTCTTTGTGGGGAACGCCCGCGGCAAACCGCTCTTCGTAGGGCACGATCTTGAGCTGCCCGTCGAGATCGTAGCTCCAGGCATGGTAGGCGCAACGAAAGTTGTTGGCATGCCCGCGCTCATCCTTTACCAGCCGATTGCCACGGTGCTGACAAACGTTATAGAAGCCCTGCACCGCGCCTGAGCTGGTGCAGGTCAGCAAAAATTGTTCGCGACCAAGATCGAAAACGAAGTAGTCTCCGGGTTGCTTTACATCACTCACCAGGCCCGCTAATAGCCAAGTGTTGCGCCACACCTCTGACCATTCCTGCTCCATGTACTCAGGGCTCACGTACCGATCCGTTTCGTAGTTCGTAATCACCGCCGATTCTTGGGTGTGGTTTACGACTTTGATGGTCATCATCCTGCTCCTAACTCTGTGCTCCAGCGCTCGCCAAAGCCTTTGAGCTCTTTCTGCATTGTCTTAATCGTGGCCGCAGCCTTCTTATGGGTGTAGCCCTTGGTGATCGAAACGAGAACCAGGCTCAGCTCGAGCTTGGTAATACTCGCCACCAGGTCCCATGATCCACGCACCAGCCAGGAACTCACGTAAGCCGGACTCATTTGCCGAAAAATGATCGCAGCGATCAAGTCAACCTGCACCCAGGACAAGAATCCACCTTCGTCGGCGATCTGATTGATCGCCTTGCGGTAGGTTCGATTGCGAATGGCCAAAAACGCTCGATCCGGATCGTTCTGTACCAACGGCGACAACGCTCTAGCATAAGCCTTGTTCTTCTGGGTCGTGGCGGTGACCGCGTCGACGATGTAGAACAGACGATCGATACCGTGGGCGATGTCTTCTTCGTCGATCATGCGGTAGTAGTAGCGGTAGCGTTCTTCCACCGCCGTGCGTAGCAAATTCTCTTTGCTGCCGAACTGGTGGTAGAGCGTTTTCGGTGCTACCCCACTTTGTTTGGCGAGTGTTCGCATGGTTACACCGTCGACGCCATGCTTGGTCAGCAGTTTTCTGGCCGCCGACAGAATATTCTCTCGGCGCCGAATCTGGCGTTCCGTCAGGCCCTTTATTGCCACAAGAAAGTGCGCCTCGAATCTACGAACGATTCTGCAGATTAACATGCAACAACTCGGCTGCCACGTATAAAGTGAACACGTTATACTTAACTACAGCTCAGCTTTCGAAAGCTGGCAAACGCCTAATGGGGAGGTTGTTTGGCAACAGCACGGACACCGACCGCGTTCGCACAATCCGACAATGCGCAACCACCGCTGACCCGTAAGACGTTGTTCTATTACGGTCTTGCGGATATGCCGATCCAGATGGCAGGCATTCCCGTGGCTGCGTTCATTCCGAACTACTATGGCACTGATCTCGGTGTCAGCCTTGCGGCTGTGGGCACAATTTGGCTATTGACGCGACTGTTTGACGCGGTGTCCGACCCCTTGATCGGTTGGCTTAGCGATCGCACCAATACCCGTTGGGGACGGCGCCGCGTTTGGATGGTCGCCGCAATCCCGGTGATGATGCTGGCCGTTTACAAGCTGTTCATGCCGGAGCCACCGGTGACTGCCGCCTATCTATTGCTCTGGTTGGTCGTTCTCTGGATCGGCTGGACCATGTTGTTCATTCCCTACTACGCATGGGGCGCCGAGCTCTCTCCCGAATACAATGAAAGGACCCGCATCACCGGCTGGCGCGCAGGTATCGGTATGGCCGCGAACGTCCTCAGTAAAGTCATTCCCGTGCTGGTG
Source organism: Pseudomonadales bacterium (assembly GCA_051027215.1). Taxonomy (GTDB): domain Bacteria; phylum Pseudomonadota; class Gammaproteobacteria; order Pseudomonadales; family Azotimanducaceae; genus CALHVX01. Next base: position 5,103 of record JBPCXR010000001.1, on the reverse strand, counting down.
CTGTTCTGGTTTGGATTTGGTGGCACTCGCGAAACTCTGCTGTTAATCGGCACCATGGTGCTAATCCTGTTGCCGGTGTGCGTCGGCCTCACCGTGCTAAAGGTCCCTGAACCAGTGGACTACAAACCTACCCGGATACCGCTCATCCCTGGATTGAAAATGATGTGGAGCAACGCGCCGTTTAAGCGTCTAGTGCTCGCCTTTTTCATAAACCAGCTTGGCTCTGCTATTTCCACGGCGCTGGTGGTGTTCTATATACGCGGCGTACTCGAAGAAGACAAAGCCAGCATCCTCATGCTCCTGGTCTACTACTCGGTCAATCTCTGCGGCATCCCTTTTTGGATCTGGTTTTCCAGCAAAGTGGGCAAACATAGAGCATGGTGCCTTGGCCTTTTCGCTTTCTCTGCTGCACAGTGCGGTTACTTGGCGCTAGGACCGGGAGACTTCTACTACATGCTACCGATCACGGCAGTTACCGGCTTCTTAGGCGGTTCGTTTTGGGTCATTCCCAACTCCATGAAGGCCGATGTAATCGACGTGGATCGTCTTCTCACCGGCGAAGATCGGGCCGCTTGGTATTTCGCGGTCTGGTCGTTTACCACCAAGGTCGCGTTGTCTATTGGCCCCTGGCTCGCACTCACAATATTGGCATTGGTTGGCTACGACCCTACTTCCAGCGCCGACAGTTCTGCCCAGGGATTATTGGGATTGAAGCTACTCTATGTCTTCGGGCCAGCCACCGGATTCACGCTAGCGGCCTTAATCGCCTGGAATCATCCACTAACCGAATCCACGCACTCGGAATTGCGCGAGCAATTAGCCCAGACGCGCACTGCAACTGATTAGCATCGTGAGCGACAGCCCCTCGACTACGCCGCCGCTGAGCCGAAAAACCCTGTTTTACTATGGTCTGGCAGACATGCCCATTCAAATGGCAGCGGTGCCCGTCGCTGCCTTTGTACCGAACTACTATGGCGCCGATCTGGGCATTAGCCTGCAGGCCGTGGCCATCGTACTGCTGCTTTCTCGAGCCTTTGATGCGATCTCCGATCCACTCATCGGCTGGCTTAGCGATCGGACCAATACGCGCTGGGGTCGGCGGCGAGTGTGGATGGCGGCATCGGTACCCTTACTGATGTTGTCTGTGTACAAACTGTTCATGCCAGAACCCGGCGTCGATGCAGCTTATCTGCTGACCTGGCTGATCGTGCTGTGGGCCGGATGGACCATGCTGTTCATTCCGTATTACGCCTGGGCCGCGGAGCTTTCGCCCGAATACCATGAGCGAACTCGAATCACCGGCTGGCGCGCCGCCATTGGCCTCGCCGCCAACGTGCTCAGCAAGCTGGTCCCGGTCGCCGCCATTTACCTGTTTGACTTTGGTGGGACTGAAGAAACGCTGCTGTTGATTGGCACCATGATGTTGGTGCTGTTACCCATCACTGTTGGCCTCACGGTGTTTAACGTCCCCGAGAGCCGAAACTACATCCCCACTCGGGTGTCGCTCTTGAAAGGCTTTCGCCTGATGTGGCGCAACCACCCGTTTCGACAGTTAATCCTAGCGTTCTTTGTTAACCAGCTCGGCACGTCTATCTCCACCGCCCTCATCGTCTTCTACATTCGAGGTGTGTTGCATGAAGAGCGCAATACCATCGTGCAGCTGTTCGTTTTCTACCTGTTCAACTTAGTGGGCGTGCCGTTCTGGGTCTGGTTCTCCGGCAAGATAAGCAAGCACAAAGCCTGGTGCCTGTCCTTATCGCTATTTTCTGTACTCATGCTCGGCTACCTGTTTCTAGGACCTGGTGACTTTTACTACATGCTTCCCATCACCGCGGCTACAGGTCTACTTGCCGGCTGCTTTTTGGCCATCCCTAACTCCATGAAGGCTGACGTTATTGACGTCGATCGACTAGAAACAGGTGAGGATCGGGCCGCGGTGTATTTCGCGGTCTGGGCGTTCGCGACCAAAGTCGCGCTCTCGGTCGGGCCCTGGTTGGCGCTGAGCATATTGGCCTTCATCGGCTACGATGCTTCACTTGGCACCGACAATACAGAAAGCGCTACCTTGGGTTTGAAACTACTGTTCGTCTTCGGTCCGGCTAGTGGATTCTTTTTTACCGCACTAATCGCCTGGCATTACCCGCTCACCAAAGAAAAACACCAGACCATTCGCGATCAACTCGAACAACGCCGCGGCCATCGGCCGGAGATTCCCTGACATGAACCTCGCAAATATTTTTAGCCGGTGCATGGCAATTGCGAGTTTGCTGCTGACCTCAGCTCCAACGTGGGGCGCTGAAGCGCCTCGATCCGATGAATTTGGCGCGCCGCTGTTGGACGAACGCTCCGAAGGCCATCGACTGTACGAACAGCACTGCGCGACCTGCCACGATACCGGGGTCGCCCGGGCGCCGGACCCTAAGATGCTGCGTTTTCTCTCACCAGTCACCATTCATCGCGCGCTGACCGAAGGGGTTATGCGCGCTCAGGCTGCGGCGCTGAGCAGCAACGAAAAGCAGATGGTCGCAGAGTACCTCACCAACCGTAAGCTTGACTCTACGCTGAGGCAGTCCAAGGCTCCGATGTGCACTGGCAAGGCGGCAAATTTTACCTGGCGGAACAAACCAAACGCGCCTAATTGGGGGCTGACCTGGGGCAACACGCGCAATGTGTCCAATCGCCAAGCCAAGCTGGGCGTTCGCAATGTTGCCAACCTCAAGCTGAAATGGGCTTTCGCCTTCCCCGGTGCGCAACGCGCTCGCTCCCACCCACTTCTGGCATGGGGCGCGGTGTTTACTGGCAGCCAAGACGGCACCGTCTATGCGTTAGATCAAGACAGCGGGTGTATACGCTGGACTTTTGCCGCAGGATCGGAAGTCCGCACAGGGATTGTCACCGATGGGAGCCGTTCCCGCGGCGATAGCACACCCCGTCGCTTGTATTTCGGCGACCTCCTGGGAACGATTTATGCCATCGATGCGAGCAACGGTCAGGAACTTTGGCGAGCGCATCCCGATGATCATCCCGCAGCGACCATAACTGCAGCGCCAACAGTCTATCAAGGCCGCGTTTACGTCTCGGTGTCCTCCCTTGAAGTGGTTTCTGCCATCGACGACGACTACCCGTGCTGCAAGTTTCGCGGCTCTGTTGTTGCCTATGACGCAGCTACAGGGGAGAAAATCTGGCAAACCTACAGCATTGCCGAAGCTCCTTCGGCGCGCGCACGCAACAGCGCTGGTGCGCAGAACTACGGCCCTTCCGGTGCGCCGATTTGGAATAGCCCTGCCATCGATCGCAAGCGCGGCCAGCTCTATGTGGGCACTGGCGAGAACTATTCATCCCCTGCCACCCTGACTAGCGACTCGGTCATCGCAATGGCGCTGGAAACTGGCGCCGTGCGCTGGAGCTACCAAGCTACCCACCAGGACGCCTGGAACTCCGCCTGTAGTCTTCGCCTTCATGGCGCGAACTGTCCGCAAGAAGACGGCCCAGACTTCGACTTCGGTGCCGCCATGGTGCTGGCACGCAGTAGCAGCGGCAAAGAACTGGTAATCGCGGGCCAGAAGTCCAGCACCGTGCACGCCGTCGACCCCGATACTGGAAAGCTCGTGTGGCAAACCACGTTAGGTAGGGGCGGATTACACGGTGGCGTGCACTTTGGCCTGGCGGTAAGCGGAGACCGAGTGTTGGTACCGATATCCGATGCGCCGGACACACGAAGCTACGACACGCCGCCAAACCCTGGACTATTCGCCTTGGATCTGGAATCTGGTGAGGTGTTATGGCGAGCGCCGATGGCAGACGAATGCCGCGGCAGAGAATATTGTGCACCGGGCATTGGTGCTGCCATTACCAGTACGCCTGAGCTGGTTTTCGCCGGCGCATTAGACGGCTATTTACGAATCCACGATGTACGCGATGGTCGCCTGCTCCGAAAAATCGACACTACCCAGAGCGTCGTCAGCGTTTCCGGCACAAGCGCAAGCGGCGGCTCGATGAATGGCGCGACTGCACCGGTGCCCTATCGCGGGCGCTTGTACGTTAACTCAGGTTACAACTTTGCCGGTCACATGGGGGGTAATGTAATGCTGGTGTATGCGCTGAAATAGTCGGCGGTCATTCTGGTCCAGTTGCGGCCGTACAGGCGTACACAACGAACGATTGCTATTTCTCAAAAGCCGCATGCCTTAAGCGCGTCAGCCATATTTCGGCGCAAGTCAGGATCAACGAACGGGAATGCAGTAAAGAAGTGCTCCTGCGTGAGGTCACTACGCCGCTTACGCACTCTTGCTGACCAGTATTGTGCCTGCGCCGTGTCCCCATGGATCTGCAGTAGCGCGGCAGCGATGGCGCCGATCAGAAAGTGCGCGCCCGGGGTCCGAGCCGCTTTTTCCGCCCAGGCTGCAGCGTCGCCGGTCTCTCCTTGTAGCAAGTGGGCCATGCCTTTGGTCGCCTGCATGGCATACAGCAGCGGATCTAGAGGGCTCAGCGTGAGAGCCCGTTCCACATTGGCAATGCCGCTGGCGCCTCGACCACCCATAACATCTGTCCAGGCGCGCGCATAAAAACCTTGGGCAAAGTTTGGGTTGATGTCAGTGGCTCGTTGCAATAAATCCAAGCCCTGATCTGGCTTGCCATCTAGCCAATAGGTGCGTGCTAAGTTGTAGTTGCAGAACGGATCCATGGGATCGAGTTCGACCGCGGTTTCCGCAAAGCGACTAGCATCGACTCGATGTTGATCGACGTCGCCTGAGTATTGCATGAAGGCGCTTTGAAACGCGGCGAACGATCTCCCGGCAAACGCTCTAGCGAACTGCGGATCCAGCTGCGTCGCACGCTCAAAATAGTTCGCCGCAACGCTGTTGTCCGCACCGCTGAATCGATACACATGCTGGAGTCCGATATGGTATGCGCTCCAGGCGTCCAGGTCTTCCGATGCCGCTAACCTCGCCACGCTCGCTTCGTTTACCGGTACATGGAGTTCCAGGGCATTAACCACGCTCGACACTATTAGCGTGCGGGCATCGTGCAGGTCATCGAGGGCCGCAGGAAAGCGCTCACTCCAGATCAGCACCCCGGATCTAGTATCGGAAAGTTCTACAG